>JBBDQY010000079.1:0-18910 GCA_040905745.1 Balneolales bacterium
TGACCGATTTCACTCCAGTTCAGGTCCTGGTAGGGTGACCAGAATGTTCTGTTAGAATTGTTGGTTTGGTAGTCCTGGTTAGCTTGATTAGAAGATTCAACCTGGCTGGACTGAGTTGTAGCACATCCAATAAAGCTAGACAACAGGATAAAAGCTAAAAATCGCGGTAGTATTGAAAATTTCATAATATTGGTATCTATAATCTATTGTATGATAAGATTTTAATATGCTAAAAATCCCAGGTGAACGCAAATCTGGCTGTCCTGGACAAGACAGGGTGGAAATGAACATCTTCTATTCCCTCCGCAGCTTCACCAGGCAGTCTGGATGCATAGTAATAACTGATGTCAGTATCCTGGCTGTTAAGCGCATTTAAAACATTTAACTCAAGGGTGAAGTGCTTAAATTCATACCCTGCTTTTATATTGAGCAATGTACTTTCTCCCGATTGTATCATTCCATTCTCAACGAGTGGACTGGGACCATTGTGGCGTAAACGCAGCCCTGCAAATAGCCCCGAGGGTAATTCGGCGGATATACCTCCGGTAATGACGCGGCCGAGTGAATTGGGAATGGCATTCTCGTTTGAATCTTCTTCAGTGAATTTAGAATCAGTCAAGGCTACATCAAGATTAAATGATAACCATGGATTAGGTTTATAGTAATTCGTCCATTCCAGGCCTTGGTGCTGGCTGGCTCCACTGGCCTCGGTGCCACCCGCATCTCCAACAAAAACCAGTTCGGAGTCAAGTCCGATATAGAACAAAGCAAGGGTCGATTGAAGGCCTTTAATTAATGTTGTCCTTGCACCAATTTCAGCACCTTTTGAGCGCACAAGTGGATCGACAGGCATCAGAGGCTGGCCACTTGAGGGATCATTCATAATGGTAGTTCCACGAGCGTCATTACTATGGTATCCCATTCCCAGGTTGAAATAATACTCAGTATGATACCAAGGACCCAAAGTGAGGGTGAATTTAGGACTTCCAATAAAGTCTGTTTTGGTACCTGAATTGACATTAATGTTGCTATTAACATCGAATAAAAAAACGTCACCTCTCATTCCAATGGTAGTTCGTAGTTTTTCAATCCATTTGGTTTCGTTTTCCAAATAGAGCCCCAGGCTAGATTCATTTACTACATCATCACGAACCGTATTTATCCTGTTTCGTTCGATTGTTTGATGCAAACCTACTTCAAAAATACGGTCAACTTGGATATCCATCCCAATAGCATTTTTATTTCCATGGCCGAACCAGTTTGTCAGCCAATGATGTGACAGACTTCCCCCGGATATTAACCGACGATCAACCTGCTCAAATTGATCACCATTTACTGGATCTTCAAGAGAATAGGTGAAATTCGAAAATAAATTCATGAAATAATAAGTAGAATACACGGTAGCTTTTGTCTGTGCATATTCGTTATTAGAAGTCCACCAATTACCTATAAGAGCATAACGGCCGGTTTCTCCACCATTGCTTGGGTCAATGGTACCGAACCTTGAAAGTTCACCATTTTGCACGGCACGTTTGGGGATTTGATCGCTCGAATTCCAATTATTATCGAAAGCAAGACCTGTAAGAGAATAACCATTCAATTTATTACCGTTTGAAAACTTCAATATCCCGGTAAGTTTGGCAGCATTTTCCGGTTCATTAAACGGACCGTTATAATATCTTGCATTCAGTCCATACAGGAGGTTCCCATATTTTGACTCTGAAGATCCTGCTACCAAGCCACGGTAATATTCATCCATACCTGCTTCCAGACTGACAATTGATTCATCAAGCCGATCTGCCAGGCCAACCTGAGCGTTTCCTGCCGTAGCAAAATCTCCGACATCGGCAAAGTAGGGTCCCTTCCTGAATTCGACAACGTTAATAACCTCTGGAATCAAGAAGTTGATGTCTAAATAGCCTTGCCCATGACCATGTGAACGCAGGTTAAGTGGCATGCCTTCCAGTGAAGTTGAAAAATCGGTGCCGTGATCCAGATTAAACCCACGCAGAAAAAATTGATTACCTTTACCTGAACCACTATGCTGGGTTGCGATCAAACCAGGTATGGTTTCCATGACTTCACCGGTTCTAAGTAAGGGCCTTGTTCTTAATTGTGCCCTGCCAACCCTTCCTTGAGACGCGGACATGGCAGTTCCAACCAGATTAACTGTTCGGCCTTCAACAATTATATTATCCAGTTCTGATATCTGTTTGGTGAGGAACACTTCAATATTCGTAGTCTCACCAGATCGCACGGTTACAGTTTGGGTAGCACTTTGATAACCTACATGGCTAATGGCAAGCGTGTATTGACCCGGTGAAAGCCGATCGATTTTAAATGGGAAACCACCGCTGGTTGTGGCTCCACGATCCGATCCTTCCAGGTTCACGTTGACACCTTCAATTGGATGGTTCGTTTCTGAATCCTTAATTAATCCTTCTATAGACCCGGTTTGTTGGCCAAATCCAGCCAGTGAAATTGTCAGAAGAAAGAATACAGTAAGTAAAGAAATTTTAGAACCTTGTGTAATCATTGGTAAAAATATTTTTAGGAAAATGAGGTAGCCACCTGAATGACACTTGATGCCATTTCAAATGCACTTTATTGGTCACCCTTCAACTTATGGTGATCACAAATATCTTGCGATTATCTGTTTAAGATAGCAAGTTCAAAAGAAAAATCTATCGAAACATTACGAAAATTGAGGGAATAGTAAATGAAATGATTGAAAGTATTATGTACATTAGTTCAACTTGCACAGGACGGGAGGAAAACTTAACATTACAATCCCTCAAGACCAGTCTATCACCCTAATTAACTTTAAATGATTATATTCTTTTGGTTACTCATAATTGTCGCTGCTATTGTTTGGATGACCGTACGGTGGAAAGTTCATCCATTTCTTGCCCTTCTTTTTGGGGCTATTGCCATGGGTTTTTTAGCCCGTCTTGAAACGGAAATTTTGATTGGAACCATTGCAGGTGGTTTTGGTTCTACTTTAAGAAGCATCGGGATCGTAATTGCAGCCGGTGCCATTATAGGAGAATATCTGGATCGCAGCGGCGGCGCAAAGGTTCTGGCAAATAAAATATTGGATACGGTGGGTGAAAAGAACTCTCCGTTATCCATGAGCCTAACAGGATATATCGTTTCCATACCCGTATTTTGTGACTCAGGTTTTATCGTTCTTTCGGCACTTAATAAAGCCATTGCGAAACGAACAAAGATTCCATTAGCGGTTCTTGCTGTAGCTTTGGCCTCGGGGCTCTATGCCACTCATGTCTTTGTGCCACCTACACCGGGACCATTGGCTGCTGCAGCAACATTAGGGGCTGATATTGGCTGGGTACTCATCCTGGGACTAATAGTTTCCATCCCCGCTATGCTTGCAGCCCTGTTGTGGGCTGTCAAATTCTGTGGTAAATACAGGATAGAATTTGAACATATTGAACAAGAAACTGAGACTGTTAAATCGCCACCATCATTTACCATCGCAGTGGCACCCATTTTGATGCCGATTATTCTAATAGCTCTGAAATCAATAGCTGAATACCCAACCGCTCCATTTGGAGAAGGCTTTATTTCCCAGGCATTTATATTTCTGGGTGATCCCATTATAGCTCTTTTGATAGGTGTTTTGCTATCATTATTGATGATCAGGGGAAGTAAAAACCTTATCCAAAACTTATGGATGGAAGAAGCCCTAAAGAAAGCTGGTATTATCATTCTGATTACCGGGGCAGGCGGTGCATTCGGCGCTGTACTCCGGGAGACCGATCTTGGTGATTTTGCTTCGCAATTTGCAAGTATTGGAGGCCTGGGCGTGTTAATTCCATTTTTAATAGCAGCATTCTTGAAATCAGCACAAGGATCTTCAACCGTTGCCATCATTACAGCAGCAGCGATTACTCTTCCCTTAATTGAACCACTTGGTTTCGATTCTATTATTGGAAAGGCTTTAATTGTATTAGCCCTAGGAGCCGGATCACTCACTATTTCTCATGTGAACGACAGTTTCTTCTGGGTAGTTGCTAAGTTTTCCGAAATGGATACAGCAACCGCTTTAAAGACTCATACTATCGCTACATTAATTATGGGCATAACAGGCTTAATAACCATTCAGCTTATGGCATGGATCTTATTATAAACACCATTTAGGTAAGAGATGAATCTGAATCAGAAGTATAAAGAACAGGAGAAGAAACTTCGGCAAATATTCAATCAGGCGCTGTCGGCATCTCAACCGGATAATCTGGTACGAAACTTCATACATTTGGCTGATGATTATTTAGTTGTTGGAAAAGAAAAAATCCAACTTAAGGGTCACCAGAAGATTTGGGTGCTAGGTTCCGGTAAAGCAGCATCGGTTATGGCAGTTGCCCTGGAGAATAAGCTGGCAAGCAGAATTCACGGCGGGGTGGTGATATGCTCGAAAATACCCGATACAACCAAAGGAAAAATCCGACATCTGATGGCTTCTCACCCTATTCCCGATGAAGACAGCGTTAGTGCCACTCAGGAATTAGTTTCTTTGGCTAAAAGTATTCCCCCAGATGACTTGGTAATCTATGTGATGAGTGGTGGCAGTTCAGCTCTTCTTTGTATGCCACCTGAAGAAATCACCTTAGATATTATCCGTGAGACTCACGATGCCCTGTTAAATTGTGGGGCAAATATTCACGAGACTAATACGGTTCGCAAGCATATGTCCATTATCAAAGGTGGGCAATTAGGACAAATACTGAAAGATGTAAATGTGATTAGCCTAAATATATCAGACGTTCCGGGCGATGAACTTGAAGATATAGGAAGTGGACCATTAGTTCGTGACTCAACAACGTTTGTCGATGCCTGGCAGGTACTTGCTAAGTATAGCCTGTTATCTGTTATCCCCAAAATGGCAGTTCAATATATTGAGAAAGGAATCAAAGGAATTATACCTGAAACGTTGAAGAGTGATATTGAAAAACACCGGCACTTTGTGTTGGGCAACGCCACTTATACCGCTCAACAAGCAAGCCTGGAGGCTGAAAAGCTTGGGTATTCCACCTGGCTGAGCGATGAAGCATACAGTGATGATACCCATGTTATTGCCGATAATATTTGCCGTTCTGCTCTATCGGTGCTAGACCGGGATGAGCCTGTAAAGAAGCCTGCAGCTTTGATTTATTATGGGGAGAGCTACCTCAATGTAAAAGGTAAAGGTAAAGGGGGAAGAAATCAGGAGATGGCTTTAACAGCTTCTATTTCATTAGAGGGCCGCCACTATGTTAGCATGTTAAGCGCCGGAACCGATGGCAGAGATGGGCCCACCGATGCTGCAGGTGCTATTTGTACAGGTTATACTGCTACGTTAGCCGGTAAGGCAGGAATTAAACCTGAAACCTACTTGAAGAATAATGATTCTTATCATTTCTTTGAGGCTCTAGGCAGTCTGATCATAACCGGCGATACCGGTAATAATGTGATGGACCTGCAAATCGTGTTAATAGAGTGACCTATTTTTCCGCATAATCTCCACCACGAATACTATGGATAACAGAATCCTGCCAATTCAATAGTTCTTCCAACATGGCTTTTGCACGTTCGGGATTCTGTTCCAGCAAATTGTGTACTTCACCTGGATCGTCTGCCAGGTTAAAAAGGGCAGTAGCCGTGCCATCCGAACTATGTAACTTCCAGTTACCGTCCATCCAGGCCGCAGCATTGGGATATTGCTCTATTCCTTCATAAGGAAGATCAGGACTCACAATAAGTCCTTCGTTTAATTCTTCAAGGGATAGATCACCATTTTGATATTTCTGAAGTTCCTGCATGATATCATCGCTGGCCATTTTTTGTCCCTTGACACCCGAGTAACTCCAAAACCCCAGAGGTTTTTCTCGTTGATTGTTATCACCATTGAAAAGGGGCATAAGGCTAATTCCATCTAGCGGGATTTCTTGATTCTGGCTCTTTTTCCCTGCCAAATCCAGGAAAGTTGGGAACAGATCCACCATAGCAGTAGGAACCATACTGATACCTGGTTCGATCACTCCCGGCCATTCTATGACAGACGGTACACGTATGCCGCCTTCCCAAAGTTCACCTTTTTCTCCACGGAATTCGCCATTGTTAGCTTCGGGCAACTTTCCTCCATTATCACTGGTGAACCACAGAAGTGTCTCATCCGCTATTTCCAATTCACGCAGACGGTCCCGTACACGGCCCACAGCTTGATCTATTCCGCTTATTTCACCATAGTAATTCTTTAAATTGTCAGGTTGATCGCTATAAAGATCAGAAAGATACGGCATTGCCTCATGGGGAAGATGAGGGGCACCTGTCCATATAAATGCGATGAATGGTTCATTTGACTTGGTGGCCTCTTCAATAAATTCTAACGCCAGGCCTACTGTAACTGCTGAACCTTCTCCTTTCAATTGGGCCGGCGTTCCATTTATACTCATCCAGGGGTCATTCATATAAAAATTTGGCGCGGCGGCCCAAACTTCGAATCCATGAGCTTCCGGGCTCGTGGATCCTTCAGATCTAACCGATCCCAAATGCCACTTGCCAAATAAACCGGTTTGATATCCGGCCTCTTTTAAATGACTGATAACCGTTTGTTCCTGAGGTCGCAAGGCATGTCCCCAGGTTAGAGTACCAGTCCGGGTTGGGTATCTGCCGGTCAGCACACTGGCACGTGTAGGTGAACATACAGGAGAAGCATAAAATCGGTCAAGACGAAGGCCGCTCCGTGCCATTTCATCAATGTAAGGAGTTTTTACTACCGGGTGACCTAAATAACCTACATCAGCGTACCCTTGATCATCGGTCATGAAAAATATAATATTAGGCTGCTCAACACCATCCTGTGATAGTAAATCAATGGGTGCGAGCAGTAATAATAAATATATCGTATTATACATCCAGCTTTTGTTTTTATGCCGAATATTGCAATATTGGGAGATAAATGATATTATCGATAATAGTCGATAAGTTATCAAAAGTACTCCTTTAAACTAGCAAATTTGTCATTGTTTCTGTTATACATTTCCTATCATGGATATGAATTAATTTAACCAATAATATAAGCAAACCACAGCGAATGTAAATACCAGAGCTGTTTATACATAGAGTTCAGGGAGAGCCGCTTTGAGATGAGGATAAAACAGGATAGTCAAGCAATTTTGCTTATATGATTGCTGTATGGGTTGTTTTTAGTTACAAGTTTTTATTTTTTATTTATTTACTTCAGTAGTTTTATCATTTTCTATACGTTAAGAATAAAATCTTTATAAAAAGATTTGAAACATTTTAGGCAATGAGGAATCATGTTACATGAATTAAGTGCCAGATCCATACTTAAGGCATCACCAACGCCTACCTTAGTTTTACTGCCTGATATACCCCATTTTACAATAGTTGAGGTTAATGAAGCCTATCTCCAGGCTACGAATACTAAGGAAAGTGATTTGATAGGAAAGCCCGTATTTGTAGCTTTTCCTGCTAACCCTGTTGAAGAAGATGGCGACAAAGGGTTGAAGAACATAAAAGCTTCCTTTAAAAAGGTAGTGAATCAAAAGAAACCGGATAGTATTGACGTCATACAGTATGATATTCCTATCCGAAGAACTAAGGGGTTTAAAAGAAAATACTGGATCCCTACCAATTATCCTGTTTTGGATGAGGCCGGAGAAGTTGCCTATATCATTCATTCTCCGATTGATGTAACGCGTAGCATATTAGCAGAACAAAAAGCCGACCAGGCCAGGGATGAACTTCACAAAGAGACTGATCACCGTAAAAACATCCAGCTACAGCTTTCCAATGAAAAAACCTTTTCGGATTTATTGATAAATAGCCTTCCCGGCTTATTTTACCTTTTTGATGAACATGGTAAAATGATACAATGGAACAAAAACCTGGAAGATTTGACAGGTTACACAACCGAAGAAATTAAAGTAATGCATCCCCTGAGGTTAATTTCTAACGATGATAAAGACTCTGTCAGGGAAGCTATAGACAGGACTTTTATCACAGGGAAATCTAAAGTGGAAGCAGCCATCCTGTTTAAGGATGGCATTGAACTGCCTTTTTACTTAAATGGTATGGCTATACAATTAAATGGCAGGAATTATATCATTGGTACTGGATTTGAGATTTCTGACCTGGTAACTGAGCGTACCCAGAGGATGCGGATGTCCCAGATAGTAGAAGAGTCAAAGAACGAGATTTATATTGTTGATGAAAAAACAAGGAAAATCTTATATGCTAATGCAGGAGCCAGGGAAAATTTGGGTTACTCTCTGGAAGAGCTCAAAAGATTGTCAACGAATGACATCATTGAGGAAGAAAATCCAAGCAGAATTGAACAATTTAGCAGACAACTGACGGAATATAAAAAAGATAAGGTCACATTTAAAACCTTGCATCGCAGGGCTGACGATGGTTTATACAACGTCGAGGCTCATATGCAATTAATTGAACAGGATGGTCAGAAAGTCTTTGTCGTTATAGCAATGGATATAACCGAACGGGTACTGACCGAAGCTCAGATTAATGCTTCATTGAAAGAAAAAGAGGTGTTATTGGGTGAAATACACCACAGAGTAAAAAACAACCTGGCCATTGTATCCAGCCTGCTCAAACTACAATCCGTCACAATAAATGATGAAAAGGTAAAGAACATCATTAAAGAAAGTGAAGGGAGGATACAAGCTATGGCGATGATCCATGAGTTATTATATAAGCAGGATGATTTCTCCAGCATCGATTTTGGTATGTATCTCAACAAGCTATTGCAGCATGTTTCAACAAATTATGAGCAATCCGGCTGTCTGATTAAAAAAGAGGTAAATTCCGATACCGTATTTCTGGATATCAGTACGGCCGTTCCCTGTGCGTTGATTGCACATGAATTGCTGACCAATGCTTATAAACACGCCTTCCAGGGGCGAGATCAGGGTAATATCTCGATTTCCCTCAACCTTGCGAAGGATAGGGTGAAACTTAAAGTTCATGATAACGGCGTAGGCTTCTCCCCAAAAGAAAAAGGATCAAAACTGGGCCTTATGCTAATCCATGGACTGGTTAAACAGGTTAAAGGTTCTGTAATCTCAGATACACATGAGGGCACCACCTTTACCATATCTTTTCCCGGTACTATGAAAGCTGCACACAACGATAACACCATTCATCAGGTTGAAAAGGTTGTCTAAACTTGTAGGGAAGCAAATCTATTGGCTATCACAATATTTACCCGTTCTATGATCTTGATGAAATAAAATCATTCATAGTTTCACCTATACATTTTGTCATTATTCAAATCACAATCTTCCGGCCTGATTTGGTATTCTAAATAGAATGTACTAAAATCACCTTATCTGAATTTAAGGTGCTCTATATGAGCATGGTATGGTCTATAATTTAAAGTGATGTCTATTATCTGTAATTACACCTTTGGTACAACCACATTCTGCTGGTTATTTATAAGCTTATCAATATTATTCACAGGCAGTTGCCAGCAGCAGGAACCATGGCCTCCCGGCCTGCAGGATGTCCCTGATGAATCACCCGTGCTTGAACCTGAAGAGGCTTTGGGAACGTTCTTCCTGCCTCCGGGATATAGTATTGAACTGGTAGCTGCCGAACCCTTAGTGGAGGATCCTGTTGCTATTGATTTTGATGCCGAAGGAAGAATATGGGTTGCTGAAATGCGTGGGTATATGCCTAATGTTGATGCCGAAGGGGAAAATGAACCGGTTGGTAAAATTGTCGTTCTTGAAGATACGACCGGTGATGGTGTTATGGATAAAAAAACCGTCTACATGGATAACCTGGTCCTGCCGCGCGCATTGAAAGTACTGGATTCAGGTGTACTCGTTGCTGCCCCGCCTTATCTTTGGATGACACGTGATACAACCGGCAATTTACAAGCTGACGTAGTGGAAGTGTTGAGGGATGATTATGGTAGTCCCGATGTTAATCCGGAAGTGAATCCTAATGGCTTGTTATGGGGTCTTGATAACTGGATTTATAATACTAGATACCGAGGCAGATTTTATTATGAAAATGGAGAACTACTGAAAGAGGATGCACGAAGCCTTGGACAATGGGGAATCTCAATGGATGATTATGGCTATATCTATCGCAACAGTAATGAAAATCCAATAGCGGTTGACCATACCGCTCCGCATTATTATTCCAGGAATGAGAATCTAAACCGAAGGCGCGGAGTTTATGAGTCTATTTATGAAAACAGGAATATATGGCCAATAAGATCGAATTCAGGGGTTAATCGGGGCTACCGAACTAATGTTGTATTACACGAAGAAGACAGCACCTTGATACGATTCACCGCTGCAAGCTCCCTTGCGGCTTACCGTGGAGACAGGCTTCCTGACGAACTCCGGGGCGATGTATTCGTTCCTGACCCTGCGGGGAATCTTGTTCAACGATTTGAAATCACCGAGGATAGGCTCGGCAATTTAACCGCACGAAATCCTTACCATGATATAAAAGCAGCTTTCCTGAGCTCTACGGATGAGCGTTTTCGGCCGGTTAATATATCTTCCGCACCCGATGGGACGTTATACATCGTTGATATGTACCGGGGCGTCATACAGCACCGTTACTATTTAACAGATTATCTAAGGAATGAAATCCGCAAAAGGGATCTGGAAAAGCCATTGGGCCTGGGCAGAATATACCGTATAGTCCATGAATCAAAAGAACCCGATACGAAGCCGCAGTTTTCCGGAAAAACTCCTGAAGAACTGGTAACCTACCTTGAGCATCCAAACGGTTGGTGGAGAGATACTGCGCAACGGCTTCTGGTTGAACGACAGGCCGTATCTGTCTCCCCGGAACTCAGAAGCCTGGTTACCGAAGGTCAGGAAGATTATACCCGTTTGCAGGCATTATGGACACTAAATGGTTTGCATGCAGCGGATGAGGAAATTCTGGAGCAAGCCATGCAGGATTCATCCCCCCATGTGAGGGCTGCGGCTATTCGTATTGCGGAGCCTTTTATTTCACAGCCTGGTAACACACTCATAAGTTCTGCATTAAACTTGCTGGATGATGATCGTTCCGTGGTAAGAAGGCAGCTTGCCGCATCCCTTGGTGAATTGCCTTCACCCCAGCGAGAAGAAGCCATGCTTTCCGTTATCAATCGGTACGGGAATGATTCCCTCGTGGTAAGCCTGGTGGTAAGCGGGCTTTCAGGCCGGGAACTTGCTTTTTTAAATAATTATCTGGACCAAAATGCAGGGAAAACAGATATCACGGGAACCGTTGATGTGGTGGAAACCCTAGCGGTTACTATTCTTCGATCTGGTAATAGTGAGGATATTAGAACTTTACTGGAGTTGCCGGCTGATGAGAACCGGCCGTTTTGGCAGCGTTTATCAGTACTTGAAGGGATTGATGACGTTGCTCCACCACATTCAACAACTAGAGTCCGAAGGTTAGAGCTCGATCACAGGCCTTCAGCATTGTTATCTCTTGCAGAGGCTGATCAGGAAACACTGAGCGATTTAGCAAGTGAAGTGGTCGAACGAATGGGTTGGCCGGGTAAACCCAAGCCTCAACTGCCTGAAGTAATTCCATTGACTCAGGCAGAACAGGCAAGATTTGAACAAGGAGAGAAGCTCTTTCTGAATACCTGCACTGCCTGCCATGCCAGTGACGGACAAGAAACTGACATGGCACCCTCACTGGTCGATTCAGAGTGGGTGCTGGGCCGGCCCGATAAGTTGCTTAGGATATTGCTGCAAGGTTTGGAAGGTGAGATGCTTATGCCACCCGTTGCCTATCATTCCGATGAAGAATTAGCGGCTATTGTTACCTATATCAGACGGGCTTGGGGAAATAATGCCTCTCCTGTTGATCCTTCCGATGTTTCGGAGATCAGAGGGGTCACTACCGGTCGTGAGCGGCCCTGGACCCGTGAAGAACTGGAGGCTATACGATAGTTGATTAAAGTTTTAGATTTTAATCAGGAAGTGGGCTATTCCTAAGACATTTTTGTTTTACAGATATAAGCCAGATATTTTTTTATTTAGTCTATTTTATTTAGATTCAATGAGATGATCAATTCCAGTCAACTATACATTACAGGACTAACTCATGAACAAAGCATTAGGTATCTTATTTATATGTTTGCTGCTCATTTCCGAAACAACAATAGCTCAGCAAGCTACAAGGCGAATACTGACTCAGGAAGATGCAAAGAATTTAATTGCTGCCGCTGAAGAACGGGCCGCTCAGGATGAATGGAATGTTGTTATTGTGATCGTGGATGCAGGGGGGCATCTCCTTGGGCTTACCCGCATGGATAATGTACAGTTATCAAGTATTGAAATTGCAATTCAGAAAGCCAAGGCTGCCGCTTTTTACAGAAGGCCCACTAAAGTATTTCAGGATAGGCATGCCGGTGGAGAAACAGGGGTGCTTGCGCTGCCGGGAGTAATGCCTTTTGAGGGTGGCGTTCCCATTGAGTATGATGGCAGGATCATAGGTGCTATAGGGGTGAGCGGAGTAACCGCAGCACAGGATGGAATGATAGCAAATGCAGCCTTAGAATCATTTAACCGATAATGATTATTGTTATTACGAAATTATAATATTGACCCGATGATTTGTATTGTCAGTAGAATATTAGAAGTATAATTAAAAACGGAGTAAATAATTTTAGTTCACTGATAAAGTGAAACATAAAACGGAGTATGAATATCCTAAATCAATTATGAGCATCAAGTAGTGATCCAGGAAGGTACATTTATGCTATTTTCGATTTATTATATATTATACTATACTTCTTAAATAAGCTTTTTGTGTATAACTATTGTACATGGGTGCACATTTTTTTAATGGGGGATGTATATGATAAATGCTACAAAAGCTCAGGCAATTTTTAAAGCTTCACCCACACCGCAAATCATTTTAAAGCCTGATAAACCTCAGTATACCATAATAGAAGTGAATAATGCTTACCTACAGGTTACCAATGCATCTGAGAAGGATTTAATTGGCAGGCCATTTTTTGAAGCATTTTCAACCTCCGGTGAACCCAGTGATGAGGCAGGGGAAAAAAATATGAGGAAAGCCCTGGAGGAGGTGGTGACCCTAAAAGAGCATCGAACGCTGGACGTGCAAAAATATGATATTCCCATATGGGGTACCGATAAAGTGGAACAAAAATACTGGATTCCTCATAATTGTCCTGTATTAAATGAAAATGGAGACATAGATTTTATCGTCCACACCCCGGTTGATGTTACGGACCGGATACTGTTAGAAGAGAGAAACAAGGCTGCAAAAGAAAAGATCGGTAAAGAAACCGCTATTCGTGAAAAAATTCAGCAGCAACTATCAGATGAAAAGGACTTCGCCGAATTATTGATCAATAGTTTGCCGGGATTATTTTACCTGTTTGATGATGAAGGTGAGTTTTGCCGATGGAATAAAAATGCGGAAGAGTTGACAGGATATGCACCGGAAGAAATACTGCAAATGCATCCGCTAATGTTTATTCCGGAAGCTCACAAAGAAAGGGTCGGGAAAGCCATTGAAAAGACATTATCAAACGGCAAAGCTGAAATTGAAGCTCCTCTCCTCACTAAAGACGGCAGGGTAATTCCCTTTTTCTTTGATAGCGTGATGATAGTATTGAATGGCAGGAAGCATATCATAGGAACAGGATTGGATATCTCTGATTTAGTGAAGGAACGAAGGAAACGCATGCGTTTCGCTCAAATCATTGAGGAAACAAGAAACGAGGTATATATAACGGACGAAAAAACCTTTCGTTTTATTTATGCCAATGCCGGCGCAAGGGAAAACCTGGGCTACACTCTTGATGAACTTAAGAAAATGTCACCGCTGGACATCATTGCGGAGGATGAACCTGATAAAATAAAGCATTTTATCAGGCAACTTACTAATGGCACCGTCGATAAAGTTGTTTTTAATACCGTCCATTGTCGGGCTGATGGCAGCCATTATGATGTGGAAGTGCATCTTCAGGTCAGTGAGCATGATGGACAAAAAGTATTTGTGGCCATCATATTGGATATCACCGAACGGGTACAGATTGAAGCTCAGGTTAAAGCTTCCCTGAAGGAGAAAGAAGTTTTACTGAACGAAATACACCACCGGGTCAAAAATAACCTTGCTATTGTCTCCAGTTTGCTTCATTGGAAATCGCAAACCGTGAAGGATAATGAGGTAAAAGACATTCTTACAGAAAGTGAAGGCAGAGTCCAATCAATGGCCCTGATTCATGAATTATTATATAAGCAGGAAGATTTCTCAAACATTGAATTCGGAGCTTATCTTGATAAACTACTTCAGAATATATCATCAAACTTCAAGAAACAGGAAGTCTCGATCTCAACTGAGGTTAATGCTGACCCCGTATATCTTGAAATCAAGTCCGCCGTTCCTTGCGCCTTAATTTGTCATGAACTGATTTGCAATGCCTACAAACACGCGTTTGCAGGCCGGAAATACGGTAAGATTTCTATTAACCTTAAACATTTAAAAGATAAAATTTCTTTGGTAGTCAAAGACAACGGAATTGGGATCCCCCAAAAGAAGGAAGAAAATACAATGGGACTAATGCTCATCCATGGCCTGGTTTCTCAATTAAAGGGGACCGTGACATTAAAGACAGAAGATGGAACCTCCTTCAACATTACATTTCCTGCTGAGGAGGAACCAAAATCCGCACCCGATAATCATTCACCTACCCCTGTTTTCTAATAATAGCTGAAGGGATTGGTTAAGCTGACAATTTCGATTTAAGTTCTTAACAATATTCTGCATGAACCATGCAGAATATTGTTAAGGTGCCATACTCTTTTCAGCACCAATCCTTAGCTTTTTCATCAATGAGATAACATCATAATCGATGTTCATCAACTATTTTGCCTTCGTCGTTAATAAAGTTAACTCCAGTTTTAACCTTGTCTGGACGGCTAATGAACAATAAAAAAGAAGCTATATCACATTTACGATACCCTTTCTTTTACATAAATTTTATCTATATTATTTAAAAATATAGATTAGCAATGTGGTTGAGGCATTGCTTTGAATTTATATACAATAGCAGGTGCACCATTATGCTAAATTCTAGCAGCATCAAATCAATCTTTAAGGCATCCCCAAGCCCTCAGATTATTCTTCTGCCTGATGAACCACAATTTACGATAGTCCTGGTTAATGAAGCTTTTCTTCAGGCAACCAACTCGGTAGAAGAAGATTTAGTGGGTAAGCCTTTATTCGAAGCTTTTCCCGCAAATCCTTATGATCCGGAAGGTGATTCCGGGGTTAAATATTTAAAGTTAGCCCTTGAGCAATTGATGATCCGGAAAGAACCTCAAAAACTGGAAATACAGAAATACGATATTCCAGTCAAGGGTGCTGATAAATTTGAGCCCAAATACTGGCTCCCTCATCATCATCCAATTTTGAATAAAAATGGGGGAATTGATTATATCCTTCATTCAACTATGGATGTGACAGAAATGGTGCTCGCAGATCAAAAAAATAAAAAAACCGCTAAACAACTTCGGAAGGGAAAGGATCAACTAAAATTATCACAGGGAAATTTAAAATATCAGGTTAGTCTCCTTAATCAAATCGGTGAAGCGGTCCTGTCTACTGATTTAAATGGATTAATTACCTATTGGAACCTTGCTGCACAAGAACTTTATGGCTGGACCGCAGAAGAAGTGATAGGCCGGAATGTTGTGGATATTACTCCATCAGAACAGACAAAAAAACAGGCAGATGAATTATTGCAGGTAATGCAGGAAGGTAACAGCTGGGCAGGTGAGTTTATGGTCAAACACAAAGATGGCAAGGTCTTCCCCGCATGGGTTTCGAGTTCACCCATTTTGGATACACAGGGTAATCATATCGGTATTGTTGGGATTTCAAGCGATCTCAGCAGAAGGAAACAAGATGAAAAGGTTATTAAAGACTCTTTACATGAAAAGAACATCCTGTTGAATGAGATACATCACCGGGTAAAGAATAACCTTGCTATCGTATCCAGCCTGCTTACCCTCCAGGCAAGTTCTGTCACTGATAAAAAGTTGAAAGTGATTTTAAAAGAAAGTGAAGGAAGAATCCATGCTATGGCCTTGATCCATGAATTATTATATAAGCATGATGACTTTTCAAGAATAGATTTTGGAGCCTATATAAAGAAACTTTTGCTTCATATATCCGAATATTATGAGGCCACTTCGGCATTGATAAAAACTCAGGTGCAATCAGTCCCGATATTTCTGGAGATCAGCACGGCGATTCCATGTGGATTAATTACCCATGAGATTTTAACAAATATATTTAAACATGCCTTCCCAAGGGGTAAGCAAGGAGAAATTATAGTAACACTGAAGCATGTAGACGATACTGTTACCATGGTTATCAGCGATAATGGTATTGGCCTGCCAAAAATTACTAAAGGCACCACGTTGGGCCTTATGCTAATCGAAGGCCTGGTCAAACAAATTAAAGGTACCCTCATCTCAGAAACAAAAAATGGTACTACTTACACCATAACTTTCCCTGTTCTGGGCTTACCGAAGCCTGGGAGTAACGGAAACACGCCTCAAAGAAGCCGTTTGGGAATTTAGCCTTTTTCTGCAATTATCGTAAAAATATGTTAAAAATAATTAACCTTCTAAATATAACCTAAAGGTTTGCAGATGGTGTAATATCGGATAAAATCGCTTAGTTTTCTGCTCTCATTTTACACCATTTTTTAGGGACTTCGTCCCAGGCAAGTCTTACTCAAGCCTGATGCAAAGCCCCCGGGTATGGGACTAGTATAAAGCCAGGTATAGAGATGGTTAATGGACTTATTCAGGCTTTATTTTGTAAAACAGAGGTAAAAACTTTTACTTAGTACTTAGGCTACTAGCTTCAAAACAAATTTTATGCTTCTAAGCTGGCCATAGTATGTATAACTGGAAAAACAGCTTAAACTTAGGGTGCCACATAGCTTTTATCATCATAATTCCATCTCCCTATTATGTCATGTATTATGTCCCAGGCGGCCGTTGTTTCATGATAGGATAATATCTATATCACGGAATTTTGAAAGAAAAGGAATGGAATGCCTCTATTAAAGCTGGGTGGAACCGTTTCCAAACTCGCTTTTGGGATTGACTCCAAAGGTAGACTGTTATAGTATTAGAAAAAGCTAATACAAATTCACGGAGAATGCAGATGAAAATAGTTTGGTGGCTTCCGGCCCTTTTGCTAGGGGTATTAACCAGCTGCAACCTGGCTGATGGCGGTTATGCCACCGAACCGGGCACCCGGGAATACACCTGGAGCGTGGATACCCTTTACAGCCCGCCGGGCGGATGGGTATATAATATGTGGGGCTCCTCCCCCAATGATGTCTGGGCGGTGGTGAACACAGGAATGACCACGCTTTGGCATTACAATGGAGAGGAATGGTCGGGTTATCCGGAGCGGGTTGCCCCCGCCTTATACAGCATTTACGGCTTTGCCCGGGATGATGTCTGGGCTGGCAGCTTCGACGGGAAAATTTATCATTATGACGGGCAGCAGTGGCAGCAATCCCACCGCTATTCCAAAGAAGGCTATTATATAAGAGGAGTTACTGATATCCGGGGAAGCTCGCCGTCTGATGTCTATGCGGTTGGAACAGCACAAAAGGTTGACGGAGGTTATGTGGGCTTTATACTGCATAATGACGGCACGGGTTGGCGCGAAGTGTTAATCACCGAGTTTGAGATACAGTTTAATCGGGTGCGTGTCGATGCCGAAGCTGTTATCATACATGCTACGAAAGCGGGACTGGACGGTAACACTCTCTTTCGTCTAATCGATGGGAATTTGGATGAATTGGTATCGGTGAATTATAGTGAAGGCAGGTTAGGGATGAATGAGCTGGGTGAGACAACCTATTTTATGATAAAGCACAGCCTATACAGATTTATGTCCGACAGGTTGGTGCCCGTGATGACATTTTCGGATCAAGATGTAATTATTTTCGATGGCAGGCACGAACAGGATATCTTTTTGCATACCAGCAGTGGGGTAATGCATTATGATGGGGACTCTATGGAATATCTTCTAACCGTGCCGGAGGATATGAACCGCAATGTGTTCAGGTCAGTCTTTTTCGAAAACGAGGTGTTTTTTTATGTACCCTATTATGACCAAGGCACCAATTTAATTTATCACGGAACCCTAAACGAATAAATCGGAGGAATAGCCAAAAAAATAAATGAGGGGCAACGTGAACGCGTTGCCTCTCTATCAAAAAAAACGGCCCGTTAGGTTTGCCCACTTTGGTAAATCATGATCTTGTCATGGATTACCCGGGTCATTCTTTTAACCATTTTCATATTATATTTATAGTAATCTAAATCATGAGATTTAACCCCACCGGTGTATTCAGTTACTTTAAAGACATTAATAAGAACATTACGTATATCTTATTAATGCTTGTTGTTGCTATAGGTTCTGAGCAGGTGCAGGCTCAGGCTCATTTGACATCCTCATCATGGCATTATCCTGTTAATCAGCCTCGCATCATTTCCCTGGGCCAGGCAACGGCTGTGCTGAATAATCAAAGCCGCTTTCATGCTAACCCGGCCATACCCGCTAATGTGGGTGAAATAACCGTATCTGGTTTCCTTCCATCGTCTCCTTTATATAATAAAAATGTCAATCTTTACAGTCCCTCGGTTATATATGGGAGGGGAAAATGGTCTTATTCTGCCGCCATAGATTATACCCGCTTTGAAAGCATTTCGCAACCTGGCTTTAATAAAAGATTTCACCCCTATAATCGCATTCTTCGTCTTAATGCGGGCTATCGAATAAATGAATACACCCATATCGGAGCGGGTGTTTCTCATTATTATCG
>JBBDQY010000080.1:0-18738 GCA_040905745.1 Balneolales bacterium
AAATCAAAAATACAAGCCCACCTTTTGTCTATTCTAATGCATAATTCGGGTTTAATTATGCAAAAAATATTTCGTTTTTTTCTTCTTTATTCCATCGTAATTCCGGCTTTGGCAGCAGCCCAGGGCCTCGATACCCTTCAGCTTAAAACTATATTTGATGTTCCTTACCTTCCCGGTATCAGGCCGGAGTTTGTCGCATTTTCACCTGATGAAGATCGTGTATTTTTTCATTGGAATGATTCAAGCATGACCCAACGGAAGCAGTACTCGGTAAATCTGAGTGGAGAAAATCTTGAAGAAACGGACGGAGATGAATCTATAGGGTCGCTCCTATCACCGAATGGCAAGATGCTTGCCTTTAATATAGAGGGTGAATTATGGATTTCAGATTCAAATGGTGAGAATAAAAGGCTTTTGGAATCATCCCAATCAAAAAATGAAAATCCGGTATGGTCACCTGACAGCAGGCAACTTGCTTTTATCAGAGAAGGAGATGTTTGGATAACCAGTGTAACAGGGCCCCTTGTTCGACAGCTTACCAAAAAGAAAGAAGATGAACCTGATTTCCGTATCCGGCACTGGTCAGGCGACGGCAAATACTTAATCCTGACACAGCATGATACTTCGGAATATTGGGATTTATATAATCCTCAATATATCCATAAATTTGTTGAACCCGGGCATACAAGGCGAGGGCAAGCATTGATCACCGTTTCATCGTTTGAAATTGATTCCTTACGATCACGGGAACTACTGAAGGGGGTTATTTATCTGAACAACATCACCGCAAACAAATCCGGTACCCTGCTGGCCATCGATCATATGGATAAGTTTCTGAAAGAACGTGAGGTCACCGTGTTCGATCTCGAAAACAAGACGCAAATGGTGATTTTTAAAAATAGGACCGATGGATGGATTTATCCTCCATTGAGCCGCCTGGATTTTGCCCCTAATGATGATAAGCTGTTACTAACTTCAGAACAGGATGGATTCAGCCACGTCTATACCCTCAATCCTGACGGGAGCGAGCAGGTTCAGCATTCACAAGGGGAATATGAAGTGAGTTGGGCAGTATGGAAAGACGATCAGACCATCGTATATGCCTCCACGGCTGAAGGCCCCGGTGAGCGTCACATCTATACGTTCTCTTTAGATACGGGAGATACGAGGAAATTTACTCAGGATGAAGGATACCGTTATGATTTTAATTTAAGTCCGGACCGGCGTTATTTGGTTTATCACAAAACCTATTGGAATGAGCCGGCAGACCTTCACCTATTGGACTTAGATCGACCTGAGCACAAGGAGAATCAAATTACAGAATCAGTACCCGGGCGATTCACATCCATTAATTGGCAGACTCCTGAGTATATACGCTACCCTTCAAGGGATGGAGAAAGAATGATATCAATGTCTGTGCTTAAGCCTGTTAATTTTGAACCGAACCAAAAATATCCGGTAATAGTCTTTGCCCACGGTTCGGGATCATTGCAAAATGTATTTAAAGGCTGGTCAATTAACTTTTTTCGTGAATACATGTTCAATCAGTATTTAAACAAACATGGATATGTGGTGGTAGAAGTGGATTTTCGTCACAGTACCGGTTATGGCCGGGAATTTCGCGAAGATGTGACAAATCGCATGGGCTATTACGAGACGAATGATATTATTGACGCACTCGATTACCTGGATACTACCGGAGGTTTTGTGGACCTTGATCGTGTTGGCATTTATGGGGGCAGTTATGGAGGTTTTTTAGCCTTATACGCTGTTTCATTAGCACCGGAACGTTTTCATGTCGCTGCTGCTTTAAGGGCAGTTACCAATTGGGAAAATTATTATTACGCCAACCCCTGGTATGCAGGAGCGCGATTGGGTCATCCAGATGAAAACCCAGGCCACTATAAACGAAGCTCCCCCCTCACCTATGCCGATTCATTGACCCGTCCGGTCTTGCTGCTTCATGGATTAATTGATGATAATGTGGGGTTTCAGGATGCCATGCAGTATATCAATAGATTAATGCAGTCAGGTAATCACGACTTTGAGTTAATGGTTTACCCATCTGAAGGCCATGCTTTTAAACAACAAGAAAGCTGGTATGATAAATATAGCCGGATAGATAATTTCTTTGAGCGACACCTTAAACGGAAAAAGGAAATGGAACCTTTTTTAGATTAGATAAAAAGAATACCCTTCTTAATATTGTAAGATTCTATAATGTTGCAATTTGGTTAGGTTCAATTTTTACCGTATAATTTAAACGGCCGTGTTGTGTGTCACCCATCATACAACCAGTATTTGACCATCCAAATCTCCGTTTGCTAACTTTTTTAAAACACATGATTCCAGAAGAAGCTAATGAAAAGCTTTTTTCAGGTAAGAATTCTGTTATTGCAATATTCATTGCCGGTTTTTTTGCTTTTTTATTTATCACGCCCCTTTATTCCGCATCTCAGGATCAAAGGCCGGCTGACTACATAAAAAATCACCTCTTGAAGCCCCCCATGCAGATCTTCGAGCCAAGGAATGACTACGATGGCGAAGGGCAAAACTGGGGATCGCTGGAACTTGAAAATGGTTTGATCCTGATCGCCAATGAGCGGGGGATTTTTCAATATGATGGCCGTGAATTTACCAGGATTATTGAACTTAATAATCCTGTGCGTGATTTTACCGTAGACGAGGGCGGCCAAATCTATGTTTCCGGCATGAAATTATTTGGCCGACTGCATATTGATAAGATGGGTGTTTGGAATTTTGAAGATCTATGGGATTCTTTACCTGAGGTTCAGGGGAATAATGTAGCCTGGAATATTGAAGCCCTTGACGGCCATGTGTATATCAGATTCAGTTATGGCGTAATTCGTTATCATGATGGGGAAGGCCAACTGCTTACTCCAGGAGAAGAAGAGTATGGTGCCGGTGATTTTGTGCGATCGGATGAACGACTGTTTATTGTGATCAACAATCAGGACCTTTATGAAATTGTGGATGGTGAGTTGCAATTTGCTTATACACTGAGGGATATACCGTCGAACAATGGTAAGGCTTTAGGCAAGGAAACTGATGACACAGGCAAACCCAGAAATAAGATCCTTATCAATTATTACAAGGATTTTTTTGAGTTCGACCCAGAAACCTATGACATCCTGCAGATCGAAACCTCCGATGTCCTATCTGAGTTCATAGGCAAACATCATGCTTACAGTGCTATAATACTTAATAATGGGTATCTGGCGGTAGGAAGCATAACCGGGGGATTGCTGGTAGTAGATGAAGAGTTGAATCAGGTTTTAAGGCTAACTTCCGATGATGGTTTGCTGTCTAATACCATCCTTAATCTTCATGAAGACCGAGAAGGCGGATTGTGGCTTCTAACGGGACATGGACTTGCCCGGCTGGATTTTTATTATCCTTACTGGAAATCCATTCGAAATCAACATATCAAAGGGGATGTGTATTCGCTTAAGGCTTACCGGGACCAGTGGATCATAGGTACCAATGAAAGCGCATATATTATTAAAAAGGATGGCATCACTACCCCGGATGATGATAAAAATATTGCCAGCGTTTGGGATATGGAAACATTTGTGATGCCGGGTGGCATTGAACATTTTATCGCGATTGATAATGTTGCCCTGGCTGCTTTCGCAAATAATGGATTTTATACCATTGAGAAAAATACCGGTAACGATTACAGATCGGGTGAAATATGGGACTTATTATTTCACCCTGGCCATCCGGGCTGGCTGTTTGGCACTGAAAATGGGAGAGTCTTTCGGGTCCGGCTGGATTATAATAACGATGGAAAGCTGGAAATTAGAGAGTATGATATACTTTATGAGTCGGCCGGTATTTATCGGGACCTTCGGTTTGATAACGAAGGGTCGTTATGGTTTGAAGAAGGCTCAGGACAAGTTATCCGTCTGTATTTTGAAAGTGGAATCTCCGGATTTTTTGACGATTCACCCGAACCATATCAGCAAAACTTCTCAGATGGAAGCGATGAGAATGTACCTGAATTCGTGAGCTATGCCCATAATCAAGATGATTTTTACTTATTGGCAATAGAAGGGGATAAACTCTACCAAATAAAGCCTGAAAGAAGATCGGGAACCACTGCCTATACCTCTGACGATTTTACACATAAGGATTTGGACTTCCCGGTTCAGCGTCTCATCACTCCGGTTGATTATGGCGATGAGGTGCTTTATACAACCTATGTTGACAGTATTGGCAGGCTACAGAAAGACGGCACACTGATAAATGAAACCCTATTCAATATTTATGGTGAATATATTACCTACGGTCACTTTGATGGGAAAGACTTTTTCCTGGCAGGGAGTGAAGGTGTGATTGGGTATCGTGAAGAATTAGAACCGTACCATGAAATAAATATCCCATATAATGCAGTCATAACCTCTGTACATATACAGAATGATTCACTGATAAGGGGGCCGGCAATACCTGTTGACGCAACGCCACTTTCATTGGATTATGCGAATAACCAATTTCGATTTACATTCTCACCGGGCAGTGTCATCTTTGGAGGTGCCAAAGCAGAATATCAGACCCAACTGGAACCATTCGATGAGCAATGGTCACCCTGGTCAGGCCGGCACATCAGGGAATTCACATCTCTGCCGCCTGGCGATTATAATTTTAGAGCGAGGGCCCGGAATCCTTATGGGAATATTAGTGAGCCTGCTACCTATTCATTCAGCATTATACCTCCATGGTATCAAACATGGTGGGCATGGATACTGTTCTTCGCGGGTTTTATGGCCATTATGGGATTTTCAGTAAACCGATATCTGGCTTATCGAAAAAAAATCAGCATGCAGCGCATGTTAGCGGAACAGGCGGAGAAGCTTGAAAAGCTTGACCGGATGAGAACGAACCTGTTTATGAACATCTCTCATGAACTTCGTACCCCACTCACCTTGGTGCTTGGCCAAATCGAACAATTCAGAAATATATCTGAAAAACTAGGGTCCGATTGGGAACGGCGGTATGATATTGCCAGGCGCAACGGGGATCGCCTGCATCAATTGGTAGAACAAGTGCTGGATCTGACCCGGCTGGATTCACATCAAATGCATCTTAAGATTGAAAAATTTGAGCTGGGTTCCTTTCTGAGACGTACCCTGGAATCGTTTGAAAGTATGACAGACCGGAAAAACATCTTTCTCTTATCCCACATCCCCGAAAGACAAATATTTTTTGTGGGTGATATGGACAAAATTGAAAAGATGATCATAAACCTGATTTCAAACGCTATAAAATTTACACCACCAAAAGGTACCATAACCCTGACCCTGAATGAGTCTGAAGATGATGTGGAAATCATTATTACCGACACAGGGACTGGGATACAAGAAGACAGGCTGCCTTTTATTTTTGATCGTTTTCATTCAACAGGTGAAAGTCTGGCGGGTGGAGGACATGGCCTGGGTATAGGCTTATCTATCACCAGAGAGTTTATTGAACTACATGACGGGTCAATCTCAGTTACAAGCGAACCTGGCTCGGGTACTACATTTACACTCCATTTACCGTTGAAGGATGAGGATCACCTGGTTCCCGATGATAAACCGGAGGTTTCTGATATCCTAACCCAGAAAAAAGAAATTAGTCGGTCTATCGGAGCAGTTAATGGACACAGCAGAAAAAAAGTTACCATACTGATAGTGGAAGATAATGATGACATGAGATCCTACATTTCAGATGTGCTGAGTAGTGAAGCATTGAGAATTGAGACTGCAGAAAACGGTATTGAGGGAAAGAAAAAGCTATCCATTACCAAACCTGATTTGATCATATCTGATATCATGATGCCGGAAATGGATGGATTTAAGTTTACAGAATATGTTCGATCCGTACCCGAATACAGGCAAACGCCCATCATATTGTTATCAGCACGGGCTGAAATTGAAGATCGCATACATGGATATCAAATTGGAATCACTGATTACCTGGTCAAGCCATTCCATGAGCAGGAATTGGTTGCTCGTATTGCTAACTTGATTAAATTCAAAGCAGAAAGAGAGAATCAAAGTACAGGTAACGCTGAAACTGAAGAAGTATTTAGCCATGAGAGGGCCTTTGTAAACAAGCTTAAAGATTACGTAGAAAGTAATATCACAAAAACGGAGATCAGCACTGAATTGCTCAGTGAGGCGATGAATATAAGCCGCCGTCAGTTATACCGGCGCCTGAATAAAGCCACAGGGTTTACACCAGCCTCATTCGTCAGAGAAATACGATTTGACCGGGCACTTTATCTGCTGGAACATAAACAAAAACAAACGGTAGCAGAAGTGGCGTTTGCGGTTGGGTTTTCAAATCCTTCTCATTTTTCCAAATTGTTCAAAGAGCGTTTTGGTGCATTACCCAGCAAATATCTCTCCAACTGATTATCGCTAACCCTTCCGGAATATTTATTTTTCAGGATGGTTTCGTATTAGAACCATAAGATGTCATGGTCTATTTTTTGACTGAAATTTTTGAGAACCTATAAAATGATTATTGATAATTTGTATCAGTCGTTTAATTAATGTATAATTTTACGAATTAACCTGACTTATTTAAACTTTAAACTAGTTAGGACTATTAAACTCCGTTATGCTTTATAAGCCAGAAGAAACTTGTATAGATTTCTCTGTCAAATTGCTGATCAAAAAGTTATATAAAATATTGGCAGTTTGCCTTTTTATGCTTTTCAACAGCTCTCTTGCCGTTATTGCAGGTTCATCAGAAACCTATGAGTGCAACTTTTGTGAGGAACAATACGAAGCTAAACCAAAACCCAAAGGCAGTGGTTTTGAGAATCAAACCCTCAGGGTGACGCATTCATCCCTTAGCCTGATTTCTGGATTACCAGGTTTTTTTAATCAATATTCATCCTCGATAGGAAGGTTAAGCAGTGTACTCAGCGGGCTTTTCCTATGCAGTTACGACTTCCTGATCAGCCAAAACTTTAATGGAACCCGTCGTGACTCAGGAACGGGATTAAGTACTTTCTCTTCAGCATGGAACATCAACTGGTGGGGAGGGCTGTTTTTTATGCTCATGGCTATTTTTTTATTGATAACAGTGCTTAGCCAATATCGAAGAAAAAATGCTCTACAGCGACGTTTATTGGAACAATCTGAGAAACTCGAAATGCTTGAACAAAAGCTGGATGCACAGGAAATTAACCTCCGGATTAAAAAGGTTGAAATAACTTCGTTCCTCCGTAGCATCTTGGAGTCCTTTATAAGTACGGCTGAGCAAAAAAACATATCATTAGACTTTAAGTTTCCAACAAGGCAATATCATCTGATGGCAGATCCTGAAAAACTGGAGAAGATCATGGCCTCTATATTATCCAATGCCATAAAATTCACCCCAGCCAAAGGATCAATCAACCTGAGGCTAACCCTGCATGAAAACAAGGCTGAAATCCAAATAATGGACACCGGACGAGGAATTGACAAAGATCGATTGCCTAATATATTTGACCGTTTTAATTCAACGTCCGGTCAAAACCGTGATGAAAAAGAAGGTTTGGGGTTAAGTCTGCATTTAACTAAAAAATATGTTGAGCTGCATGAGGGATCTATAACAGTGGAGAGTAAGCTTGGGATGGGTACCATCTTCACGATCTTTCTGCCTTATTCTCCAGTTGAGAGTGGGGTCGTGGATGAAGAAAAAAGGCCGGAGAAATTGGTACCCTCTGATTATCTGGAAAAAACTCAGGATGCAAGCCGGTTGCCTAACCACTCTGCAAAGGTTAAAATACTTGTTGTAGAAGACAATAGAGAAATGCGCAATTATATTTCAGATATACTTAAAAGAGAGAAATTTCTTGTAGAGACTGCTGAAAACGGAACGGATGGCAAGAGAAAGCTATTTCTGACTAATCCCGACCTGATTATAACGGATATCAGAATGCCAGAGGTAGATGGATTTGAGCTTATTAACTACGTGCGTTCCGTTCCGGAGTTTTATGATACCCCCATTATCATTATATCTGCAAAAACCGAGGTGAATGATCGTATTTACGGCTTCCAAATAGGAATCAGCGATTATCTGACTAAACCTTTTAACGATAATGAGTTGAAAGCCAGAATTCATAATCTTATTAAATTTAAAAAAGAAAGGGAAAAACAATCTGAGGTACCGGAAGATGAGGCAGAAACCTTCAGTCATGAAAAGGTTTTCGTAAACCAGTTAAAGGAATATGTAGAACAAAATATTACCAATACGAATATTAGTACGGAACTGCTTAGTGAAGCTGTCAATCTGAGCAGACGCCAGCTCTATCGCCGTCTAAATAAGGCTACAGGGTTCACTCCTGCCGTATTTGTACGGGAGATCAGATTTCTTCGGTCCCGTCATCTTCTGGAGCAAAAAGAAAAGCAGACGATAGCAGAGGTGGCTTATTCGGTGGGCTTTTCAAATCCTTCCCATTTCTCCAGGTTGTTTAAACAACGATTCGGGATTTTACCCAGTAAATACCTTTCCCGTTAAACATATTTGATATATAGCAGAATTCGTTTCACAGCGTCAACCACTCTCATTTCACCTTTCCCGATACGATGTAATACCATTCCATTAAGTGTGATCCTGGTTTAGTATAGATGATTCAGAATGTGTGTCAGCCTGATTAATCATTAACTGATTCAGATACAGTAAGATTCAGGCTGTCATTATGTCCCCAAAAATATCAGATGTGTCATTATCATCCATAAATGGCACGTTTGATACATAGTATGACACATCTGTTACATATGAGTGCTTTATATTCCCTATTGCTATTAAACGCAAAGGTAATATAGCTTTGCACCTATTTTCTTCCCACACTATGTATCGCCGGATATTCTATTTGTTTATTGTGCTATTATTCAGTGGCTGTGAAGCCCGTGCCCAAAACAGGGTTAGTGGTGGGGGTATGCAGTTCGGCGGTGCTTATGGCCAGACCGGCCTGTCTGATGATGATTATAATTTATACACCAGGGGTTTTATAAGACAAGAGTTTTCTCTGGCAATAGAAGGCGAATTAAGCCTGGGATTGGGCATTATAAACGGAACTGAATATAAATCCCGCTTAGTGCCAATGGAGTACCGTATTCATTACAAACCCTATAAAGGCCGGAAGCTGTGGGTATTTGACCGTTTCGATTTCGATCCCTTCCTTTTTGCCGGTTTGGGAGCTTTGCACTATACGCCAATCGCAGTGAATGCTGCTGATGATCCGTTGACCGGAGAGGTTGGCCCCAGCCTCCCCGGGTCAACCTATTGGAATTTCAAGAAAGGGATAACCGCCTTCATTCCACTAGGCGCCGGTGTGGAAATGGGACTTGATGGGCGGAATAAAGTAGTGATCACAGCGGGTTATAATCAATCATTATCGAACTCGTTCACCGGTGTAGGTTCCGGTTTCATTAACGGATTTTGGGGCTTAACGGCCGGAATTAAGATCAACAGGCAAAGAAAACGTATACCGCCGTCACCTGCCCTCCCTTATCAGTTTTCCGCACATGTCCCGCCGGTTATCAATGCCCCGAAACCTAAAGCGCCCGAGATCACATATGAAGCACTTGACCTGATATCAGGCATATCCCTGGATGATATCCTTTTTCACACACTGAGTGCCGAGCTAAGAAGTGATTATCATGCCTCATTGCAGAGGATTCTCCAGATACTTGAGAAAGATAAAAGTATCAGGCTGAAGATCTACGGACATACCGACAACCTGGGCACAGATATGCTGAATCAATCTTTATCAGAAGAAAGAGCATGGACGGTCGCATTTTACTTCATCCAAAAGGGCATATCACCTGAGCGAATTGAGACCATAGGGTTCGGGTCCTATCAACCCCTGGCCGATAATTCGACAGTAGAGGGCCGTGCCCGGAACAGGCGGATTGAAATAGATGCGCACCGGGAGGTTCAGTTGAACAGGCAATTACCAGAGATCACGAAAAGGATCAGTGCTAAACCCCCTGTTTCTGTTTTGATGAGAAACAGAGACGTATGGTTCAATTGGTCGACCAATAATCTGATGAACCACGCTATGGACGAGGTTATCACACTGGCTGCCACTTTGCAGGATCATCCGGATTGGGAGATCCTGATAGTTTGCAACGCCGATACCAGAAAAGGACAGGAGCTACAGAATTTTTTATCGCTGGCTAGGGCCGAACGGATACGCCGTGAGTTGATAAAATTTGGAATATCCCATAGCCGCCTCCACACAGCAAAATTTGATAAAGTTCCCGATGATTATGACCAACTGATCCCGCAAATACGGGAGCAGTCTACGGTAATTATACGTACGCGGTAAGTTATCATATGAAACACAATCTACAATATGTTTACAGGCAAATGGGAGGAAAGGCATCAAGCTTTAAATATTCTGCTCCCGGGCTGAGGTTATGCTCGGCTCAGAAAGGTGGCCATTGGGAACCCCAGAATTATACAAGAAACCAGTAAAAGGACGCCTTCATAAAACTAAGGCTATAGTTAAAATGAGAATTAATGTTGAGCAAAGTTATCACCTTTTCATTTATCTGCAAAAAGTGTGGAGTTATTAAGGACAAAAAACTATGAAAATAATAAAATTCAGGTTTTTTGATCAAATACAATTCTTCTTTCAAAAAAAGATAAGGGCAGGGCTTTTTCTATCCGTTTATTTCTTATTTTTATCCGCACTTGTATCCGGTAATACGGCTTTTTCTCAACAATATACCGAGCCGAATGCTTGCCACGATAACAATCAATGTACTAATGCAACTTTCCCCCCGGATTCTCCTGCGGGTCAAGCAAATAATTTTAATAATAATAGTGCTTGGGAAGGTGACAAGCCTCAATATCAAAAAGATAATAATGGCATACTCATTGGGGTGGAGTTCATTGAAATACCCATCGGCGCACATTCTCTTGAAATAGATTGGAGTGGTTGGCAGGGTGGAGATGTTTCAATTTCTGTAGTTGAAGGAGATGGCAATAATCCTGAATTACTGTACACTATCAATAGTCAGACAGGAACGGAAAGTAACTTAAGTATACCAGGAGAGTATCTTACGAATAACGACGAGCTTTACATTTTAATTGAGGGAAATAATAGCTCCCAGGTTAATTTGGATATGCGCATTGCTACAGAGGAAGTGACAGATGAGGATCCTCCCACGTTTGATGGAGCTGAGTCAAATCCTGCCGATGGAACTGAAGATGTTGAAGTGGATGCCAATTTTGAATTAGCGTTCTCAGAAACGGTGGTTGCTGGTAGCGGCGGTATTCAATTGATTGAAACGGGTGGAAGTATTATTGAAACCTTTACTACGAATACGGGAGATGGTACAGATGGCGGTTCGGTTACGTTTGATGGAAGTACGGTGACATTAAATCCCGGCAGTGATTTATCAGGGGGAACATCCTACCATGTTACCATTGATGATGGGGCCATTGAAGATGAGGCAGAAAATAGTTTTGGCGGAATTGATAACACCACCGATTATAATTTTGAAACGGCTGTAATTCCTCCCCACACGATCACCCTTGAGGGGCCTTCAGAGGTCACGGCAGGTTCAACCAGTGGAAATTTCACTATTACTGTACGCGATAACGATGGCGAGATAACCCAGGTTTCTCAGAATACAATCTTCAATTTAAGTACCGATGAAGAAACAGGAACAGCCTCTTTTGACCCGGATGATGCTATACAAATAAGTGCCGGACAATCGTCAGTTACTTTTACCTATTCCAATACCCAAGTTGGTTCAGGTTCGCACACAATTTCGGCAAGCAGGACGAGCGGAGCTACTTTCCCGGGAGGTGGTAACGATACCCATGACATTACCATAGAGGCCGGTTCGGTGGATGAATTATTGGTAGTTACAGATCCCTCTGAAACCATAGCAGGGGAAGCTATTGAGGGACCACCTGAAGTATTAGTTACAGATTCAAACGGCAACCCCGTGCAAGACGTAGATGTAGTAGTAAGTATTCAGGGCGGGGGAAGTTTTGCTGGGGGAATTGAAACAGTAACTTTACAATCCAATGTTAATGGTATTGCCAGTTTTGATGATTTATTACTTAACATAGCCGGCAGCTATATTTTTGTTTTCGATGCTGCAGGCGTAACCGAAAATGCAACAACAACCGAATTTGATGTAGTAGCCGCATCTGCAGAAACTGTATCAGTGGAAACACAACCGGATGAAACGATAGAGGGAGAATCCATTAAGGGCCCACCCCAAGCGTTGGTGGAAGATGAGTTTGATAACCCGGTACAAGGTGTGGATGTAACCGTAAGTATTCAGGGCGGGGGAAGTTTTGCTGGGGGAATTGAAACCGTAACCGTACAAACCGATGCAAGTGGTATCGCCAGTTTTAATGATTTGGTACTAAACACTCCCGACAGCTACATCCTCGTTTTCAATGCTACAGATGTAACTGGCGATGCAACAACCACAGTATTTGATGTGATACAGATTACTGCCGAGGAAGTCTCAGTCAGTGAACAACCCACCGAAACCACAGCCGGCGAAACGATTGAAGGCCCTCCAGCTGCATTAGTGGTAGATGCAAGCGATAATCCGGTAGAAGGGGTAAATGTAACGGTAAGTATTCAGGGCGGGGGAGAATTTGATGGCGGAGCAACAACTGTAACCGTACCAACTGATGCAACTGGTATCGCCAGTTTTGATGATTTGGTGATTAATATCGCTGGTAACTACAACCTCGTTTTTGACGCGGAAGGAGTAGATGATGACGCAATAAGTGACGGATTTGATGTGGTCGTGGGAGAAGCTTCAAAAATAATACTTTCTTCGCCAGACCCGGCAAATGTTACAGCCGGCGAAGTTTCAGGCAATTTTGTACTAGAGTTACAAGATGATGCCGGAAATACAGTTGAAGCAGATGGGCCAATTACATTTAATGTTTCCAGCAATTCCGGTGGATCAACTAATTTTTATAGTGATGCCGCAGGAGAAAACGAATTAGATCCGGCCCAGGTCACAATTAACAATACCCAAACCAATGTAGAGTTTTATTACGGTGATGAAGAGGCAGGTAATAAAACCATAACAGCAACATGGGATAGCGGCGGAAATAATGTGGGGCCTGATGACGTCGCAATATCAGTAGAGTCTGCCGCTCCTGATGAAGTATTAGTAGAAACGGAACCATCTCAAACTACTGCTGGAATCTTTATCAATGGACCACCCGAAGCGTTGGTTGTAGACGAATTCGATAACCCGGTAGAAGGCGTGAATGTAACCGTAAGTCTTCAAGGTGGGGGAGATTTTTATGATGGCACTGAAACCGTACAAACCAATGCAAGTGGTATCGCCAGTTTTGATGATTTAGAACTTAACTCAGCCGGAAGCTACACCCTCGTTTTCGATGCAACAGGCGTTATTGGTGATGTAACAAGCTCAGCATTCAATATTACAGCAGGTGATGCAGATGCGGTATCCATGCAAACAGAGCCGGGGCAAACTTCAGCCGGCGAAACGATTGAAGGCCCACCTGAAGTATTGGTTGAAGATGAATTCAATAATCCGAAAGAAGGCGTAGATGTAGAAGTAAGCATACAAGGCGGGGGGAACTTTGTTGAAGGCACAACAACAATCGTAGAAACTAATGCCAGCGGTATCGCCAGATTTGATAATTTGGTACTTAATACTCCTGATAGTTACATACTTGTCTTTGACGCAACAGGAGTTACGATAGATGCAGAAAGTGAATCCTTCGAAGTAGTACCAGGCGATCCTTCTGAGCTAATAATTGTCACCCAACCGGAAGCAAGCTCTACAGGGATACCTATTCAAGGGCCTCCAACCGTTTTAGTTGAAGATGCAGTGGACAACCCGGTACCAGATGTGGAAGTTACAGTTAGTATACAGGGTGGGGGAACCTTCGAGGCAGGTGATACCGCTATTGAAACCGACGAAAATGGTCTGGCAAGTTTCACGGACTTAGAGCTGGATGATACAGGTATGTTTACCTTAGTTTTTAGCGCTCTCGGTGTAACAGACGCAACAAGTGATGAGTTTGAAGTCGTTGTAAGAGAAATAGCCACTGAAACCCCGTTATTACGCTATACTTTTGACGAAACTCCAACTGCTAATACTGAACCATCCATAGGATCCGTACCCACAGACATAGGGATGTATGAGGAGTCGGTATTACCTGGCAATCTCACAAATTTGAGAGGCCCGGATGGTTCAGGGGTGAGCGGAGAATCAGGAGATTATGCATTGGATCTAACTACGCCAAATGGTCATGGCGGGGAGGGTGGATTTGCTGTTACAGATGTAGATGTGGATGAAGTTGATGAGCTTAGTTCATTTACTTTATTAGGTTGGTATTATTCGGAGAATATTATTGGTAATCAAGCCCGACTGATAGAAGATAATAGTGGTAGTCAAGGGTTTACGCTATGGTCAGAACGAGAGGGGCAACTACAGTTGATTGTAGACTCTCAAACATTTGAAACAGATGCTGTTTTTACAAGTACTAATGAATGGGTATTTTTTGCAGTTTCTTATGACGGAGTAACGGGAAATGCAGTTTTCTATAAAGGCACATCTGATGGAGAACTTCTAGAGGTAGATAGTGGTACTATCTCTGATGTAAGAACAGCCGACAATGATGAAGGCTTTGGTTTAGGTTCCGAAAAAGGAACAAAGGGGAAAGTATTTAATGGCTTGCTTGATGATATGCGCATCTATGGTTCCAAAGATGTAAATATCAGTGCCGCGATGAGTAGTGAAGAAGTCGAAGAAGTTCAGGATGAGGCTCTTCCGCCTGAGGTCACAGATGTAACCATAAGTGAAGATAGTGAGAACTTAGTTCTTACATTCAGAAGCACAAAAGAGCTCACAGAAATAACAGCAAGTATAGACGGCCCAAATACCGAGGATATTTATTCTTTTGATGAAGGAAATTTTGTCGAAAATGTTATAGGAGAAGATGTTTATGAATATACCCTAACGGGCAGCTATACTTTTAATGATGGTGCCGGTGAATATACCTTTATCGTTGAAGAAGTACTTGATGAAGATGATTTGTATTCAAAAGAAACACCATTGAATGATACCTATGAATTTGTAGCCTTAGCCGATGCAACCAATTCTACAATAACGGCGGCCCCTGAAGAAGGTGTTACGGCCGATGGTGTAGTTTCATCAATCTTGACCATTACCCTTCGCGATACTAATAATAATGTACTGGGTGCGGATGAGGATGTATTTTTTGTCATTACCGCCGGCGAAGGCGGCGCGTTAAGCGATGGTCCTTGGACTACCGATGAAAACGGAGAAGCTGTAGCTACATTGACCTCCACGGCAGCTAATTCAGTAACCGTGACCGGTTATTTGGGAAGTGATGGGGAAGGAGAAGTAATTGGTACAGCCCAAGTAGAGTTTATTGCGGGAGATGCGGTTGCGGTCTCCGTAGACACTGAGCCTGGTGAGACCATTGCGGGGAATCTCATTGCCGGTCCACCCTCCGCCCTAATTGTGGACGCCAATAGCAATCCGGTTGAAGGCGTGGATGTAACGGTGAGTATTGCTGGTGAAGATGAATTTGATGGTGGAACTTATACGGTAGCTTCACAGGCGAATGGCATTGCCGAATTTAATGATCTGGTAATTAATACGACCGGAACATACACCCTGGTTTTTAATGCAGCCGGAGTAGACGATGATGCATCCAGCGCCTCGTTTGATGTTATTCCTGCCGAACCTGATGCGGGCCATACAAGTATACAGGCATCCCCTATTGCTATAGAAGCCAATGGAGTCACCACCTCCACGATTACGTTGATGGTTCGGGATGGCCAGGGAAATATACGATTGGAAGGTGGAGATGATGTGTATTTAAACACGGATCATGGAAGCCTCGACAGTGCAACCCCGACTGACAATGAGGATGGAACATACACCGCGACATTGACCTCCTCGGCCAGCATTGAAACCGCAACGGTGACAGGGTATCTGGGCACCGATTCCGAGGGTGCTGAAATCGGCACAGCTACGGTTGATTTTACGGCTGGGCAAGCCACACAGATCGTCTTCACAACAGAAAGCCGAACGATCACGGCAGGTGGGACCAGTGATGTGATCAGCATTGAACTACGTGATGTCAATGGCCATACCGCGACCAGCGTGGCGACGACGACGGTCGATTTGAGCAGTGATCACACGGGCACCTTCCGCAACGAGGCCGATGACAGTGACATCACAACGGTGACGATCACTGAGGGCAACAGCGCGGCCAGTTTCCGGTATACTTCAACGGTGGTCGGCGACGGCACGCACGAGCTGTCGGCCGAAGATGCCGGTGAAAGCCTAAGCTTGGCGACCCAGAATATGACGGTGAATCCGGCGGCTGGTTATGCCGGAACCTCAACGATCACGGCTGCCGATGGGAGCCTGACAGCCGATGGGTCATCGACGACCACGATTACGGTTCAGTTGAAAGACGAATATAGTAACAATTTAACAACGGGCGAAAATACGGTGAGCCTAAGTACTTCTGCCGGCACGCTGAGTGATGGGGATTCAGGGGCTAATGGTGCGCAGGATGTGGCTGCCCTTGACGAGGGCGATGGAACATACACCGCGACGCTGACCTCCTCGGCCAATGTGGAAACGGCAACGATCAGCGGTGCTCTGGACGAGGAAGCGATCGATGATACGGAAATTGTAGCCTTTACAAGTGGGGCGATCAGTATTGGGGAGAGTGGTTCACAAATCAGCGGCCAGGATATAATCCGTTTAGCCGACGGAGCCGAAGCGGCCACGATTACCGTGCAGCTTAAAGACGATAATGGTAATCATATAGAACAAGCGGATGTTGAAGTCATTTTCTCAACCACACTTGGAGATTTGAGTTCAGAGACTGCTGTTACCACTGATGGCACGGGCGTTGCAAGTGTCACACTGAGCTCAACACAAGCCGGTACTGCGGATGTCACGGCGACCGTGGATACCGGTGAAGAACATGAAGCGGTGACCAACGGCAGTCCGGTAGAAGTGACATTTATGGCCGGCGATGCAAGAGAACTGGTGATCACAGAGCAGCCGGGGCCCACTACGGCAGGCGAAGCTGTTACGGGTCCGCCAACGGTTCGTGTGGAAGATGCCCAGAACAATCCGGTGGAAGGGGTGCAGGTATCGGTTGCACTAAACGATGGGATATTCATTGAAGGCAGTACGGTGGCCTTAACCTCAGGCGCCGATGGATTGGTGACATTTGACAATCTGGTCATAGAAGCCGCCGGGACGTATACTTTGACCTTTAACGTGGTAGATGACCCCGACCCCGAAATTGGGGTAGAATCGGATGAATTTACCGTCACCACGACGGGCATCGCTACCCAATTGGCCTTAAGCGGGGATACCGACGAGTTGGTATCGGGTAGCACACGTGAGCTGACGGCAACGCTGTTGGATGAATTTAATAATATAGTAAGTTCGGGTGAGGATAGTGGCCTTGAGGTAGAATTTACTAAATCCGCTGGTGATGGTACGGTAACGGGATTGAGTGCGGAAACTGCCGTGGCTGGTATAGCTGTGATTGAGTTAACGGGTGGTCTTCCCGGGCCCGTTACCATCACGGCCAGCACGGCAGGGGCACTCTCGGATGACCTGGGATTTACGGTGGCAGTTGGTGAACCTGATGCGGGCAATACCAGTATTGCGGCCTCCCCAATCGAGATCGAAGCCAATGGTGTAACCACCTCTACGATTACGGTGACGGTCCGTGATGGCCAGGGTAATATCCGCGTGGATGGCGGGGATGATGTATTCTTAACCACGGATCATGGAAGCCTTGATAGTGCAACACCGACCGACAATGATGATGGAACTTATACCGCGACACTGACCTCCTCGTCCAGCGTTGAAACCGCGACCGTTACAGGGTATCTGGGCACCGATTCCGAGGGTGCTGAAATCGGCACAGCGACGGTAGATTTTACGGTTCAACTGGTCGATGCAGACAATTCCAGTGTGTCAGCAGCTCCGCTGAGTGTGATGGCCAATGGGGTTGCTGTAACGACGCTGACGATGGAGGTCAATGACGCCGATGATATAGCGATCACGGGTCTTGGCCAAGGTGACTTTGATTTTAACGGTATTAGTGATGCCACTGCGCAGAACTTTACCGAGGATGGGGATGGAGTATACACCATCGAATTCACCAACACGACGGTTGAAGACATCACGATCCAGGTGGATGTGAATGAGGTCAATATTGGTTCTACTGAGGAAATTAGCTTTACCAGCCAACTGGCTGACGGGGGTAATTCATCGGTTGCAGCCGATCCATTAGAAGTAACGGCTAACGGTGTAGCCTCAACGACGCTGACGATCCAGGTCAATGACGGAGATGACGAAGCGATCACCGGTCTGGAAGAAACCGACTTTGCCTTTAATAATACCAGTGAGGCCACCTCGCAGAACTTTACCGAAGTAGGCGATGGCACTTACACGATTGACTTTACCAACACCACGGTTGAAGACATCACGATCCAGGTAGACGCGGGTGAGGTCAATATTGGTTCTACCCAGGAAATTAGCTTTACGGGCCAGCTGGCAGACGGGGATAACAGTAGTGTGTCAGCTGCACCATTGAGCGTGATGGCCAACGGAGTTGCCATAACCACGCTGACGATCCAGGTGAACGACAGCGATGATGTGGCCATCACGGGCCTGGTAGAAAATGACTTTGATT
>JBBDQY010000081.1:0-18730 GCA_040905745.1 Balneolales bacterium
TCAAATGCTGATGCATTCTGTTCGATCTTTAGGTTCCTTCCTGTCACATTTCTTGCAATTCAGCATAATGCCAAGTCTGCTTTTCCTGCCTTCCTCCGTAACCACCCAGTACCTTTCAATCCACGGTGGTTTGTGCCTGACATGCTGATTGTGGCCACATGCCAGTTCGGCTACCCAGTCGTTTTCTTCGTCTTTATGATATCCGATAATAGGCTGATTCATAGAAACAAAAAATTAGTTCTATTCGGGTTGCAAAGTTAAATCCTCAGCAAACGCATGCCGTTTGCTACTATTTCAATAAAGCCGGATTATGATCGTGAAGAAAAACAAAAGCCCGGTGTGATGATCAATAAAGGATTCTCTACTACAAGCTATTTTACAAGAAAAATGGATTCTAATTATTATTTGCAGTTTCTCATTAAATTCTTTTATATTATTTAGATTCAATCTTAATTAAATAAAATTTATGCGATTCCATTCTCTGACTTCATTACTCGTAACATTACTAATCTACTTACCATTAGCCTTAACCGCACAAAACCTTACTATTTATTCCGGTAGAAGTAAGGCTTTGGTGGAGCCGATTATAAATCAATTTGAAGCTGAAACTGGAATAAATGTCAGAGTTCGCTATGGTGGAACAACTCAACTTGCTCTGGCTATCCTTGAAGAAGGGGAAAGAAGCCCCGCTGATTTGTTCTGGGCTCAGGATGCAGGTGCTTTAGGAGCATTAACCAGTGAAAATAATTTTGATAACTTGCCCCGAAATACACTTGAAAAGGTCTCTGCCCAATATCGTGGACAAGGCGGAAAATGGATAGCTACAAGTGGCAGGGCTCGTGTTCTTGCTTATTCCACTTCCCGAGTAGATACAGCCCAGCTGCCAAAAAGTATTTTTGACCTTGATGATCCTCGGTGGCGAGGCCGCATTGGATGGGCTCCAGCTAATGGGTCATTTCAATCCTCTTTAACAGCATTAAGAAAGATACATGGGAATGAACAAGCTTTAATCTGGCTCCAAGATATCAAAAACAATGGCGCTGAGAGTTATTCTAATAATACCTCAATTGTACAGGCCATTGCCGCTGGTGAAGTCGATATGGGTTTAGTAAACCATTATTATTTATATCGTTTTCTTGAGAATGATCCTGATTTTCCCGTAGATCAGGCTTTCTTTGAAGCAGGCGATACCGGTAATCTTGTTAACGTATCTGGTATTGGTTTACTAAATTCTGCAATTAATAAAGATACCGCCATACAATTTATAGATTTTTTGCTCAGCACTTCCTCACAAGAATATTTTACTGAGGAAGTCTATGAATATCCTGTTATCCCTAATGTAAGGGGTATTTTACATCATAAAAATCCTGCTGGCCTTGGCCCTGATATCGATCTTGAAGAATTGGGGGATCTCGATGGAACTCTGGATTTACTGAGGGAGGCTGGGTTATTATAGTTATGGGCATGATATAATATAGCGCCCAGGTATGGGCTCTTTTTAGATATTGTTAACACAAATCTTCCGAAAGCAACAATAAACATTGAAGCTACATCAAGCCAGTAAACTAGCTGGCTATTTTCTTCTTTCTTTGATAAAATGTGTATCCCGAAAAGAGTAGCATTTCAACAGCTATAACAACCACAGCAACCGGGCCTATTCTGGCTTACAGACATATCCGTGATCACTGTTTGTTTGTACGTGATCTTACTTGACTTTCGAAAAGAGATGCTATACATTTAGCATAATGCTAATTATTTAGCATTAGCTATTTTGTATTACGATATTTTTTATAGTAATGAGAAGTCAGAAAGGGCCTAAATTCTGTAAGGCTTTAATAATTTTATCAAATATTACTCAAAATCAGGTTATCTATTTCATCCTGTGTATGGTCTGGGTCATTTCAATACCTAGCAAAGTGTTCGGACAGCAAAATCAGACTATAAACTTGTCTTTCGACAATGCTGTGGAATTATCTTTGGCTAACAGCTATCAAATTCAGTATTTAGAGATTGGGGTTCTGCAGACGCGAAGACGTCTCGAGGCGGAGCGTGCCAATCTTCGTTCCCGCATTGATATGGATTTAACAAGTCCTGATTTTCAAATTGTCTCTGAGCAAAAGTTTGATTCAGAATTACAGCGAGATGTATTAATACGCGAAAATACACGAATGTGGAGAATGGATCTGTCAGTTCGTCAACCTGTCATTCTCTTTGGCTACCCTACGAACGGATATCTTTCTCTTAACAACCGTGTGTATCGTTTCAGTCAGCTTACTGAAGGGGAAGGCAGAAATATCACCTATTATAACCGTTATTTTATCGCATATGAACAACCTCTTTTTCAGCCGAATGAGTTAAAAAACGATCTTGAGGTAGCATCTTTAAATCTTGAGGACGAAGAACTTGAGTATTTAAGTGATGTTGTAAGCATTATTGAGGATGTTGCTGATGATTATTATGATCTGTTTGAAACGGTCTATGAAAGACTTATCGTGGAAACCCAGCTCGAAAACCTGGAACAGGCACTTGAAATTTCCAGAGGCAGTTCTGATTTTGGAGCCAATACAGTTAACCAGCTTCAAGTTGAACTTACAAATGTTCAAGAGAATCTCGCACAGACAAACAGTGATATCCGTCTCGATGAAGCCGATATCAAACAAGAGCTTCGGCTCGACGAATCGACCTTTATAGAGATTGATCCGGTCATTGAAATAAATCCTATACTGGTGAATATTGAACAGGCAATAGAATTTGGTAGAAGTTTGCGCCCTCGTATGCGAGAGCTGGAAATAGAACATCGCCGACAGGAAATTGATTTGGAAGAAGTAAAAGGACAAGGTGGACTCCAAATGAACCTGGAAACCACTTATGGACGAGAAATGCAAGACCCACGTTTTGGTGACCTCCTTGAAGATCCTACAAACAGCTATACCTTAGGAGTAAATGTTCGGATTCCGATATTGGACTGGGGAGAACGAAGAGCCCGAATACAAGCTGAACAACTTGGTTTAAGTCGCATTCAACTTGAAATGGAAGAAGAGGTAAACGAAATTCAATCCAATATCAAAAATGCAGTTGAGACGCTGCAAACATATCAAAATCGGGCATTGGCCATGCAGGAAAATGTCCAGCTTGCCCGGAGTGTGATGCGTGCAAGTTTTGAGGCATTTCAGGAAGGGGAAGTTGGAGTCTTTGAACTTCTCCAGAATATCCAACGTCTTCGAGATACACAAGAGAATCTTCTTCAATCTTACCTCGGTTATCGAAATTCAATCCTGAATTTATGGGTGTTAACATTTTACGATTTCGAGACCGGACAAACTCTCCTGGATCGCTATAATGTAGTGGTTCAGGAGTAGGACAGCCTGATTGTTGAACCTGATACAGGGGGATTTGTATAATATCAATTAATGTGCTAATATTTTATTAATAAGATAGGAGTTAAAATGGCAAAGTTGAATAGAGAACAATTAAGCCGGAGAGAGAGACAAATAATGGATATTATCTACCAATTGGGGCAAGCTACTGTTTCCGATGTAAGGGAGCAATTGCCTGATCCCCCGGGCTACTCGGCGGTGCGTGCTATGCTGAACATATTAGAAGAAAAAAAATGTTTAAAGCATACGCAGAATGGGCCAAAATATGTATATAGTCCAACAGAGAATCTGCAAAAAGTTAAACGAAATGTACTCAAACATATGATCGATACATTTTTTAACGGTTCAGCAGAAAATGCGGTAGCAATGTTACTCGATGTTTCTCAATCTGATTTAAAGGAAGAGGACTTAGACAGGCTTGCAAAGTTGATAGAAAATTTCAAAAAGGAAGAGTAATATGGATTCCATAACAGAGATATTATTAGGTTTTCCGGGTGATCAATCATTTATGAGTTTTCTAGTCATTGCCACCATAAAAAGTTCGATCTTATTATTGCTAGTTTTAATCCTTACTAAAATATTCTCGACTTTTTCTGCTGCAACGAAACATTTTATATGGACAGCCACATTTCTAATATTGTTTATATTGCCGATTTCAAATTTAATCCTTCCCAACTGGTCGTTACCTGTTAATCGTAACTTTTCTGAAAAATTAACTAGCCAAACCCGGTTGGAAGTTGAAAAAGAAGATGAGATTTCAACAGGTACCATGCAGAAGGGAGTCCCGGAAAATATTCCCGATCAGCAGGATACTGATAACAGTGAAAAGCTATCATCTGGAGGTACTGCCGAAGGTGAGTCACTCATAGGTGCCTTCTATTCGGGTACCATTACCTTTGCGAAATCTGTTTTAAATAATAACAGATTTATGTTTATCCTGGTTATGATATGGTTGACGGGTATTGTGGTTCTTATTCTAAAACGTATCATGGCTCATTTGACGATTTATAGAATCTATATGGATTCTATAGCTTTGGACGATGATGAGTGGAACTCAATATTTCTTGATATAATGGCAACCTATAAAATATCAAGGCCAGTAAAGCTTTTGAAAAACGATGTAGTAAAGAGTCCCATGACTTGGGGGTGGAAACATCCAAAAATATTCATTCCTTCCGAAATGGTGGATTGGACAGATGAGAGAAAGCGCTATATTTTACTTCATGAGCTCGCACATGTTAAGCGCATGGATTTGGTTACACAGTATATTGCAGGGCTAACATGTATAATTCAATGGTTCAACCCTATTGTATGGATCTCAAATAAAAGAATGTTGGACGAATGTGAACAGGCATGTGATGATTATGTTTTAAAAAGATGCGAGAATCCTTCCAGTTATGCCAAACTCCTTCTTGAGGTAGCCAATTCTACCTTAAAATGGAATTATGAATCGCCTGTTGTTATACCAATGGCTAGTAAAGATCATCTGGAAATGAGGTTATTATCCATACTCGAAAGAAATACAGGCCGTTCAGAGATAAACTTTTCTTCGGCGTTTGCATCAGTGTTTGGTATTTATTTTTTTGCCATACCATTAATTATGTTCAGTCCGCCAGATAATAGTGCCGATAACGAGTTTCAATTTGAAATAGCGAATGCTCCTGCTTTACTACTCCAGGATCTACCTATAGTAAAAGATAGTGGTGAAATATTACCGCTTGCTGAACAATTGGAACAAATTGTAATACAGGATACCTCTACGATTGCAACATTGACAGACATCCTGTATGACGAAGACAAAAGAACTCGAATGCAAGCAGTTGAAGCGTTGGGGAAAATAGGTACTCCCACGGCTGTCAATGCGGTTATTAATTCAATTAGTCATAAATGGGATGATCTGGATGATGTAGTAGATATATTTAGTTCATTAAGAGCTTCATATCCCATCGAATCCCTAATGGATTCGGTAAAAAATAAAAACAAAGATATCAGGCGTGAAGCAATCTTTACCTTGAATGACGCGCCGAATATCAATGCTATCAATGCTTTATGTAATTATATGGAGGATGAAGATTCTAAAATTAGAGAGGAAACAGCAAAAGGACTAGGAAGGATTGGTAATACCGATGTTCTCCCATGCTTAATCCCTCATATGAATGATGAGAATCAAAAAGTGAGAGTTGAGGTAATTGAAGCGATTGGTAATGTACAAGACAAAGAGGCTGTATCTGCTTTATCTGAAGCACTACTAAAGGATGAGAGTTCTAATGTAAGAGAAGAAGCTGCAGATGCGCTGGGAGCTATAAGAGATCCTTTGGCAATTGAACCCCTTTCTATGGCATTAAATGATGAGAGTTCGGATGTACGAGAAGAAGCAGCAGAAGCATTGGGCAAAATTGGAGATCCTTCTGCGATTGAGTTTTTGACAAATGCCTTGAAACAAGAAACCGATAATGAAGTGAGAAGGGAAATCATAAATTCAATTGGCAACATTTATAGCTTATTGGATTAGTTTCACATACTGAAGTTGCATGACATTGAAGTGTTCAGAACTTCTCCAGGATAGTATAAACCTTTGTATGCTGTCTACTTTACAATAAAAAAAAGTCTCAGCGGGTACTCTTACGGTTTATTAACCAGTGAATCCCGCTACTGATGAATAAGACTGCACCTACGGTTAGGGCTGTATAGGAGATGATATTTACCCCGCCCCAATTGGCAACTGCGATGGCTATCAAAGCCCAAACACCTACCAAGGCAAACTCACGCATATTCCGGGTCCAGGTTATGGTTAAATTTAAGATACCTGCTGCTAGAATCATGATGATTGTCCAGCTGACTTCTGTGATCCCCAAACCATCCCACCCGATTTTGGTTAAATAGATCGCAATATTGGCAATTAAAGCTACGGATATCCATCCGCAGTAGAGCGAAAAAGGCCACCAGACAAAAGCTATTTTCTTTAGTGGAGCATCCTCCACTTCCATATTGGTATTCATTACAATTTGGAGTAGGCAGAAAAGAAGGATCACCATTACTAAGACAGAAATGCCGGCGAATTCATATAACCAGGCTAAGATCCAAATAATATTTGCAAGGCAGGAAATCACAAACCACCAGCCGACTTGATATACAATATCATCGTTCACTTCATTTTTAAAAAGGCTTCGTGCCTGATAAAATACAAAACCCAGTAAGCTGAAATAAATAAGTCCCCAGATTGAAAAAGCATAACCGGCCGGGGTAAAGTAAGACTGGTATTGAGCTGAGATACTGCCCATTGTATTTCCATTAAATAAGCCGGTAGTGGAAATATAGTTAATAATGATTACGGCCGTAAAAGCAAGTCCATTTAATATTTGGAGTAATTTTTTCATTATACCGTAACTGTATAGTTATTTACTGCTTTCACCGTTCAACAAAGCTGTGGTAAATTAACAGTTGATAAGTAACTTAATGCCGTGAAGTTCCAAAACCCCTATCATTGTATTTATTAAAACGGCCTACCTGCTTCCAGATAATTTGCCTGGTGTAATCATAGCCTGGTAAATTAATGCACGTAGTTTGCCCTGTATATCTGATCCTCTTGATGGATTAAGTTGTGTAAAAAACGCAACAACTAGTTCGTTTGAGGGATCAACCCAATAGGTTGTATTATATGCCCCGCCCCAGCCAAACTCACCGACGGTACCAGGTACACCGCGTTCTCCAATATCCTCAACTACAGAGAAGCCTAATCCCATACCTGCTCCATCCCTAAATGGGATGTCACCTATATGGCTCACCGTCATCAAATCCACAGTGGCAGGACTTAATATTCTTTGTCCATCCAGTTCTCCTCCGTTTAGAAGCATTTGTAGAAAACGCCCATAATCATTAGCTGTTGAAAGTAAGCCTGCTCCACCTGAGAAACTTTTTCGGGGCCCCTGTACATAATGCCCTTGCCCAACTGAACCGGTCAATTCAGGTGCACGCTCTAATGAGGATTCTCGAGTTGCTGAATAAACTACTGCCAGACGATCTACTTTGTTTTCCGGTAAATAAAAATGAGTATCGCTCATTCCAATAGGTTCAAATATATTTTTCGTAAGAAAAACTTCAAGAGTTTCACCGCTGATCACTTCAACTAATGCACCCAGGATATCTATTGAATACCCATAATGGTAACCCTCTCCCGGATGATGATCAAAGGGTATATCGGCCATGCGCCTTACGGTCTCACGTATGGGTTCCTCACGATCGGCAAAATACCACCCTTGAATACCCGCTTCCTGCCACTTGTCAGAGGCAATTCCACCACCATATCCAACACCGGAAGTATGGGTTAAAAGATCGCGTATTCTAATCGGGCGGCGTGCTTCCACGATATCATATCCGCCATTATTATTTTCTTCAGCTACTGTGGTATTATTAAATTCAGGCAGATACTTACCAATCGGATCGGATATAAGAAGTTTTCCTTGTTCCTGCAACATCATAACAGCGACACATACTATTGCTTTGGTCTGAGATGCGATGCGAAAAATGGTATTATTCTCCATTGGGGTATTGGCTTCAACGTCATTTTTCCCAAAAGCATTAAAATAAACAGCCTTCCCATCTCTTAATACTAAAACGACTCCACCACTTAATTGCTCCTGATCTGCATATTCATTCAGGGTATTAGATAGAATCATTAAGCGGTCAGATGAAAACCCCGCTTCTTCCGGTTGAACCTGTTGAAAGGGTTGCGAAAATGCTGACTGACATAATAAGCAGGCAGTGAAAAAGGCAAATGCTGACAACTTAAATGAATTTAAAAGGGCTGTTCGGTTCATGCTTAATATATTTAGGGTGTTAGAATCTTGACCTTAAGTTGTATCGACAAGTACGTCTTGAAATTATAATCAATTAGATGATAATATAGAAGATTATTTTTATCACCGATATAAAAAGGCAGAAGCTTCACCGGTGTACATCACCCGGCCAAGGATGAATCTTGAGCTGCCCCTCTTTAAGTATTTCAAATCAAGCAGTTGCGTTATAAAGGCACAGCTTCTTCATTCTTCAGTATATTTAAAGCCAACCTTTGGTAAACCAATCTGGTAATGGTAGGCAGCAAATCTTATTCCAATTATACTCATGATAGCGATCACCTGAATAAAGATCCCTTCATCAAATTGAAAAAGAAGTGCTATATAGATCAATCCACCAATAATAGAAGCGGTGGCATAGATTTCTTTGCGAAAAATCAAAGGCTGCGATCCCGAAAGCACATCCCGTACTACCCCGCCAAAACAGCCGGTAATGGTTCCAAGTGCAATTGAAATTCCAATATCCATTTCTGCATTGAGGCCAACCTGAACTCCCATGACCGTAAACATTCCCAATCCCACAGCATCAAAAAAGAAAATCCAGCTTTGGATTCGTCCCATGTGATTGCGAAGAATCACCGTTAGCATGATACCGGCAAAAACAGACCAGATAGCCAGTGAGTTGGTTAACCAGCTCACCGGGAAATCCCCAACTAACACATCACGAATGGTTCCTCCGCCGATCGCTGTAACGAAAGCTAAGACCAGAATCCCAAATATATCATACCGGTTTTGAATCGCCGCGGTTGCTCCTGATACGGCAAAAGCAAAGGTTCCTAAAACCTCGGCTATGGCCAGGAATTGACTGCCGGAAAGTTCCATTATCATAACTTTAACATGATCGGTGGACCATCCTCATAATTTAAAAGATGGCGGTGGTCGGCAAAATAACCCTTTATTTCTAATACTTTTTCCATTTTGTTCAATGGCAATCAGTACATTAGTTTCATATCATCCACCTCTTGCCCATTCCGCCAAAATTATTAACTTGTTACAACTTCAGCTTTAACCCTTTGCTACCGAATGAACGATCTCAACCTGTCCGAACAGACCGAAACCACCGGGGAACCTGCCGTTCTCACACCGCGTAAGGCGCTGAACAAGGCCTGGCTGAAGGTGAAGCCCGAACGCAAAGGGATAGAGAAATTCAAGTCTAACCTCATCAGGCTGATTGATCAAAGCGAGAAGGATGAGTTTGAGGAGTACCATAAAAACAACCTTAGTTCCTTCCTGCAAAATACCTGGTACTCGCCCGATTATTACATCAACGTAAAAGAACGCAATGACCTTGTTATTCATAATGGGAAAAAGCCCCTGAGTTCAGTGGGGGTGATCATCGAGACCAAGAAGCCGGGCAACAGGGGTGAGATGGCCAGGAAAGATAATCTGAACACCAAGGCCATGCAGGAACTTTTGCTATACTACCTGCGTCAGCGGGTAAGCGAGAAAAACCTGGAGATCAAACATCTGATCGCTACCAATATCTACGAATGGTTCATCTTTGAAGCGTCGGTATTCGAAAAGGTATTTGCCGGAAACAAAGATCTGGTCAGGCAATATGAAGATTTCGTCAACGGACGCCTTTCGGGCACGACTACCGATTTCTTCTACAGCCAGATCGCCTCACCGGCTATAGAAGCCGCGAAAGAGAAGATTCCTTTCACCCATTTTGATATCCGTGATTATGAGAAACCTCTGCGAAATGATAACCGCCGGGATGATCACAAGCTGATAGCCTTGTTCAAGCTGCTCTCCCCTGAACACTTGCTAAAGCTTCCATTTGCCAACGACAGCAACACGCTGGACCGAGGTTTTTATTCCGAGCTGCTGCATATTATCGGACTCACCGAGATCAGGCAGAAAGGCAAAAAGCTTATTGAACGCAAAAAGGATGGGGAGCGCGACGGGGGGTCGCTTTTAGAAAACACCATCGTACAATTAGATGCCCTGGATAAAATTGCCCGCCTTAATAACCCCCGCCAGTATGGAGAGACCCGCGCGGAACGGCAGTTCAATGTGGCCCTGGAGCTGGTTATCACCTGGGTAAACCGCATCCTGTTCCTCAAGCTTTTGGAGGCCCAGCAGATCAACTATCACAGCGGGGATAAGGGATGGGCTTTTCTGAACAGGGATAAGATCCAAAACTTCGACGACCTAAACAGCCTGTTCTTCAGCGTTCTGGCCCGCCGCCCGGGTGAACGGAACGACTTTGTGAAAGCCGCCTTTGCCAAGGTGCCTTACCTGAACAGCTCCCTGTTTGAACCCACCGACCTGGAACACGACGCTATCCTGATCAGCAACCTGCGGGATGAGCGCATGCTACCTATCCTCTCTACGACCGTACTTAAAGAACAGAACGGGAAACGGCGCACCGGGGAGCTGACCTCATTGGAATATCTGTTTGAATTTCTCAATGCTTACGATTTCAGCAGCGAAGGTTCCGAGGAGATCCAGGAAGATAATAAGCAGCTGATCAATGCTTCGGTACTCGGGTTGATCTTCGAGAAGATTAACGGCTATAAAGACGGCTCCTTCTTTACACCCGGCTTCATCACCATGTACATGTGCCGGGAAACGATCCGCAGGGCGGTGGTGGAGAAATTCAACGAGCTGACCAAAATAGAAAGCCTGTCGAGCCTGGATGATATCTACAATGCTATCGGCACCCAGATCTCCATAGCCGAAGCCAATGATGCGATCAACAGCCTGAAGATCTGTGATCCGGCTGTAGGGTCGGGCCACTTCCTGGTTTCAGCCCTGAATGAGATCATCACGATCAAGAGCGATCTGGGCATTCTGACGGACCGTGAAGGCAGGCGCCGGCTGAGGGTGCATGTGGAGGTAGTCAACGATGAACTGATCGTAACGGATGAAGAAGGCGCCCTCTTCGAGTACAAGCCGAACAGCCTGGAGAGCCTTCGTGTGCAGGAAGCCCTGTTCCATGAGAAGCAGGCCATTATAGAGAACTGCCTGTTCGGGGTGGATATCAACCCAAATTCAGTTAAGATCTGCCGTCTGAGGCTGTGGATCGAATTGCTCAAGAATGCCTATTACCGCAGGGATACCGGAGAGCTGGAGACCCTCCCCAATATCGATATCAATATCAAATGCGGCAACTCACTGATCAGCCGATTCTCGCTGGACTCTGACCTGAAGGAAGCCCTTAAAAAGAGCAAGTGGAACATCGAAAGCTACCGGATGGCCGTGCAGACTTACCGGGAAGCCCATAACAAAGAACAGAAGCGGGAGATGAAGCAGCTCATCACCGACATCAAAAGCGATTTCCGCACGGAGATTGCCGCCAACGACCCCAAAGTGAAAAAGCTGAATAAACTTTCCGGGGAACTGTACAATCTTCTCAACCAGAAGCAGATGTTCGAGCTCAGCAAAACCGAGCAAAAAGTCCGGAAGAAGAAGCAGGACAAACTGGAAAAAGACATCAACAAGCTAACCACTGAGATAGAAGAAATTAAAAGCAACCAGATTTACGAAAATGCCTTCGAATGGCGGTTTGAATTTCCGGAGGTGCTGGGGGATGAGGGAGAGTTTTTGGGATTTGATGTTGTGATTGGGAATCCGCCGTATATTCGGCAAGAGGAAATAAAAGATCATAAACCATATTTAAAAATATTTTATAAAACATATACTGGCACAGCCGATTTGTATGTTTTTTTCGTGGAAAAAGGACTAGATATTTTGAAGAAAAAGGGTCATTTTTGTTTTATCATGCCCAACAAGTGGATGCAGACAGAATATGGTAAAAAATTACGTGCTAGTTTAACTGAAGTTCAACTACAAGCAATAGTGAATTTTGGTGATTTACAAGTATTTGACGAAGCAACTACTTATCCGTGTATTATAAATATTTCAAAAGAAGCTCCTTCAGCAAAATTCATAACGATATCAGTCAAAACTCTTTCCTTTTCTGATGGTTTTAATGATTATATAAAGAATAATAGCAACCTACTTATAAATGAGTTGAGTAGTGAACCTTGGCAAATTTCGTCTAGCGCCGATAATGCTATATTAAATAAGATCAATAAGAACTGTTTGCCACTTGTTGATTATCTCCGTGGTGAAGCTCATTATGGCATTAAAACTGGATTAACGGAGGCTTTTCTAGTTGATGAAAATAGAAAGAAAGAAATTATCTCAGCTGATCCAAAGAGTGAAAATTTGCTTAAGGCAGTCTTACGAGGAAGAACAATAAAAAAATGGTATTCAGAATCAGATAAGCTCTGGTTAATTGGAACTTTCCCCGCACTTAACTTAAACATTAATAATTATCCTGCAATCAGTGATCATCTAAAAGCTTTTGGTAAAACTAGGCTAGAACAGTCTGGTAAAAAAGGAAGCAGGAAAAAAACAAGCTATGATTGGTTTGAGACCCAAGACAGTATAGTTTATTGGAAAGAATTTGAAAAACCAAAAATAATGTATCAAAGGTTCCAGGTTAAACCTTGTTTTATTTATGATACAAAAGGCCTTTATTGCAATGACTCTATGTGGATAATATCTAAAGATGATAAAGTTTTAGTTGCAATTCTGAATTCGAGAATTGGGTGGTGGCTTATATCAAAATATTGCTCAGCTATTCAAAATGGGTATCAATTAATTTGGAAATATTTCAGTCAGATTCCGATACCCAACGCCCACGAAGAAGAAGCTAAACAAATTGGTTCCTTAGTTGATCAAATTCTTGAATCCAAAAAAAGAGATATTGAAGTAGATGTTAGTACCCTAGAAAAAAAGATCGACCAACGGGTTTATAAGTTATATGGATTAAGTCGAGAAGAGATTGCGATTGTTGAGAGGATTAATTAATGATACGCTTTTGAAATTACTAAGCACCCTAACAATTCATCATCTTCCATCCCTTACTACTCAGGAAGGCAGTTATTGATCCAAATACTAAGAGAATCCCGAGTGGATTTGGGAAGTGGGGGATTATCCTGAGGCATGTCCGCATTATCAGAAAGAACCCGGAATTCAAAGGACGAGTGCGATGCATAGGGAACTAGCCCATCATAACTCGTAAAATCACCCGGACCTTCACCACCGGTCCGGTGGCAGCTTGTACAATTATTAGATACTACATTGGCCACGTAGTTATTATATGTCACATTTTCATCGGGAAATTCAGGAACACACTCTTCCTCTTCATCAGAAACCGAATTATCACAAGCTATATTGGAACATATTATGGTTACAAAAAAGAACAGGTACAGTAATATCCTCATGAGATCCTTATAGAGTCATTTAATTAGCGCTAAACAAGCTGCTTCTATTTTATCCAACCGTTCTAAATGTTAATCCACGGTAAGAATGGCAATGACTTCACCACCGGGATACTCTTGTGTATGGATCATCACATATACGTCACCTGCTTCCAGGTCAGTCACCTCATCGGCACTGAATGTAACGGTGCCCGAAACACTGCCTGAAGTGGCCTCATCCCAGCCATCAATGCCATGAATCACCGGACCATCATCGTGAAAATGCATATTGGAAACAGGAGTCGTCAAACCTTGCCATTCTACGTCGTATGTTATTTCACGAGTATCCTGATTTAAAGTAGCCGATGTAGTACCGCTTGCTGAAGTAGTCACATTATCGTTGGCGGGTATAAAAGTACCGGAGTACTCTATCATTTGCTCATCGTCATCATCAGAATCAGTTGAACAGGAACTCATTGCCAGGCTTGTGATTAAAAGCATGCAAGCAATCAAACCACGATATTGCAATAGTTGAATAGTGAGTCTCATAATATTTTTTGTCTATTTATAGAAGTGTTTTTATTACATGTACGGTTTGATATTCAAAAAGGTTGCCTCTGTAAGAAAACTATTTGGCCAGTAAGATAAACGCGCATCTAAATTACGTTTAGGGGTATTTCTAGTTCACTTCACAAGTAACATAGACTTACTCTTCGTGTAAATATCAGTCTGTAAGCGATAAATATATAAGCCACTAGATAAGCCGCTTGCATTAAACGATACTTCATATCTGCCAGCAGCCTTTTCTTCATTTAAAAGAGTAGCGATTCGTTGTCCGATTATGTTATATATTTCTAGTTTTACATGTGTTTGTTCTGGAATTGAATACCCAATCTGTGTAGTTGGGTTGAAAGGATTCGGGTAGTTTTGATTCAGTTCATAGATGATTGGAATTTTATCAAATTGTGCTGAACTAATTATTGAAACATCTTTTGGTAGAAGTAATTCTTTTTCATTTCTCGCCAAATATGGAGGCACGGTCAGCAATCTCACAGTGGTACTACTAGAACTTTTCAGCTGCCAAAGGGTTACACCCTGGCCCGCCGGAACAAAGATGTTAAAATAACCTTCACTCATTTCAGTATTTCGCAAATCTAGAACAGTGACTGAATCGCTGTTCAATATTTGGATTTCATTGTTAGAAGCATAAAACCCTACTACCTCTGTTTCTTTTGGTACGTAAAAATACAGACTCGAGTTATTACCAAGATGGGCTGGTTCTTCCATGCTAGCACGTATTGACATAGGGTGGCCAACGGGGCACATTACTCGTGTTCGGTCATTACCATCGTCCCATTCCAATTCATGCAGCCCTTCATAAGGCGATTCAATTGTGATCTTGTATGGCTGTCCGTCTGGCGGTACGCTCTCATCAGTATCAACAGGATTCTGGGCCTCCTCATTTAGAGAATTTAGCTTGAAACGGACGGTGCCTCGGTCTCGATAATGCTCGATGAGTCCGCCAGTAACCTCTAATTCTAATTTGTCGTCAGGTCCTAACCAAGTTACCAGTTTGTTGAGACCACGGAAGGCATTATCCCCACCCATATCGCCTGTGCTTACTTCTCTCAAAGTATAATTTTGCGTTGCAGGCAGCAGATAGAGTCCGCTTCCGTTGTCTGATTGCAGATTTTCGAGCATTTCATCATAGAACAAACCGGTTTTCTTCCCCATATAGGGTATCAGGTCATGCTCGTACAATTTAAATTCAGTAAAACTGACGGCTAAGTCCCCCATCCGGCTCCGGATAATCCCTATGCTGTGGGGTGGCGGCTTTTTTTCCAACTCATGGAATCGATTTTTCAGTTCTTCAAGCAAGGCAGGATCGCTGCTGCTGTCAGAGAGAAGCAGCACCTCCTGATCTTCGACACAAACGGTGATGTTCCCGGTCAGATGCGGATGTGCCTGGAACGCTGGCCTGTGAGGTAGACCCCCGGGGGCTGGAAATGGGTCGTCGATTGAGTTTTATAACTGGCGCATTGGTATTGGTCTTGAAATGAGAAATTTTCAAACGGAAGAAAATTATACCGAATGGATAAATGATACAAATTAAGATACAATACAAGGACGTGTTACAGGCTGGTTTCAATCAGAAGTACCACATATTTCAACAACAGGAACCATAGATTTTGAAATTATTTACGAATCGAATAATGGAGAAGATAACATTGATTAAATGGGTATGACGCAAGTTTGATATAAATTAATAATTTACACCTAAATATATTTAATGATTTAAAGGATGCCTTTCTTAATCCTCCGGGTCAAAGCATTTAGTAAATATAAGTGCTATATTTTTTACAAAACTTGCGATTTTAATAATTTTCTTGTCTTAATCAATAAGCAGACCAACAGTGAAACGGAGTATAAATCTAACCTTTTACATAAAACATTGCATTCTGAATGCGTGTATTTTCTGGTTGCTGTTGAAGATGGAATAATCAAGCCGGATAACCAATTTTGCGATCAAAAAGCCTATATGAATTTTACAAGCGATAAAGGCAATGTATAATCAAATTTGACTTTTATTATACATTATAATAACAGATGTATAGATTTATCCTTTTAAAAAGGTTCTCGTCATTTTTCATTTTGTATTCCAGCACTTCAGAGTTGCTGGCCGAACCCCGATGCGCCGGGAAATGAATATCCTCCCTCCCGGAGGCGTCATAATTATGAGTCCCGACGGTACCGATGCCAAGATAATCATCCCGTATGCTGAAGGTGCCAATTGGTTTCCAGGTGGCGAACCTCTTGTCCAGGCAAACTGGGATATCACGAAACAAACACGGTTCATGATCACAAAGCGTAAACTACTATGAAAAAGCTAATTCTATGCATTATTATTAAAGGTTTATTTTTAATAAATACCGCATTAGCCCAGAATAATGCGGAACATTCGGATAACCGCCTGAATGCGATCACCCTTAACGCTTTCGGTTACTCTGTTTTCTATTCCATACAGTATGAACGTTTATTTGCTATACGGAACATCGGCCGGTTTACCGGATATGCTTCAGGCCTTGCGGGTATAGGCCTGAGTGGAACTTTATTTTTTAAAAGACCTAATATAAGTTATTTGAGTTTTCCGCATCACCTTACATACAACATAGGGTTCGATCCCCTGCGTTTGGAAACAGGAATAGGAGGAGCTGTTATCAATGGCTATAAGAACCAGTATTTTGTATTGACCGGGCTGCGACTGCACTCACTACAGAAACAAAGGGTTCAGTTACGTGTATATTTTCAACTACCTTTAACTAAATCAGATGAGGAGCTTTTTAAGCTAAATGGAGGATGGAGTATTGGGATAAATTTTTAATCACAAAATGAGGTTTAAAAATAAAATCGCTCTGGAAAAAAATTTACTAATAGTCGCTAATTTAATATTGGTGCTTGTAAGTACAGATACTTCAGTGTATATACCTACTTTAATAATCTCGAAGTTGTACCATCGCCGATACAGACTTTTACTCAGAACGGTACATCAAACCGATTGGTTAATTGGAGGAATACTTCCTCGATAAACAATCCTGTTTTAATTGTTGAAGGCTTTGATCCATCAAATGTAAATTTCCCTGCATTTTATTATAGCAGAGGCAGAGAGTACGTTGATAAGTTTTTAGAGACAGGTCACTCCGTATTTATTCTAAATTTTGGAGACGTTCTCCGGGAATAAGGTCCAATGTATTTGCGGATAATAATCGCGCTGTTAGCCTGACAAACAACAGTTCAGCTACCGTTGGTGAATTTAACCTGATGAGAAGGTCTAATCATACAGGTCTGTATGTTTCAAGTCCAACCACCGTCAGCATGCAAACTAACGACGTGTATCCGGTAACCTATGCCATACATGCCACTGATAATGCCTTTGTCGTTGCTGGAAATAATCATTGGGGGGAATATCCGGCTCATCACGGACATTTTTATGCCACCGGCGGTGCCAATATAGTAGAATACTATCCGGGAAATCCTGGTAAGGTAACCAATTCTAAATTGGCTTCCGACCCCAGCCAGTCCGCCGATATAGTACTAAGCTCTCATTCTACCGGAGGTTCTGAAACAATGGGCAAAGCCGAACCCTCAATGACAGCAATGTTTAAAGAAGATCGCTGCGAAGAAGCAATGGATGATCTTATTTCCGGTCTGGACAAGCAAAAAGAACATGAACAGGCTTACTTATCCGGTCTTGCCGGGTGTTATATGCGAACCGGGGCCACTGGTTTCAGGGACTTTCTTGACGAAGTCATCCGCGTCCGTACCTTCGAAAATGATAAGCTTTATGCCGCCACCCTAGAACTCGAAAATTTGTTTCTGATTCGCGAGGAAGAATATGAACAGGCCGCGGAGAATTACACCCGTATAAAGAATGAATTTTCCGATGATCCGACATTTCATCAGCATGCCCTGTTCGGACTGGGTTACCTGCATTACGAACGGCTGGAAAACACCGGACGCGGCGCGCAATATTTTGGAGAATTAGTTGCATTATATCCGGATGAGGAGCTTGGCAAATACGTAACCATGATGTATGAAGATCGGATATCTGAAGATATAGAACAGGCTCGCGAGGCTTTGGCCGATGAAACTCCGGTTGAGATTGGGCTGAACGGAAACTACCCCAATCCTTACAATCCGGTTACCCAGATCAGCTTCGATCTGCCTGAAAATACTGACGTACTCCTAGAAGTCTATGACCTGCTGGGCCGTCGCGTAGCTGTACTGGTAGACAGCCCCATGAACGCAGGCAGCCACACCGTTAATTTTGATGCCTCACAATTGGCTAGTGGTATGTACATTTACCGGATGGTCACCCCGTCTTTTACCATGTCTAAAATGATGACTTTAATAAAATGATCGCGGGGCTGCTGTTCGCCCCTAATGTGTATACTAAGAACGGTACGATTTACTATCAGCTGCCGGATCAGGTCGATGATCTACACCACCAATTGGTGTAGAAGCGTGTTCTAGAGGTAATTTCGACGATGCCTGATGAGAAATTGCACCTAAGCAAATGTTCATGTCATTCAATATATGCCTTAAATGCAAATACAGGAAATCAGATACGGGTTGTCCAAGTTGTCTGTAATGATGATCAAATTCATTAATGGCTATGGTGTCTATTTCAGTTGAACTTGTGAAGTATATTAGGTCTTGAAAGGCTTCACCGGCGTATTAAGTCAGGAAGGCTGACCAAGGACAAACTCAACAAGCGTGGTTATAA
>JBBDQY010000082.1:0-18627 GCA_040905745.1 Balneolales bacterium
ACTTATAGAATAAGCTATTCTTAATTAAAGTCAAGTATTTCAAAGACATTGCGATCGTAAACTATTCTGTCGATCTCAGGAAAATGTTACTTCTGAAAGAGATTAGCCAAAGTTCAGGCTTTGATTTTCAACCAACCATTTTAAAGGATCTATACCGTCTGGTTTCCAATCAATGGGCGGTTGTTGGGCTGAGGCCAGGGATTCAATATGATCTTCGAAACCTGGTAATTTTATCTTTGGATTAACCGCATAAATATTTTGAAGTTTAAACAAGTAAGCCTGTGCCAACTTCCTTACTGTGAATAAGTCACCCCGAACCCAGTAGATGATATCATCATTTTCAAAATCAGGTTCATTTTGTTCAATGAGGATGTGCCTGATTAGATTCTGTTCTCTCCCAATAGCTTTGTTATAGGCAAACCGATAGCGGGTTTTTGGTGAAAGTTGTTTTTTTGGCGGATTTTCATTCCAATAAGCAGCCATATATTTTTCAAGCCTTTTTATTAGGGATACCGGCTGTGAAGGACTGACAACCACACCAACGGAACGACACCCCTTCCCTTCATATCTCAGGATTGCCTCCGCCAATTCCTTTAGGCAAGTGTCATCCGTTCTTTCCAGATAGGCTAATGAAAATCCAGCTGTCCGGATTAACTTGCGGGAATCTTTACGTGCTATATTCTGATCCAACAGGATTTTTTTAACCCGTTTTGCAGACTCACCGGAACCTGAATACATGACCAGTTCCGCCTTTAGTTCTTTTAAAGTTTTCAGGTCAGTCGTAGAGCGTATTTTCCCTTTAAATCCTGCATCATCCAATGTATCCAAAAAACTCTTTATCAGGTAAGGGTCTTTTTTGGAGATTTTACCTGCATAATTATACCCGGATAATAGAACAGCAAATATATCCTGAATTCCCACAAGAGGAAGATTCCCGGCATGCAGACATAAAACAGTTTTCTCTGTATTTTCCTCAATAATATCTTCTAAGCTTGCACACCATTCTATTAGAGTTTCTTTGCTCACACTTTTTCTAATCCAATTCAGGCTGTGCTCGATATCTTTTTTTGTAAATAAACCCTCATCCAAAGTATCGTTCATAGCTTTTTCAAGTACAGCCGAATCACTGAACCAATTTTCTAAAGCCTGTATTATGATATCGATCCGATCTTCGAAGTGCCTCATTCTTCCTCTATCAAAAAATTACATCCCCTAAGGTTGGCATAACGCCATCTGCCATTTACTTTAAAGGCACCGGTTTTATTTTGCACACCCACATCACCGGTCAGAAAAAAAGAACAGGAATGAACATTGGCTAAATCAACCACACCTATTAGTCCTTCTTTACCAGCCGGCAAAATGGACATCGGATTATCTGGATCTCTGATGGTCATATTCAACCAGGGAGGGGTTTGGAACCATTCACCACCCTGCATATAGGCCTGGCTCAACATTTCGGTCATCCCATACTCAGAATGAATATTACTTGCCGGTAACCCAAATCCTTTTGCCAGCTCATCATGAAGGCCTTCCCTGGTAATTTGCCTGCGGTGGGTCTTCATACCGCCTGTTTCCATGATGATTACATTTTCGGGTAATTGATACGTTTTGGTTTTGAGCATATCCAAAAACCCAAAAGCGGCCCCAATGATTATAAGCTGTTTCCCATCTTTATTAATCCTCCTGATTTCGTTCAGATCCCAGGGTTCTTCCAAAGGCAGAAATTGGCTATTCCCGGACATATCCTGATCGATCAGCTGCTTGATCATCCAAATAAGAGACGAGTTCAAATTATCGGAATAACCGGGCACATACCCCCAAAACACTGTATTATCCAGATTATAAAAGTGTTTCATGCCCTCCAAAACCGATAATCTGTACATTTGGGCAGAAGCTACTTTATGTGTAGAAAGCCGCATGGATGTGGTTCCGCTGCTTCTGAATTCCAGATCTGTTTTAGTGACATAATTGCACAGCACCGAGGCTTCCCGAAAGGCTTTGACCGGTAAAAGCGGGATTTCTTTAACTGATTGGACAATAGACGTATTAATGCCCATAGCTATACAAAAATCATTGTACAGCCTGTTATGATAAAACTGATGATCAAATACATGGAGCGCTTTTTCCTCAAAATTCACAGGAGGATCAAATATATATTCAGACCAATCACGCATAGTTACGGTTCTCGAAAATTATAATTCAGGCAAAAAGGATGTTTTTTTAGCTGGGTAGCAAGAGATAAAAATATTACACAGTAATCAATACATTCTGACGGTTCTTTTATTCCCTTTCATTCTAATTAAGTCACTATTTCTAATATGTGACATTTACAAATCAATCTACTGATTCAATTTTGTCCTGTAAACATGATCATCAGATAATATATAAACCAGATCCCGAAAAACAGCTAAACCCCTTACATCAGAAATACCTATAATAGGATACTCCTGAAGCAGTTGTCCCCGGAGATTATAGGTGATAATGGAGCCATCGGTGATCACATAAATCGTTTTATGATAAATGGTAAGGCTGAGGGGTAACGAGGGAATTTCAAAGAATCCAAGATAAGAGCCATTGGTATTCAATCTATGAATTGCATTGTGACGAGCATCTGAAATAAATAACTCATCACCGGCCGTCGCAATATCTGTAGGTGAAGATATCTGGTATTCACCCCGGGTATCAAATTGTTGCTCATATCGGCCATAAGCGTCATATTTGAATATTTGACGGCTTTCTTCGTCGTAAAAAAACAATTGTCCAATGTGGTTTATTCTTATTTGAGTGGGGCTGTATGTTCGTTCCCTGTGCAGACGCCGGGGAAGCTCAACCGTTGCAATGTATTGAAAATGACGATCATAAACCTGAATACGATAGTTGTTGTAATCGGATACGTATATTTTCAATCCGTTAGTAGCATCAACATCGAGAGGCCTGTCGAACTGGTAATCACCGCTACCCAGTCGCCCAAGTGAATCCAGGCGCATACCATCTGAAGATATCTTTAGTATACGATGGTTCCCGGTTTCAGCGATAAACAAATTACCTGCAGAAGTGGCGTAAATGGATCTTGCATCATTCAGGCCACTAGCTACCGTGGTATATTCGATAGATGCCTGGCCTTGTGCAAAAAGCGCTGATGTGCTATAGAATAATAATATGAGGCAAAGCACCAGACGCATTGTTTGCTTAATAAAATGGATAAATTTATTGGTGTTTCAACGCCAATCCTTTTTTCCCGATATCCGTACGATAATACGCATTTTCGAAATTGATTTTCTTAATTTCCCGGTAGGTTTTTGAAATTGCCTGTTCCAGAGAGTTACCGGATCCAACTACACTCAGAACGCGCCCTCCATCAGTATAGATCCCATCATCGGATTCTTTTGTTCCACTATGGAATACGATAACATCATCGGATACATCCCCTAACCCAGAGATAAATTTGTTTTTTTCGTAGGTTTCGGGATACCCTTTCGAGGCCATGACCACACAACAGAAATAATCATCTGAGAGTTGGATATCAGTCTCTTCGAGCTTGTTATTGACTGTGGCTAATAGCAATTCAAGCAGATCAGATTTTAGCCCGGGAATCAGTACCTGACACTCAGGATCCCCAAAACGGCAATTAAATTCGACCACTTTAGGCCCGCCTTCCGTCATCATCAGTCCAACATAAAGCACACCCCGGTAAGGCATGCCTTCTTTAACCATACCTTCAAGGATTGGATAAATGACTTCCCTTTCTACCTGACTTAACAAGGCTTTATCCATCAGAGGTGCGGGTGCATAGGCGCCCATTCCTCCGGTATTAAGGCCGGTATCACCATCGCCTATCCGTTTATGATCCTGGGCCGGTAAAAGTATTTTAACCTGCTTTCCATCAGTTACGGCAAAAACAGAGGCTTCCTCCCCTTCCATAAACTCTTCGATGATAAGGCTCCCCGATGCTTTCATGCTATCATCTTCAGTCATAAAACGAAAACGATGAATTGCATCTTTTGCATCTTCGCAAATGAATACACCTTTTCCTCCCGCTAACCCATTGGCTTTAAGTACGATTGGCCATGACCTAGAGTCATTGATATACTCTTCTGCAGCTTCCTTCTCTTCAAATGTGAACCGCTTGTAGGCGGCTGTAGGAATATCATATTTCTCCATCATGGCCTTGGCAAAGGATTTACTGCCCTCGAGTTGTGCAGCGGAGGCTGAAGGACCAAAAACCTTATGATTCCTTTCCATTAAATAATCAGTAATTCCATCGACCAGCGGTTGTTCAGGGCCAATAACGGTGAGGCTGATATCATTTTCAATAATAAACTTATTGACTGCTGAAAATTCAGTTACATCCAAATCTACATTAGTTCCACATCTGCCGGTTCCTGGATTACCATTTGCAATAAACAGCTGACCCAGCCTGTGAGATTTACTAATCCCCCAGGCAAGGGCATGCTCCCTACCGCCATTTCCGATTAAAAGTACGTTTTCTCTTTTCAATTTTTATAATTGACAGGGTGACTGTTTATTTTACTACGCCTTCAGCAATATTCACAAGTTCAGCAAAGCTATCGGGTTTTAGGCTTGCACCCCCAATAAGCCCTCCATCAACATCTTCGTTTTTTAGCAGCTCTTGTGCATTGGAGGGTTTCATGCTGCCACCGTAGAGTATCCTGATTTTTTTGGCGACATCATTATTGAAAAGTCCAACCAATTCTTTACGAATAAAAGCATGCATTTCCTGTGCTTGTTCCGGACTGGCGGTTTCACCTGTTCCAATAGCCCATACCGGTTCATAAGCTATGACAAGGTTTGATACCTGGGCGGCCGTTAAACCTTTGAGATCATCAGAGATCTGTAATTTCACCACGTCAAAATGAGTTCCACTTTTTCTTTCGTCCAGCAATTCACCTACACAAAGTATGGGAGTGAGTTTTTCAGCAAGACACTTGATGACTTTCCTGTTTATAAAAGCATCACTTTCACCAAATAACTGCCGGCGTTCCGAATGGCCAACGATTGCGTATTCACAACCAACCTCTTTCAACATGCTGATACTTACCTCTCCGGTAAATGCCCCATTTTCTTCATAATATACATTTTGTGACCCAATAGAGACATTCAGGTTTTTAGGCTTGTTGCCGGAGGCCGCTAAGAGTGATATATGAGGCGGACAAACTGCTGCATCTACTTTTCCAGCGGAATTGACATTAAGCTGGGTAATCTCTTTAAAGAAATTGGACGTTTCTTTAGGACCCATGTTCATTTTCCAGTTTCCTGCTATAAATAATTTTCTCATGATATATTCTATTTATTAATTAAGGTTTCAATGTCGCCCTCTAGTTGTTGCAGATTATTTCCAATATATTTTCTTATGATGTTGCCTTCAGCATCAACCAACAACCGGGTTGGCAATTGATTGATATTGAACTTTTCGATCAGGTTTGCCGATTCGTAGGCTCTTGACGCAGAAACAGCCCATGGTTTTGGCCTTTCGTCATAAAATGCACCAATGGTTATAATGCTATGTTCCATCGGAATGCTAATCATCTTCAAACCCGAATCGGAGTACGATTCTATGAGCTGAATGAGTGTGGGATGTATACTTTGATACTGACGGCTGGATAGCTCAACTACCTCGAGCAAATAAGGAGACCCAAGAAGAGATTCACTGCTAACCTCTCCCTGATCTTCCGTTGAAAGCTTAAAATCCGGGACAGTTAAACCCGGAGCCAAATTATAGAGTTCATAATACATTCTTGAAGCCCATGAACTATCGGGTGTATTTCTAAAGCGATCGTCATACAGAGTTAACATCTCCCGCGCCTCGTCAACTCTTAAACTATCATATAGAAGTTCAACCTTATTCATCGATATGATGCGTTTATAATCATCACGGGAAATGCGCTCATCCAATTTATCCAGATAGTCTAAGGTAGAATCAAGGCCTTCGAGGTCGATTTTAGCAATGGTACCAAAGTATACAGAAGCTTCCTGTAGGATAGGATCCGAATGGTCGGAATTTAAACGTGCCAGTGTTTTTTCTGGTTCCCAACCCTCAAGCACTTCAAACGATTTATGTGTTGCCCGGGACGAAGCCACAGTATTTGGAAAATCAGTCCGTAGTGACCAATATAAATCAGCCCAGGTATTAATTAAACCCTGAACTTCATTATCTTCAACCGCTCCTGCATTTATCAGGTTTACAATTCGATAATACTGAGTATCCAACCTGCGTAAGGTTCTGTTTGCGTTATTCTCATAGGAGGTAATGGCCCTGGTTTCACCAATATCAGGGAGCTCTCCTGTAATATTAACCGTATCCGATTGGGCCAAAATAAGGGTAAAAGAATCAATTACCCTGCTGCCTTTTTGGATGTATATCGGATATTCTCCATTTCTCGCAAATATTGCTTCACTTGCAAAATTACCGGCATCATCGGTTACGGCATGATAAACAGTATCTACCGGTTCGTTTGATCGATCTACAATAATGATTTGATAACCACCAGGATCATCAGATTGCAGGCCGTCACCAGCCGTAAAGCTGCCACTAACTAAAGTACGAAGTTCCACCTGTCCATCAGCATCCTGATTACAGGCAAAAATCAGGGTGCTAAAAAATAAAATGGAAAGAAAACTCAATCTTCTTTTTGTCATAAAATATCAAATAAAGGCTGGGAACTGCTAGGTCTGTTTTTTATTAATTGGATGCTATTCTTTAATTTTTTTCAGAACCAGTTCTTTAACCATATTGGGATTGGCTTTTCCTTTTGATTGCCGCATGATTTGGCCAATAAAGAAGCCCAGTAAGCCTTCTTTACCACCTAAAAACTTCTCAACCTTATCAGGATTATTTTTGAGGACTTCTTCAACAATAGGTTCAATGAAACTATTGTCAGAAACCTGAAGAAGATTAAGGGTTTTAGCATGTTGTTCCGCTGTGTCTTCACTGTTTAACATGGCATTGAACAGGGTTTGCATTGCTGAGGAACTGATCTTGTTATCCGCACGCAACTGTACAAGGCCGGCTAGTCGTTCAGGTGATATTGAAAAGTCACGGATTGAAATGCTAAACTCATTGAGAACCCTGTTGACTTCGGATATAATCAGATTAGATACCAGCTTTGGATTGGGAATATGTTCGAGTACCGTTTCAAAATAATCAGCCAGATAGCGATTATCAGTTAATACTTTAGAATCAAATTCCGGAAGATTAAGCTTGTTTTGGAAACGTTCACGCCGGTCATCCGGCATTTCCGGCAATTCAGAACGAATTTCATCCATCATTTTTTGGGTAACCACTACGGGCGGGATGTCCGGTTCAGGAAAATAACGATAATCATGCGCCTCCTCTTTAGAGCGCATTTGCCTGGTTTCCAGTTTGTTGGCATCCCAAAGCAGGGTTTGTTGTATTATGCTGCCCCCGGAACGGAGTACCTGTTTTTGGCGCTCAACCTCGTAGGTAAGGGCCCTCTCTACATTACGAAAAGAGTTAACGTTTTTAACTTCGGTACGTGTACCTAAAGTAGGTTGCCCTACAGGCCTTATAGAAATATTTGCGTCACAACGTAAACTACCTTCTTCCATATTACCATCGCATATTTCCAGATATTGAACAATTTGCTTGATCTTGGTCAGATAGGCATATGCTTCCTGGGGTGATCGCAAATCAGGTTCAGAAACAATCTCGATAAGAGGAGTTCCAGCACGGTTAAGATCAACCAGTGTGTTATAGGGATCCTGGTCGTGGATTGATTTACCGGCATCCTCTTCCATATGAATACGTGTAATGCCAATGGTTTTTTTACTTCCTTCTTCAAGCTCGATGTCTATATGGCCGTCATGGCAAATAGGCGTCTCAAACTGAGAAATCTGATACCCTTTAGGAAGATCAGGATAGAAGTAATTTTTACGGGCAAAGATAGATTTTTCGGCAATTCCACAATTTGTAGCCAGACCCATTTTGATGATATAACGTATCAAATTGATATTGGGAACCGGTAATGTTCCCGGATGCCCCAGACAGAGCGGCGACACTTGTGTATTGGGAGCCGCGCCAAATTCTGTTGAGACAGGAGCAAACGCCTTGCTTTTAGTGAGCAACTGTGCGTGGACCTCAAGGCCGATTACAGTTTCGAATTCTGTTTTTGAATTTACAACGGGGTTCTGAAGAGTATTTTCCAAAGGTAAGTCAGCTATTTGGGCTTTACGTTGGCAAAGTCATAAAGTTAGTAAAAACGGTGATCAGTTATCAGGAAGTAAAAACAATTAATTCCCTTAGAAGGTACATGAATTAAAATTTATTCATCAGCCCTGAAAGGATGACCACCAAATGTTAAACAAATATTTCAACGAGTATTTCTGCCAAATGTTCTAATTTAATACATCTGCTGAGTGATACAGTGTATACTGCCCTGACCCCATACCAAGTCACTGCAGGGAATACCTATTACCTTTCTATCGGGAAAAAGACGCTTAAATAATTGGATCATGGTATCATCAAAACGTTCATCGTATAACGGAAGCAGAACCACATGATTGGCGATATAAAAATTAGTATAACTAGCCGGCACATATTCTGATCCATCAACAGTCGGTTCATCTACTTTGCAAAGTGGCATAGGAACAAATATTACTTCGAAATTATTCCCTTTAGCATTTTTTGCAGATTTTAGTATCTCATAGTTTTGCTGCAGGACTTCATAATTTATATCATCCAATTGATCTGATACCGCCGCAACGATAGTATTCTCAGATACAAAACGAGCCAAATCATCTATATGTCCATCTGTATCATCCCCTGCCAGCCCTGCTTTCAGCCAAATAAAATGGTCCTGACCCAGATAACTTTTCAGATACCCTTCAATATCATCTTTGGAATAATCAGGGTTTCTGTTGGGATTTAAAAGCACTGATTCCGTGGTAAGCATCACTCCTGCTCCATTGGTCTCTATGGAACCACCCTCCAAAACCATACCCGGCTTAAAACTTTTTATGTTAAACTTTTCGGCAAAATATTCAGGAATCTTATTGTCACTGTCGTAGGGTGGGTATTTTTCTCCCCACGCATTATAATCCCAGTTGGTGATAGCAACCTCGCCTGTTTCTTTTTTAATGTAAATAGGGCCAAAATCCCGCGTCCACACATCATTAGATGGGCAGAAATGATAAGTAACAGCATGATCCGAAAAGAAATCGCCCCGGATGGAAGCTTTTGCCCTTTGATATGTGGCATGATCATGGACAATCAGGTGTATGTTTTCGAATTCAGCCAGCGCCCTGATGATGTCCGTATAGACTTTCTCTACTTTAGCCAGTTTACCACCGGGCCAGGTATCCGGGTTTACCGGCCAGCTAAGCAGGGTGCCCGAATGGGTGTCCCATTCCGGTGGCATACGGTAATTCAGTGCTTTAGGGGTTAAACTCAAGGTGCTAAGAATGTAATAGTGGAAGTTGTAACGGTTTCTTTATTGGCCATAGGAATCAATTCGGCGATCACGAAAAAAAGGCCAAGTTTGACGGTGCTTTTCAATACTGCTGATATCACAATCAGCATATACAATTTCTTCGCCTGACCCCGCTTCACTTAGGATTTTACCGATTGGACTACAAATAAAAGAATGTCCCCAGAAATCTATATCGTTTTCAATGCCCGTCCTGTTTGTAGTGGCTACAAAACAACCATTGGCAATAGCATGACTTTGCTGAATTGTTTTCCAGGCCGTTAAATATTCTTGTTCCACCGTTTCATTTTCATACGGTAAAGAACCGATGGCTGTTGGATAAATTAGGATGTCTGCACCCTGTAATGCTGTTTGCCGGGCCGCTTCAGGGAACCACTGATCATAACAAATAAGCACTCCTATATTTCCAAAAAGGGTTTTAAATACTTTATAACCCAGATCACCCGGTGTGAAATAATATTTTTCATGGAAGCCAGGATCCTCCGGAATATGCATTTTTCGGTATTTGCCTAAATAGGCCCCATCTGCGTCCAGAACAGCCACGGTATTATAATAAATACCGGGAGCATGTCTTTCGAAGATGGGGACAGTCAGTACAACTCCTAGTTTTTTTGCAAGCACCGAAAGTTTATCTGTGGTTGGTCCGGGTACAGCTTCTGATAATCTGAAGTTAGCATCATCTATCGTCTGGCAAAAATAAGTGGACAGAAAAAGCTCTTGCAGGCAAATAATATTGGCGCCATTTTCTGCAGCTTCAGAAATCAGGGACCCCATACGGTGTAAATTTTCTTCTTTTGAAGACTTAGCTGATGTTTGCAGTAATGCGATTTTTATGGGTTCTTCAGGCATAACGATGAAATCTGAACAGGTTTATTTCCGTCTTTTTTAAACGTGAACTATTGTATTAAGGTTAGGTGTTTATTAAGTATTCAAATGTTTCTTTCTTATTGGTCTCACTTGGTTAAAAAAAAGTATTAGTCCACCCTCTAAATTAGATTTTTAGGACTATTTTATTAAAATTTTCGTAAATTATACCTAAGCAAATGAGAATTATTCGGGAAAGAAAAAAAGCATTAATATATAATTAATATATCATTAGAATACATTTATTATGGTCAACTCAAAACAAGATTTAAAATTGAATTTGAACAGTAAAAACGTTCATTGGAACCTATCACGGGCAGAATTATATGAAGCTGCAATTATTAATAAAGAAGCACAATTAACGGCTGATATGGCCTTAAGCGTGCATACGGGAAAATATACAGGCCGCTCCCCGGGTGATAAATATATAGTTAAAGAAGCAGAGTCGGCAGATGTTGATTGGGGAAAGGTAAATAAACCTATCTCCCCTGAAGTTTTTGACCGGCTATATGAGAAGTCTGTAGCATTTTTGTCTGACAGAGAAGTTTATTTGATGGATTTATATTGTGGAGCAGATCCTGAATATCGGTTACCGATCAGGGTAATAAGCGAAGCAGCTTACCATGCTCTATTTTCATATAACATGTTCATACGGCCAACAGACGATGAGCTAAAAACCCATGAACCCGGTTTCACCGTTATAGCCGCTCCTCACCTTGAAGCGGATCCTGCCATTGATGGAACGGAAACTGAAACGTACATCATTGTTTCTTTTTCAAAAAAAATAATTCTCATTGGTGGCACCTTATATTCCGGAGAGGTTAAAAAAGGGATATTTGGTGTGATGAATTATCTGCTGCCAGATAAGAGTGTTTTGCCTATGCATTGTTCTGCAAATGAAGATGAAAATGGCAAGTCAGCTGTCTTCTTTGGCTTATCAGGAACCGGAAAAACTACTCTTTCTGCTGATGAGAACAAGATTCTGATCGGTGATGATGAACATGGCTGGAGTGACAAAGGTATCTTCAACTTTGAGGGAGGGTGTTATGCTAAAACCATCAACCTTTCTCCGGTAGATGAACCTATGATCTATGCGACTACAAAACAACCAGGCACTATCCTGGAAAATGTGGTTTTGGATAGCAAACGGCGTCCGGATTTCAATGATAAGAAATACACTGAAAATACCAGGTGTTCTTATCCCCTTGATATGATACCCAATGCCAGCAGGACAGGCATGTCAAGTCATCCCTCAAGTGTGATTTTCCTTACCGCTGATGCTTTCGGGGTATTGCCTCCGATTTCCAGGCTTACTCCCGAACAAGCTATGTATCACTTCCTCAGCGGGTATACAGCAAAAGTAGCCGGTACTGAACGTGGTGTTACAGAGCCTAAAGCTACCTTTTCAGCATGTTTTGGTTCACCATTCATGCCATTGCATCCGAATGTATATGCAGAGATGTTAGCTGAAAAAATACTTAAGCATGGTTCTTCAGCCTGGCTGGTTAATACCGGATGGACTGGTGGACCTTACGGCATTGGTACTCGTATCAAACTGCGTTATACACGCCGTATGATGGAAGCCGCTATCAATGGAGAGCTGGATGATGCTCCATATCGCACTGGTAAAGTATTCGGTTTGTCTATGCCTTTGGCAATCGAAGGTGTACCTTCCGAAATATTAGTTCCTCGCGATGCCTGGTCTGATCCTTTGGAATTTGATCAAAAAGCAGGCTTATTAGCTCAAATGTTCAAAGATAACTTCAAGAAATTTGAAGACACTGCCAGTATTGAAACGCTGAAAGCTGGTCCTTTCTAAACGCTAGCTATTTGTACTGGACCTAAGGCCATCTTTTATCGGTGGCCTTTTTTTTTGAGATATTCGTTTACCCAGCAATCTCATTGAGCTTTTCGAGGTTTTCTTGTACGCGGAGGGCACTTATTACTTCTTCGAGATCACCCTTGATGATAGCATCAAGGTTATACAAGGTTAAGCCAATTCGATGATCAGTAAGGCGCCCCTGCGGAAAGTTATATGTCCTGATCTTTGCACTACGGTCGCCGGTTGAAACCTGACTTTTACGCTCAGCAGCCCGGGCTGATTGCTTTTTCTCCAACTCAGTATCATAGAGTTTTGTTCTGAGCATGGTCATTGCTTTCGCCCTGTTTTTATGTTGCGAACGCTCCTCCTGACAACTCACCACTACACCACTGGGCATGTGTCTTATTCGTACGGCGGAATCGGTCGTATTGATATGCTGCCCACCTGCCCCTGTGGCACGAAAGGCTTCGAATTCAAGATCGGCCGGATTGATTTGTATATCAACTTCTTCAGCCTCAGCCAAAACAGCCACCGTTGCCGCTGAAGTGTGAACACGCCCCTGGGATTCTGTTTCCGGCACGCGCTGTACCCGATGGACACCGCTTTCAAATTTCATTCTTCCAAATATCTCATTGCCACTCAATGAGAATACGATCTCTTTGAAACCACCCTTCGCAGCTTCCTGAAGATTCAATATTTCCATTTTCCACCCCTGTGTGTCTGCATAACGACGGTACATTTCAAAAAGGTCCCCTGCAAAAATAGCAGCCTCATCCCCTCCGGTTCCCGCACGGATTTCAACAATAGCGTTTTTAAAGTCTTCCTCATCTTTAGGCACCAATCTTAATTTGATGTCTGCCTCAAGCTGAGTAACTTTCTTTTTTAGTTCAGCATTTTCCTCTTTGGCCATTTCAGAAAGCTCAGGATCTTCGGCCTCAGATATCAGATTTTCATTTGCAGCAATGGTTTTTTTAATTTCCTTCCATTTTGAATAATCCTCAACCAGTATTTTCAGGTCACTGTGTTCTTTACTGAGACCGGCCAGTTTTTCCGGATCACTATAAATAGCAGGATCACTCAGGGCAGAATTTAGCTCTTGATACCTTAATTTTAACTGCTCTAGCTTGTGTTCAATATTCATAAAGTGATAACGGCCGGCTTTTAATAAGTTTATTTGAATTGATGGCCTAAATATATCCAAAAAACCATAACTTAGTGTGCTTTATTCCTGATAACTAAATGTACTATGATTGACAAACTATCTTTAACCCCCGATTTTAAACTTGGTTTTTTAGGAGGCGGCCAATTAGCCCGGATGTCTGCCATTGAAGCTTTTAAGTTAGGTATACAAGTGGCCATGTTCGGATCGGCTAAAGATAAAGAGCCGCTTGAATGGATGACTCCTCATGTATTTAAAGGTTCTTTTTCAGATACAGACGCTATAAAGTCATTCGTCGATTTTTGTGATATCGTTACGCTAGAAAATGAATTTATTGACTCTTCAATTTTAAAAGAAATTTCTAAGACTTCGGAAACGCCCCTTTATCCGTCTGCTCAAACTTTTGGTAAAATTGATACTAAACTTAAGGAAAAAAGGTGTTTTGAAGCTGCGGGAATTCCTGTTACACCATACAGCCTGATTAACGAAGATAATACCCTTGACGTGTTCGGTGATGAATATGGCTGGCCCTACATTCTAAAATCTTCCAAAGGCGGTTATGATGGATATGGAAATAAAACAATACACGATTCCACCGAAGCAAGAAAATTATATGATGATTTAGGAGGCAATGAAGGCCGGGAAATTATTGCTGAGGCTTTTGTTCCCTTTAGTATGGAACTGGCTATACAGGTAGCCAGAAATGCTCAGGGTAATATCGAGGTATTTCCTTGTTGTGAAACCATACAGGAGAATCATATTTGCAAAGTGGTTGTTGCTCCTGCAAGAATGAATTCTAAACTTCATGCAAGGATTAAAGAATTAGCCATAGCTGCCATTGAGGCTATTGATGGCATAGGGATTTATGCATTTGAATTTTTCCTTACCAAAAACGAGGAAATACTGCTTAATGAATCCGCGCCAAGACCTCATAATTCAGGACATTATACGATTGAAGGATGTGTAGGTTCTCAATTTGAGAATCATGTTCGTGCGGTATTAAATCTGCCATTGAGTAGTACCGAAATGAGAAAACCTGCGGCTGTTATGATTAATTTGCTTGGAACGCATAATGGAACGGCTTCTACTGAAAACCATACCAAGCTTTTAAACAGCTCTGACGGCCATCTGCATTTATACGGCAAGAACTCTAGCAAAGTTGGCCGCAAAATGGGTCATTTTACTCTGTTGGGTTATGATCAAACCGAAGTTCTGAATCGGGCATTGTCATTGACCAGTGATTTTAGAATATAACATGACGTAAGGTTTTCGTTTGCAGCATGACAACTAAGTTTATACTTTGAGAATTATTTACTGGTATGGATATCCTATTAAACCTTAGATAAAGAAGTTATGAAAGATCAGGAAGTACTACCACTTGTGGGCATCATCATGGGAAGCGATTCAGACTGGCCGGTCATGAAGCAGGCCGCAGAAATCTGCAACCGTTTTCAGGTGGCGTTTGAGGCCAGGGTTATTTCCGCTCACCGTACCCCGGACCTTATGGCTGAATATTGCAAAAGTGCCCGGAAACGAGGTTTAAAAGTAATAATAGCCGGTGCGGGAGGTGCAGCACATTTACCAGGGATGGCAGCTTCATACACGGTATTACCTGTTATAGGTGTTCCTGTTGAATCAAAACAACTTAAAGGATTAGATAGCCTATTGTCGATCGTCCAAATGCCAAAAGGTATTCCGGTTGCAACGGTCGCTATAAATAATGCTGCGAATGCCGGCCTTTTAGCGATTCGAATCCTGTCAATCTCTTCAGAAACCCTTACCGCTAAACTAGAACATTTCCAAAAAGTTCAAAGCGAAGAATCCATACATAAAGATGGGAATTTGAACTGATATTTACCTTATAGATTAAGATTTTCGAGCAAAATTAGAATAATAATACCTCAGAAATTTACCCGTAGCCTCTTCGTATTATAAGGTTGAAACCTATCTATAAGTTTAATATAAACAGAACAATGGGTAAAGCGTATCATAGCGGAACAATAGTTGAATGGGATTGGGGGAAAGGCAAGGCTTTCGGGGAAGTCATGAATGCATTCACCAGAGAAGTACAACGACAATTCAATGGCAGTATCGTTACAAGAAAAGCATCGCGTGATAATCCGGCATATATTATTATCCTTAAAGACGGAGATAGAGTATTAAAACTTCACTCTGAAATAAGGAGATATGACGAATAAATTCATCCCCGAATGTCATAAGCCAGGTATATTCCCCTAGCCTGATAGATCAACCTCGTAAGAATTAAGATACCCTCAAGGATCACAGGGTAAGGGTTATCAATTTTCTTTTCAGGTCTGATCAGCTAAATACGCTTTTTATTCTTGTAAAGAACCCTTTCCGGTTTTCTTGATTTTGCAAGGGGTCAAAGTTATCTGAACTTCTCAAAGCCTCAAATTTCTTTCTTTCCGATTCTTTAAGCGAGGTCGGAATATAAACATTTACTCTTATAAACTGATCTCCAGGTTGCTGGCTATTAAGATTCTTGATTCCTTTCTCTTTCATCCTGAGCATCTTACCGGGTTGGGTACCTGGTTCTATCTTCATTTTTGCTTTCCCTTTCAAGGTTGGTACTTCAACTGTTGTTCCAAGAACAGCATCTGGTATACTTACCTGAAGGTCATATAACACGTCATCTCCATCACGCTCTAAGAATTCATGTTCCTCTTCTTCAATCAACACAATGAGATCACCTGCTTCACCTCCTCTTAATCCGGCATTACCCTGACCACGCAAAGTAATATAATTCCCCTTAGAAACACCTGCCGGTACCTGAACCTTGATGTTTTCCTCACCACGAATGCGTCCCTCACCTTTGCATTTTTTGCAATGGTTTTTAATAATGCGGCCTTCACCCATACAGGTCGGACATGCCTGCACATTCATGAACTGTCCAAACATGGTACGTGAAACTTGTCTTACTTCCCCAATTCCCTGACAGGTATCACAGGTCAGGAAATCATCTTCCGTTTCAGCCCCTGTTCCGTTACAGGAATCACATTTAATGTGTTTTTTAACCTTTAATTTTTTTTCTACGCCAAATGCAACATCCTCAAGGGTTAATTTGATTTGCAGTTTCATGTCTTCACCCGGTCGGCCGGCATGCGACCGTGCCCTGCTGCCCCTCTGGCCTGCTGCCCCTCCGAAAATATCACTGCCGAAGATATCACCAAAGCGGCTGAAGATATCATCCATGTTTATATCATGAAAATCAGGTTCTCTGAAACCACCTGAGTTCATCCCGGCATGACCATATTGGTCATAGCGAGCTCTTTTATTTGGGTCTTTAAGCACATCATAGGCTTCTGCAGCTTCTTTAAAGTGATCTTCAGCAGCCGGATTATCTTTATTCCTATCCGGATGGTATTGCATGGCCATCTTTCGGTATGCTTTTTTCAACTCATCGGCATCGGCTTGACGACCAACCCCAAGTATTTCATAGTAGTCTCTTTTTGGCATCTTATTGGCTTACTATAACTTTAGCGTGTTTAATTACATAATCTTCAAGTTTATAACCCGGTTCGATTACTTTTAAAACGGTATTAGGTTCAATATCGTCATCCTCAGTGGGTTGTCTGAGTAAGGCATCATGTACCTCAACATCAAAGGGAATCATTTCTTCATCAATAGGTGTTATGCCTAAATCTTCAAGCACTTTTTCAAATTTACCAGCAACCATTTGAATGCCCGCCAGGAAACCCTCATCAATGTCTATTTTTTCAGATGCTTCCAATGAACGCTTCAAATCATCACGTATGGGAAGAAAGCTTTTTACGGCCAGTATTTTAGAATCCCTGTAGAACTGGATTTTATCTTTTTGTAATCTTTTTTTAAGATTATCATATTCGGCAACTTTTCTAAGAACCGTATCTTTGGCATTTTCAAGCTCGAGTTTCAAATGTTCGATAATTTCATCCTTTTCATCCACATCCTGCACGGCGTTCAGGCCGCTGGAAGTTCCCTTATCCTCTTGCATGTCAGGTTGCTGGCCTGCCTGTGATTGTTCAGTTTTAACTTCTTTAGTTTCATCAAGAGCCTGATCCTCATCATTTCGATTATCTACACTCTCAGTATTCTTTTCTTTGTTCTTTTTCATATCAATTATCAAAGCCTGATTTATTAAAACGGTTTGCTAGTTGTTCAACCAGAGCAATCATGCGAGAATAATTCATGCGGGTAGGCCCGACAAGGCCTATTGTCCCGGTAATCGTACCAATATTATAATTGGCCGAAACTACACTGCATTGCTCTATTTGCTGAATTTTATTTTCTGTGCCAATTCTCACTTTTACATCTTTATTGCTTCCCTGATAATTACTTTTATCCCCTGTTTCGTCAAATAGGTGAATGATCAGATCTTCATTTTCTATAAGTTCAACGATACTTTTGTAATTACTGAGGTCACTGAATTCAGGTTGCATGGCTATATATTCAACCCCACCAAAATGGAAATTCCTTAACTGATGATCTTCAAAAATCGTATCCGCACTGGAGATAAAAACCCTTATCAAGCCGGTTTTATCACTTTCTTCAAAATCAGAAAGCATGGCACGAATTTTCTTAGGAATTTCCGACAGAACCAATCCCGATAATCTTTCGTTCAAAACCTGTGAGACATGCTCTAATTCACTAAGTGTAAATTCAGCTTCTACTTCTATGCTGATAGTTTTGACCAATCCACTTTCAACCGTAAGCACAATCATGACCCTATGTGAACTCAAACTGATCAGCTCAATCTTTCGGAAGGTACCTGCAGCAAGTTTTGGAGCCACTACAACGGCTAATAAATTGGATAAGCGGGCTAAAATGCGGGCTGCTGATTTAACAGCATCATCCATATCCACATTTATAAAAGTTCTCAGCTTATCAAGTGAATCCTCTTCAACCAGGCTCAAGGTAGAAACCTTCATCAAAGAATTAACATAATACCGATATCCTAATTCGGTAGGGATACGTCCGGATGATGTATGCGGATGATCTAAAAAACCTTTTTTCTCAAGGCTGTTCATGGTACTGCGTACCGATGCTGAGCTGATGTTCAGCTTGTGTTTTCTTACTAAAGTTTTAGACGCTATAGGGGTAGCGGTAACTATAAAGTTCTGTATTATATATTCCAGAACCTCCTGTTCCCTATTGCTGAGTTCAGGAAAAACACCGAAACTCATAATGGTGACCTTCTAATAATTATTAACGTTTCAAGCTTTCTAATATAACAATTTCTTAGCTCTAAAGCGGAAGAAATATAGGCAGGATTGCCTGATGTGAACACCCGGATTATTTTTTATCCTTTTCGCAAAATA
>JBBDQY010000083.1:0-18392 GCA_040905745.1 Balneolales bacterium
AGGACGCCGCCCTTTCACGGCGGTAGCACGGGTTCAAATCCCGTACGCGGTACCACAAGACAAAGCCTTATACCCTATCTTTTATATTTATTCGGTCAATATCCCTAAGGCTACTGCCCTTGTTGAGCATTTCGCCAAGTAAACCCAAAGAAAAGAACTGAACTCCCAGCACTAATAATAGCACACCAAATAGGAGCAGGGGTCGATTCCCCAAATATTCCTGATAGAATATGCGCATAAAAGCCAAATAGACCGTGATTACACCCCCAATACTCAAAAATACGGTTCCTAGCGTCCCGAAAAAATGCATAGGTCTCTGCATATAAGAACTCAGAAACAGCAGAGTAAACAGATCAAGAAAACCCTTAATGAAGCGTGTAAAGCCAAACTTTGACTCTCCATGCTTCCTTGCATGATGTAAAACTACCTTCTCTCCTATACGGGTGAAGCCTTGTTGGTAAGCTAAAAAAGGAATATAACGGTGCAGTTCCCCATACAAAGTTAGTTTCTCTGTGACCTCCCGACGGTAGACTTTAAGTCCGCAGTTGAAATCATGAAGTTTAATTCTGGTGGTGAGTGATGTAAAGAAATTAAAGAATCGTGAGGGTAACTTTTTACTTAATGGATCATTCCTTTTTTTCTTCCAGCCACTTACCAAATCATATCCCTCCTTTTCAAGCTGATCAATCATCAAGGGGATTTCATTAGGGTCATCTTGCAGATCAGCATCCATGGTAGCTATATATTTACCACGTGCAACTTCAAAACCCTTTTGTAAAGCAATACTTTTGCCATAGTTGCGACGAAAACGAATTCCCTTAACGACATCAAATTCTTTTTTTAATTTTTGAATCTCATCCCAGGAGCGGTCTTCGGATCCATCATCCACAAAGATTACCTCATAATCATGCTTACCTGAAACAGCAGTAACTATATGCTCAAATAATTCGCGCAGAGATGCTTCTTCGTTTAACAAAGGCACTACTATGCTCAGGCTGAGAGAAACAGCTTCTTTTTTTTCGTGATTTGACAATGATATAAATGTTCTTTAAATCTATATTGGAGTAAGTAGTTAGAAGTTACGTAAATCAAGTTTAATGTTTAAATGAAAAAACTATACTATACTATCGGTGAAGTAAGCAAGCTTACCGACATAAAGCCACATGTCTTACGGTATTGGGAGACTATCTTTGATACCTTAAATCCATCTAAAAATCGTGCAGGTAACCGGGTTTATACAGAAAAAAACATAGATACCGTGATGGAACTTAAGAAATTAATTCAGGATGACAAATACAGTACTGCCGGGGCCAGGAAAGCCATTCGGAAACAAAGCGTTCCTGCCAGTAATACAAAATCCGTCGAATTACAGGACGATTTAACCAAAGTCCGAGATTTCCTGAATAACCTTCTCAATGAAGTTTAAGCGTATAATTTCACTATGCTGAGTAAAGTCAAACTTGATGATTTCTACTTATACTCGATTGATAATGGCACATTCAAACTTGACGGTGGTGCTATGTTCGGTGTGGTTCCCAAAACCTTATGGTCAAAGCAGATAAAATCCGACGATTTGAACCGTATCACCATGGCTATGCGTAGCTTATTAGTGGTTTCAAAGAGGACAAAAAAAATATACCTGATAGATACCGGTGTTGGCACAAAATTCAATGAAAAATTAACAAAAATATATGGTCTGGATTTAGCCACCAATAATCTCGATTCATCCCTGTCTGCTCACGGTTTTTCTAAAAATGATATCACAGATATTATCTTCACTCATTTACATTTTGATCACTGTGGTGGGATATCCAAACTTAATAAAAATGGCGAGCCTGAACTGGAATTTAAAAATGCCAATATATGGGTCACAAAATCACATTGGGAAACGGCCAATACTCCTAATGCCCGTGAAAAAGCCAGTTTTTTCAGAGAAAACCTGGAACCCATACGAGACAGCGGTCGTTTAAAATTGATAGATGAAGGCCATGAATACGAAACAGGACTTGGTCATATTATTGTTGATGGTCATACGCTGGGGCAGCAACTACCATTAATAACATCAGGAAGTACTAGTATTTTATTTGCTGCTGATTTACTACCTACTTTTGCGCATATACCAACGCCCTGGGTTATGGGCTATGATATGTACCCGACGAGTACCCTGTTAGAAAAACAAAGTATACTGACTGATTGCTATAAAAAAAACATCCTTCTATACATGCAGCACGACGCCCAAAACGAGGTTATTTCCGTAAAGCCAAAAGAGAAATATTATTCACTTGCTAATACAATTACTTTGAATGACCTATAGCTGATAATTACGTTCAGCTAAGTTTTTTTCAGGGTTTCTATTAATCATCAATTCGAGAATTCACAATTTATACAGACACTTTTGAGTTGGTATTACGAAAGCATAAAGTTATTTAAAAATAAATACAGGTTGTTACACATTGGGCGGATCGGATAAAAATAAAGCAGCACTTGAAAGTCTTCTAAACCTGGTTCAGGGTAGTTATCATCAACTGCGGACCAAAAGAGTTCTTGCTATTTCACTGGCTATGCTTTCTGGGATACTAGCTTTACTTTTGATTCTATTAGTTGTTGAGTATACCCAATACCTCTCGCCGACCATCAAATCTTCGATATGGCTCATTTCTATAATCTGCGGCTTCATATTATTTTTCGTTCTCAGCAAACAGTTCAAAAACTTACCCTTTAACTCCTTCTACTCTGATCTTACCAAGGTTACGGATAACCAGTCCTTGCGATACCTCCTGGATTTCGAACTCTTCAAACGCAACAGAACCACTACTTTGCATGAAGCCGCAATTGCTCAAAACCTAAGTCAATTATCTGAGGATAAATTGAATATGCAATTGAAGGATTATTGCAAGAACCATCCCTATCGAAAATTCAACAACTACTCGCTGGCAGGGCTCATCGGATTGATGATCATATTCGCCAGTACCAGTTTCCTCTCACCCGATGCTTTTAAGCGTACTGCATTATTCTGGGAATCCTTTGAAAAACCTCTGCCTTTTACCTATAGTATTGAACCCGGAAATTTGGTGATAGCCCAGGGTGACCCCTTTCATGCAAAAGTGGTGTTTGAACAAAATCGTATACCTGATAACGTAACCCTTGCTATCAAAACAGACATCGAATCCGATTACCGACTCAGGCCCATGCACCAGGATGATGATGGCTCATTTGTATCCGAGGGCTTAGAATTATATAATAACGCAAAGTATTTCGTACGTATGGATGGACATGAAAGTGAGCTTTATACTGCGAATGTGCAATTACTTCCAAGGTTTAGTAGCCTTACAGCAACTGTAACCCCTCCTGCTTATACAGGGTTGGATAATGTGACTAACACATATCCTTTTAGCCGGGTCGAGGGTTACAAAGGGTCAAAAGTGGTTATTGAAGCTCAGCCTAATAAGAATCTTATTAGCAGTCAGCTGATTCTGCATCACAGCAGGGATACACTGGATTTAAGGATCGCTGACAACAACCTGATTAGGCAAAGCCTGGTTATCGATGAAAATGACTCCCTTTCATTTCTAATGGAAGATCAGTTTAACCTTACAAATAATAATCATTTTACTTTCGACCTGGCTGCTTTGGAAGACCAACAACCTTTTGCCATACTATTGCAACCGGACCGGGAAATATCAGTAAGCAATCCTGATACCCTGAAAATGGCCTATGAGGTTGAAGATGACTTTGGCTTTACCGGACTGACATTATATTATACTTTAAATAAAGCCTATGTTGAAAAGCCTGTTACGGCATCCATTCAGTTATCAGTTCCTGAAGGTAATTCACAAATAGGCCGTTACAACTGGGATTTATCAAGCCTTAACTTAACATCGTTGGATAAGGTGGAATACTGGTTTGAAGTTACCGATAATGATGAGGTTTCTGGATATAAGACGACTCGGTCAAAGAGCCATTTTATAAATGTACAATCCTTTGCTGAAAAGATGTTTGAGCAAGATGAACGTGAAGAAGAAATAAATTCTTCTTTTGAGCAGGTTCAGGATATATACCAACAAATGCAGGAAAATTTTCAACAGTTTCGAGAGCAGGTACAATCTGACCCTGAATCAACCTGGGAGCAGTCACAGCTTTTAGAGGATATAAAAGATCAGCGTAAAAGCCTGGATAAGCAGGTTGAGGATTTACAGAAGAAGTTTGATGACCTCACCAAAGACATGGAAGAATCACAGACTTTATCTGAAGAAACGTTGAATCAATATCAGGAACTTCAGAAACTTTTAGAAGAAATAGATGATCCTGAGATATTAAAACTAATCGATGAGCTGCAAAAAAATATTGATAATTTGGATCAAACTGAACTTCGTAAGGCTCTTGAAGAAATAGAATTTAACGAGTCAACCTACAGAGAACGGATGGAGCGAACAGAACAACTATTCAAAACGCTTCGGATGAATGCTGAACTTGAAAAGATGTCAGAACTTCTTAAAGATATGGCAGAACAGGAACAGCGACTTATGGATCAGAATGAAACAGGAGAGGAACAAGTTCAGCAGCAGCAGAATATCAGGGAGCAGCTCGAAGAAATCTCCAAAAAAATAGAACAACTTCAAGAGAAAGGGCCCGACCGAAGAAAAGATAAATTAGAGCAGATGCGGAATGAGGTAAAACCTGAAATTGATGCCATGGATGAGAAACTTCAGGAGAATATTGATGACATGAAACAGGATAATCCTGCTCAGGATAAAATCAAACAAGATCAGGGCAAGCTTCAGCAACAAATGGATCAACTTTCAAAAAAACTGTCTGAAGCCAAACAGGAAATGAATCAGGAGCAGGTTCAGATTAATATTCTTGCATTGAAGAATATCCTGCAAAATCTGATCCTGTTATCTGAAGCTCAGGAGGATGTCACGGTTCAAACTAGCGAACTTGTACAAAACAGTACAGGATTTGTTGGTCAGGCTAGAAACCAACGTACCATCAACAGGAATTTTGAAATTGTATCTGACTCGCTCTTTAAAGTTTCGGCCGAAATTCCCGGATTCTCTAATCGCATTAATGCACGTAAACAAGAAATACAATATACCATGGAGCGTGCAGTCGACTTCCTGGTTGAAAGAAAACCTGAAAATGCAACAACTGAGGAAAGGACAGCTTTAGGCGGCCTAAATGAGCTTGGTTCCATGCTTGCCGATTTAATTGATCAGCTTAATAATCAGGAAGGCGGTGAAAACGGAGGCATGAGTGCTGAACAGATGATGGAACAGCTTCAAAAGATGTCTGGTGAACAACAACAGCTTAATCAGCAGATTCAGGATATGATCAATGATATGGCAGGCGAACGGCTATCCCAGGATCAAATGGAAAGGTTAGACCAGATGGCTCGTCAGCAGAATGAAATCAGGAAGCAGATGAAGAATCTTCAACGGTCTGGTGGCCTTGAAAGCGGCGATGAAATACTGAGTGAAATGGAGCGACTTGGTGAGGAAATGGAAAATGCTATTAATGAACTTCGGGGTGGTCAACTCGACCCCATAATGGTAGAACGACAACAAAATATCTTGTCACGTATGCTCGACGCTGAAAAAGCCATTGAGCGAAGAGATCAGGATGAGGAAAAACGCCGGGGAAATACAGCTGAAGATTATGAGCAAACCAGACCACCTGAAGTCACACTAGAAGAACTACGCCGGCGAATCAGGTCAGGGGTGAATAACGAAGATCAGACTCAGTTCAGCCAGGACTATCAGCGGTTGATCGAACGATATTTTGAATTACTGGAAGACTTGATAGAAAAAGAAGGTCGCTAATTTCGATTAAAAATCTAACCCGTCTTTTGAGTTGAATACGCATACTCAACATGCGATTCAATTTGATTTCTATGATCAATCCAATTAATGATCTCATCCATAATCGTGAAACGTTCTGGCTCATTCAGGATATTATGAAACAGTTTATCATAAATCTTCAGGGTTTTATCTTCGACTGAAACCCTGTTAATAATAAATGCCGATCCTGCAGGGTCATGCAAAGTATCAAATGAGCCATGACCAACCCATATGGGCATAACAAGCTGATTTAGAACAAATGTTGCCTGTTCAACAGATTGCCGATAGCAAAGAGCCATTCCTGCTCTAATACAACCATGGTAAACCAATGGATCATTATTATATTCATCCACTACATCCTTACTTCTGCTTATTGCTCTGTTATCGAGCCTCATGACCGGCATATGCTCATAAATTGACCCTATGTGCTTAGCCATATCCTGAATTAGTTTTGGAATTTTTCTATCAATCATGATCGCCGGGGAAGTTAAAATCAATCCATCCAGATACTGTGGAAACATAGAAGCTAATTTTATGGCAATATTTCCTCCTAAACCGTGTCCGAGAATAAACCATTTCTTATCGTCATGATCACGATAAGCCCTGGTAAAGAAAAGAGCCGTATCAGCAATCAGATCAAAAAAGCTTCCTGCACATCCTCTAACTCCTTCGCTTTGGCCATGGCCTTCGTAATCCATTGCATAGACAGCGTGACCTGAGGTCGTAAACTCCTGAATTAAATCAGCAAATCGACCGGAATGTTCTGCATATCCGTGAAGCAAAAAAATACAAGATTTTATCTTATTTTTTGGGAGCCACTTTTTTGCATTTATTTTTATTTCTTTTTTGTTAGAAAAGGAAAGATCAAGCATAGCCATTGAATAGATTATAATTGTGTGTCACACCTCTTGATATAAATGACCCTGTACTGCATACTCTCTCATTTATAGATCACTGAATCCCGCTGAATTATTAATTCTCATAAGGTAAGACTATGCAAATGAGGAAAATAATATGAAAATATTAATATAATGATCTTACTTACTCAAAGGTTTGTATTTATTAAATCTATGGTTCCTATAGATTACTCTAATATCATCTAAGCTTGACATTTAGTTTTTAGGTTGGCTGAACAAAACCTACGAATACACGTTAAATAAGGCAGTTAACTTAGGCTTTATGTATCTTATACTAACTTAGTCCACAAATTAATTATAATGCGCGTTTTAAAATTCCTAGGTTTTTTTCTTGCTGTTGCAATTCTTCTCATTGGTTCCATTTTTTACCTAAACCGTGATGTTTTTATTTCCGTATTTGAAAATCGTGCCTCCTTTGCCGAGGGTAGTGAATGGGTTGAGAAAACCTATTCCTTAAACGGATTGGTTGAGTATATTGAAGGACATCCCGAGTTCGTTTCCGTGATATCTTACGATATTGACCATCCGGAAAATGGAATATTTTTTCAGGAAGATGTAAAAAGGGTATTGGGAACATCCTCAAATTTATTCCTATTGATAGAATATGCCAGACAGGTTAGTGAAGGCACCCTTGATCCTGATCAGCTCGTCTCTTTTGATAAGGTTAAACGTTATCACTTGCCGGCTTTTGAAAATAACCGTCACAAAGAAGCCATTCGAACATTACAAGACAATAACCTCATAACCCCCGATGGGTTAGTAAAAATAAGTGATGTTGTTTCAGTGATGGTACTGCATAATGATCTTGCTTCGGCTGATTTTCTTTATTATTTCTTTGGTCCTGAAAAGATCAATACTCTGGTTAAAGACCTTGGAGAAGATCGGATAGAGCCACTGCAGCCCTTTTCCGGTTTACATATTACTTTTAACCCGGGTTTCCATGAAACGACAACTGAAGATCGTCATGAAAGATTGATGACAAATAAAGCTGGATTAATTCAAGAGATATCACAGAACGCTCTGGCTTATCAGAATAACGAAGAATTTAGAAAGCGTGTACTGGATTATTTTCAACAGGAAGGTACAAATATCAGCTTTACTGAAGAACGAATGATGTATGATATCTTCCCATCAGGTGAGCCTGTGGCATTTACAGAAATACTGGAACAAATAATCCGGGGTACGCTATTTTCAAAAGAGGCTTCTGATATGATACGGGAATATTTGAGTTGGCCAATGTCATCCGGTTCTATCACCCGAAATTTTGATTATTATGGGGCTATGTACGATAACAGGATCAGTATCCTGAATGGCCTGGATATAGGCACATCTTCCTACACTAAAAATGATCATGTACAGGTTGTGTTTTTTGAAAAGCTTCCCATCGGATTTTGGATGCATATGTCAAGCAATTTCATCAGTCAGGATTACCAAAAACGTTTAATTTACGATCCGGCATTATATGAAGTAAGCAAAGCCAAATTAACCCAATAGGAAATGAAAAAAATATATTACCTCTGGTACCTGGCCTGGCTTTTGCCCTTATTTCTGACGGCATTAGGAATACAGCAGGTTATCGTTTATCAAGGTATCCAGGATACCATGAGTAACGGTAAAGAATATCAGGCTGAGGTTTTGGATTTCCAGATGAAACATATGGCTGCCCAGTCAAACGGTATCATCGTTCTGAAATTCACTCCCAAAGGAAGTGAACCGCTGGTTAAAAAATTATCGCTGCCCATACAAAATGCCGGGTTGCTAATGCAAATGGATACTCTGCCAATTCGATATCATCCGGAGAGCACCCAAAGTGTTGTAATCCTGCCAACCTTATGGTTTCAGGAAAAAATGGTATTGGCCAATATCGGTGTGATCCTGTTATCCGTGATCACCACCTTATTTGCCGGATATCTTGCTCATCGTTATGCAAACCGTCTAAGAAAAAATATGATTAAAGTGCAGCCCACTTTTGAAACGATACCCTCATGAACCCTGTAACCTCCTATGGTAAACTCTACCTTATTCCAACCCCATTAGGGAAAACGCCTTCCAATAATTCTTTAGCAGAATCAGTAATAGAAACGATACATTCGATTGATACCTTCCTGGTTGAAAACATTCAATCAGCCGGTCGTTTTTTCCAATGGATAAAACACCCGATTCCTGATTATCAGTTGAAGATGTATTTGCTTAATAAAAAAACAAAACCCGAAGAAAAAAACGAATATCTTAGCCTGTTTAGGAATGGAAATAATGTTGGGATCATTAGTGAAGCAGGATGTCCGGCCATTGCAGATCCTGGTGCAGAAATGGTAAAAATGGCTCATTTGCGTAATATCCCTGTAGTGCCTCTGGTGGGACCTTCATCCATTTTACTTGCCTTGATGGGTTCGGGCATGAATGGTCAACGGTTTGCTTTTCATGGATATCTTCCTCTTGATAAAAATGCTCTGCGATCAGCCATTACAAAATTAGAACAGGATTCTTCTTCATTGAAGCAGACTCAGCTCTTCATGGAGACACCCCATCGAAATATGGTCCTTTTAAAAGAACTCATTAATTCGGTACATGGTGATACACGCATCTGCATTGCCGTAAACATTACCCTTCCCGGTGAACAAATCATTACCAAAGCAGCAGATGAATGGAAAGCATCCAAACTACCCGATCTGCTTAAGAAACCGGCTATTTTTCTTTTGGAAGCTGCTATTTAGCTTATAAATACTTTTGCTAAAACTTCAACCTCATTTGGATTCCAATATTTGACCGGGTATTCCCCATACTCTCATCCAGGCCGCTACCTACTGTCATCCTGTCTTCATATACGGTTACACCATATTTAACCCAAATATCCCAGATGCTTACAGCTTGATAGCGAAGCAGTATATAAAAACGCTGGCCACCATCAAAAAGAGCTTGATTCGTCATCATATAGAGCATATCATTCTCAAATTGAAATACTCTGGATACAAAACTTTTTGTATCAAACACCGTAAGCCGGGTATCCACTAACAACCGGCTTGTGGCTTTCCACCTGAAATCCTGATAAACCAGTGTCCCATATTCTTTAGGTTCACCGGCACTTTTCCCTCTCAATCGTTCCACCCTGGTTCGTGAACGCAAAACCGGATTTAACTGGTAATCCAATTGCACTCTTATACTACCCCTCTGGGTATAGTCAATTGCATGAACCTCGTTCTCCGTATCATTAAGAACAGGAAATTCACCTTCTCTTTTTTTGTTCCGTATTTGCAGATTTATTTGCATATCTCTGAGAACCCGATATTCTGCCTTGATAAGCCAGTCATAACCCCGGCTGGGTTGCCGCATGCCAATTCTTGGAGCTTTAAAATTATATTGGTCAAAATAACTGCTTACTTTAACTTTTTTACCTGAAGTATGTTGAAATGCTAAATAAACACCTTCTTCATTTTGTAGCTTTGATGATTCACTGAATCCGTTTCCGAAAACCGATTGAAGATCTTTTCCATAATTCCTGAATGTCAGACTTAATATAGTAGGCCCAATTGAATAGTTTAAGCCGGAAATTAAACCACGACCACCATTCATACTCCGAGCGGCTTCACCAAAGAATAAAAAATTATTCACAATGATCATGTAGTCAATACCACCGGCTCCTGCCTTCACTCCCTTAAAATCATAAAGATTATGAACCGCCTCTCCAGGTACGATGTATTTACTGAATTCTGCCTGATACCCACTTAATCCAATACTGCCTCGGTCATACCTATACCTAATTCTCCCACCGATTGTTTGTAACGTTGTATTATTGCGACGATTCAATTCATTCTGTGTACGATGCAATCCTGTCGATCCGGGAAAGTGTATGGAATCTCCACCTATAACAGTTGCACTCAGTTTGCGGGTGGAATAAAATAACGTGGTTTGAATTTTATCCCCATAGGTAAAAGCTGCCCCCTTTTTTGCCTGAGTCTTCCCTGCTGACTGATAAGGCCTCACTCCTCTTTCATTTTCTCTGAATTTGCTAACCTCAGTGCCTTTACCAAAAGAACGTCCCGTACGTACAACCAATCCCTGGCCAAAGTACAGGCCGTAATCCCCAAGCACTAGCATTTTAAGCATTCCAATATTGGTGATCGCCAGGTGACCGGAGTTGAAATCAAACGTGAATGGATTCTCCAGTGTTTCTCCTGGCGCCTTTAGCTGGGTAAAATTTAAAGCAAGATGATTGCTCCGGTAATTAAAACGCTGATAATAACGAACCGGACTACCAACATACCGGGAACTGCTACTATCATCTGCAGATTGATAGCCATTTAGCTGTTCTAAAACCTGTTGGTAGCGTGAGATAACTTCAAAGCGTCCGTCCTGAGTCCAATAAGACGGATTAGCATAACTCGCCTGACTTTGTTTGTTTTCTACGGAAACAAAGGACCTCATCTTTTCCAGGTTTGATATATCAATACCATCTATTGATAAAAGATCATCAAGGTTCATAAATTCTTTTTCCTTCCGATGGGCGACGATGTTTCCTGCAGAAACAGGTTTCATTCCCGGTACCCGCAAAAGCTCATCCAGAGAAGCATTATTAACATTGATAGGATTAGCCAGCATTTCCATTAAATATTGCGCATATTCTTCACTGCTAAATTCCATTTCATCATCGTCAATTTGATCCAGTAACCTCTCAAGAGTATCCTCCAGATGGTAATAAGTTGAATCTGAAATCTGTGAAAACGATTTTGACTGGAGTGCCAATAAAAGAACAAAGATAAAGGATATAGCTTTAGATTCAGGCATACAGTTATCACCAGGCGCTATTCAACCCAATGCCAGGACTCCATCCCAGCCATTCATGATGTTGAGCTGCTATATCTACAGACCAATAAGCCCTCTCTAATCCAATACCTATAGAATAAGTGATTGGTTCCGTGGATATACCTGTCCGTAACTGTAGGATGTCATCGAGTATAGTAACCTCTGTACCTGCGCGGTATGAAAACGGGAACCTGACATCTTTAAATAAGTCGGATACTACTAATACTCTGTCTGATAATGTATATGATAATCCTATTGCAAACTCAACGGGAAGTTCTTCATGTGCCTCACCCAATGTACTGCGGCTTATATTGCCGGCATAGACACCCAACCATAATCCTTCAGCTAACATCATGGCAAATCCTGTATCAAAAGCTATGGTCCCGGCAGAGCCATAATTCTTTATAGAGATATTGTGATAACGAATCGTAGATCCTATCCGAAAATTCTTAAACGATTTCGTAATCGCAAACCTAAGCTGACTCTCCTTATACAGTTCATACCCATAGCTATGAAGGCCAACGGACAAGGTTCCAAAAGAAGCATTATAGATGCCTGCCAAAGCCGAGTCGGTTAACTCGGATAGGCCGTAATAACGAATTGCATAAAAAGATATACGGGTACCCTTCCGGGGCATCATTGCAGGGTTCTGAAAAACAGACCATGTGTTATCTTGTAAAGCTGTAACAGATTGGGCTAATGCAACACCTTTCGCTCCGGATATGCTTTGTGCATTTACATCTGAAAATACACTTGTCAAAATCATCAATGAAGCATACAAAACTGCATTCTTGAGCTTGTTAGCCCAGGTAGTTATATTCATTATACACGATTTCCAAAAAGACTGCGTTTGCCAAACATCCCATGAGAATATCAACCATATTATTTGACTTATACCATAGATACTGTGATTAAAAAAATCAGTTCCCTTTTGTTTACTGTTTTATTCATCTTTCTGATGGTAGACAGATCATCTGCTCAGCAAGATATCTTTGATTTGAATGTTGATGTCAATTACAGTCAGATCAGCACAAGTTCCGGCCTCGATTACCTTGATGAATTAGAGGGGCTTGTAGAAGATTATATTCTGGGTAACCATTGGACAGATAATACCTATCAGGAAAATGAGCGCATCAGACTTAATATTGTAGTCAATCTTAATTCAGCAGAAGGAACAGCAATCACGGCAACCTTTCTTATTGCACTTGAGCGGCCTATCTATAATACCATGCAAGTCACATCTCTCATGGTGGTCAGTGACAATAACTGGCAGTTTGATTTCAGGCAAAACAGAAACCTTATCCAGGATGAGTACCAATATGATGATATAGCCTCATTACTGGATTATTATACTTATCTCGCTCTTGCTTTCGATGCTGATTCATTCTCTGAACTAGGCGGGCAGGAGTATTTTCGTAAAGCTCGCAGTGTTGTAGAAACGGCACAGGCAGCAGGAGCCGCAGGATGGGCAAGCTCCGGCAGCACCAGAAAAAACCGTCATTATTTGGTTTCTCATTTTCTCGACCCATCTTATGAAGGCCTGAGAAAAGGCTTTTATCAGTATCACCGCCATGGCCTTGATTTATTCACCACATCGGTAGAAAAAGCCCGCGACAATGCGCTGGAAGCTTTTCAAAAAATTAGGACTTCTCAACGCCAAACATCTGACAGCTACCCTTTTGATCTGTTGTTCAGCACTAAATATCGGGAATTTACTGCCCTTTTCAGGGAAGCAGAACTTGAAAAGAGATTGGAGGCCTATGATCTTTTACTCCAAATGGATAGAAGTCATATTTCTGAATATGACAAGCTTCAATAATTTTTTCTTAAAAAAACGGTGTATTCCCGTCTCTTGAAGCTATTTAGTGATTATTACTGAATATTCTCGTTGTTCCATGTCGTATATGGGCATAGTCATTCATTATATCTTCCTATTTCTATCTTTTCTGATAACCATGTTTTACCTATATTTCAGGTAAGAAAGCAGTTACAGCCTCCACCTATTCATTAGAAATTATTCTAGATATGAAATTCTACGCTTGCATAAAGCAGGTTCCGGATCTTGCGGGACCTATGCGTGTCAAAGACAATGAACTGATTCAGGATAGTGACAGGCTAATGCTCAACGCTTATGATGCTTCGGCAGTCGAAGAGGCATTAGTCATCACCGAAAAACATGGCGGCGATGTCGAGGTTGTTCTTGTCGGACTAGAAAAAGCGAAAGAAACCGCTCGTAAGGCATTGGCAATGGGTGCCTCTAAAGGCACCATGATCACTATTGATGATGGCCTGAATTTAGATTCAGCTGGCTACGCTGAAATTCTCGCTGCCTTTTTCAAGGGTGCTGAATTTGATGTAATAGTATGCGGTAAACAATCTCAGGACACCGATGCAGGCTTAACCGGCTCCATGCTTGCCCATAAACTGCAAATTCCCTATGCATCGAATGCCGTTGGATTGGATGTGGATGAAGCATCGGGTATGGTAATTGTAAAACGACAGGGAGATATTGGCCAGGAAATTATTGAACTCCCTGCGCCATGCCTGGTTACCTGTTCAAATGATATGAACGATCCTCGCATACCCACCCTTAAAGGCATTATGCAATCAAAACGAAAACCATTTGATGCAATTGATGTTAAGACTTTAGGTTTAGAATCTTCTGATCTGAACTCATTCATTAAAACCAAAGTTACAGGCTACCGTAACACACCCGGGCGGAAACCAGGAATAAAGATGGAAGGTGAACCTGAAGATATTGTAAAACAGCTTGTAGATCTTCTCGACAATGAAGCCAAAGTATTATGAAAATTATTTGCAATACCTAATTTATAAATCATGAGCATTCTGTGCCATATTGCCATATCCGAGGGTAGAATTAAGCGTTCCTCCCTGGAGACTTTAAGCCATGCCCGCCATATCGCTAAAAAAAACAATATGGAGGTTAGCGCTGTAATTATTGACGTAAAAGCCGGTAATTATGTACCGGAGGTCAAGAAGTTTGGAGTGAGCAAGATTTACACTATCGAATCCCCTCTTTTTGAACACCATATCAACTCGCCGCTAATTGAAGCCCTAATCAAGGTTATTAACCTGGAGAAGCCGAAGGTTATGACTTTTGCTTCGACAGAATCCATTAAAGATGTACTTGGTGCGGTAGGCTCAAGGACCAAAGCCGGTGTTATTCCTGATGTTGCATCATTCGATCTGCAAAATGGAACGATACATGCTCAACGGCCTATTATGGCATCTAAGTTTCTGGCAGACACTGAAAGCAATGCTGATCTTGTGCTCGTATCTGTCCGTTCGGGTTCCTATGATGTTCAGGAATCACCAGGTGATGCTGAAGTCATTAAGGTTGATTTTGATTTTGATGAAAATAATATCAGGCAGAAAATCAGAGAGATTATAAGTACCTCCGGCGATAAAATCGATTTGTCAGAGGCTCAAATAGTCGTCGCTGCCGGTCGAGGCGTTAAAGACGAAGAAGGGAAAAAACTTATTATGGAACTCAGTGAAGTCTTGGGTGCCGCAATAGGAGCTTCCCGGTCTGTAGTAGAAACCGGCATGTTTTCACCAAGCACTCAAATAGGGCAAACAGGGAAAGTGGTCTCCCCGCAATTATATCTTGCTGTTGGGATATCAGGAGCCATACAACATACTTCAGGAATGGTAAACAGCAGAATCATAGTAGCTATTAACAAAGACCCTGAAGCTCCCATATTTGATATTGCAAATTATGGGCTAGTAGGTGATCTCTATAAAATACTTCCTTTATTGATCGGACAGATTAAATCAGCGAAAAACAAATAATGGAAGAAGAAAAATTCGATTGTATTATTGTTGGAGGCGGGGTAGCCGGTTTAAGCGCAGCCCTTACATTGGCAAAAGCCAATGTAAAATTCTTATTGATCGAACGTGGCGAATTCAGTGGATCCAAAAATGTATCGGGTGGTGTCTTATGGGGAAATGATTTAGACAGACTGGTTCCCGGGTACTGGAAAAGTGATGAAGGCTATGAACGCTTTATCAACCATAGAAGATTAACCTTTATGGACGATGAAGCTTCTTTTTCCGTAGATTTTAAATCCCGGCACTTTAACACAACACCTTACCGTGGTATCATTGTTCTTCGGGCAAAATTTGATAACTGGCTGGCCGGAAAAGTTCAGGAAGCAATAGAGAAAAGTAATTATCCGGAAGAATCTTTCATTGCAAATTCCATTCTGGTAGAAGATGTCCTCATAAAAGACAGCAGAGCAGTCGGGATTAAGGCAGACGGTGATGAATTCCATTCGGACATGGTTGTGCTTGCCGAAGGGGTTAATAATCTTCTCACTCGAAAAATTGGCCTTCAGGAAAAATATGTCCCTGTGGATTATGTAGCCACAGGTGTGAAAGAAATCATTCAGTTTGATCAAAAAGTGCTGGAAGACAGGTTTCAGCTTGATGGTTTAAGCGGTATGTCAAACGAGTTTATTGGGTATGCCAGCCGTGGTATCGAAGGCGGAGGGTTCCTTTACACCAATCGCGATTCCATTTCATTGGGGCTTGTATTGGGAATGAAAGATTTAAGGAAAAAAGGCAAAAAACCCCAGGATATCTTAAACGACTTCAAGGAGCATCCGGTGATCAAAGATATCATCAAAGGTGGAGAGTTGGCCGAATACTCAGCTCATGTCGTTTCTACCGGTGATATCCGGGCAATGCCCAAAAAAATCTATATGGACGGCCTTCTCATCGCGGGCGAAGCAGCAAATCTTCTGTTGAACTCCGGAAAAGCTATACAGGGTATGGATTATGCTATGCGTTCAGGGATTCTTGCAGCCGAGACTGTATTAAAAGCCAAAGAGAATGATGATTATTCAAGTCAAATGCTAAAGAATTACCATATAGCCCTGGAAGAGAGTTTTGTAATGAAAGACATGCGTAAATTTCAGAGCGCCGTACAGTTCCTTCACAGTGAAGATATGTTTGAAACCGTACCAAAAATAGTATGTGACTTTGGAAAAGATTTTTTTACAATTGAGAATCAACCGACTCTAAAAAGTTCATCAATGCTCAGGAAAGCTGTACGCAAACATTCCAGCTATTGGAAAATGCTTAAACTGGCCTATAAGGGAGGGAGAGCTTTATGAAAAAACTAAATATCACAGAACGATTGGGTACTGTTAGTTATCTAAACCAGGATAAAAAAAAGGCAAAGCCTCATATCATAGTTAATACGGATATTTGTAATACCGAATGCGGACACCAGGGCACCACTTATACTTGTCCGGCAAATTGTTATACAAAAGATGAAGATGGGAAAGTCCATTTTCAGTTTGAAGACTGTATCGAATGCGGCACCTGTATGTTTGTTTGCGATCAGGGAGCTGTAACCTGGGAATATCCCCATCCGGAAACAGGTCGGGGTGTAAAATGGAAATTTGGCTGATGTGGCATCAAGAGAATCCCTCGTAACCTGACCGATACTTATTCTGCATAACACGAGCACCGTAATCTATTCTACATTATTGAGAAAACGCAACAGGAGATAAAATGTCAACCAATGTACGCGCTGGATACAATTTTGATTTAAATGAAGATCAACAATTAATCAAAGAATCTGTTAAAGATTTTGTAGAACGGCATGTAGCGCCCAACGTGATGGCTCGTGATGAAAATCACAAATTTCCCCATGAATTGATAAAAATGCTTGCCGACCTGAACCTGTTGGGTATGGTATATGATGAAAAATATGGAGGAAGTGGCGTCGATACGATAAGTTTCGCTCTTGCCCTTGAAGAAATAGCCCGGTGGGACGCCTCACTAGCCTTGACACTCGGGTCACATACTTCTTTGTGTTCAGGTCACATTAATATTGCCGGTACGGAGTACCAGAAAGAAAAATATCTTACCCAATTAACATCAGGCGAAAAACTGGGAGGATGGGCGCTGACTGAACCAGGTTCAGGGAGTGATTCATCAGGCTTAAGAACTGTGGCCATTAAAAAAGGCGACAAATGGATACTCAATGGAACCAAAACTTTTATTACTCAGGGCACGGTTGGAGGTATTTTCGTAGTCCTGGCTATAACTGACCCTTCAAAAGGATCAAAAGGGATAAGCGCGTTTATTGTAGAAAAAGGCAGCCCTGGATTCAGTCAGGGTGGGAAAATGAAAAAACTGGGTATGAACACTTCCGATACAGCAGAACTTATTTTCGAAGATTGCGAAATCCCAGAAGAGAACTTGTTGGGTGATTTAAACACAGCATTCTTAGATTCAATGAAAGTCTTGGATGGGGGTAGAATTGGAATTGGGGCAATTGCAGTAGGTATCACCAGAGGGTGCCTGGAAGAATCGTTGAAATATTCAGCGGAAAGGCATCAATTCGGAAAACCCATCGGCCATAATCAGGCACTTCAGTGGATGATGGCTGATATGGCAACTCAATGTGAAGCGGCACGTTTGATGGTTCACCGCGCAGCCTGGCTAAAAGATCAAGGAAAACACTACACCAAAGAAGCCTCAATGGCCAAACTTTTTGCATCAGAGCTATCAACTCAATCAGCACTGAAAGCTATCCAAATCCATGGAGGTTATGGTTATATCAAGGAATACCATGTAGAACGTTTTTTACGAGATGCTAAACTGCTTGAAATCGGAGAAGGAACCTCGGAAGTCCAGCGAATGATCATTGCGAAACATATTCAGAAATAATATGCTGTTTCCCTCATATTTAATCATTTAAACTTGTCTCCTTAACCGTTCTGAATCTAGTATGACTAATTTTCTGTATTATTAACCTGAGTTCGATTTTAAATTAAGCTTAATTGATCAGTAAAAACAGGAT
>JBBDQY010000084.1:0-2891 GCA_040905745.1 Balneolales bacterium
GTGGTTATATCTTTGAGGATTACATTAGAAATCGAAAGAAGCATGTTCGATGACCTAATTTATTTAATCAGACTCATTTTATTTGCTTGATTAAAGTTTCCTGCAGAAAGGTGATAAATGTATATACCACTGCTAAGGTTAGAGGCATCAAAATGAACGGCATGTGTGCCGGCCGGCTGCTTAGTATTTACTAATTCCAGAACTAACTGACCCAGCATATTATATACGGAGATAGTAACAAATGTTTGTTCAGGTAGTTCATATTGGATGGTTGTTACAGGATTAAAAGGATTTGGATAGTTCTGTTGCAGTGAAATCATTTCTGGCCTTGATGCTAATTCATTATTTATGGATGTAGCCACATGCTTCGTATGTAGGATTGTCCCGTTATAACCCACTATCCAACCAGACTCTTCATCTACAAAATGAACAGAAAAAAGAGAACTTGTTGTATTGCTATCCAACTTTTCCCAGGTTTCACCCCCATCTTTTGTATTCAGGATAACTCCATTATCTCCAATAGCGAAACCTGTATTTTTATTTATAAAATAGACTGAATTTAAATGAGTTGTTACTCCACTTGCCTGAGCAACCCAGGTTTCTCCACTGTCATTTGTTTGTACAATCACACCAGAATTTCCTACAGCCCAGCCAGTTTCTACATCCAAAAAATAAACAGATTGAAGAGACCTAGTAGTGTTACTTTCTTGTTCATTCCAAAAATCACCACCATTAGTAGTACGGCGAATATTACCGCCATCGCCTACAGTCCAACCCGTATCTTCGGTGACCATAAAGACAGATCTTCGATGATGAGTGTCATTTCCCATGGTCCCCTGCATAACCCAGTTATCACCCCCATCAGTAGTATGCATTATAGATTCATATGCACCAACCACCCAACCCACCTGATCATCTAAAAAATGAACGGCATACAAATGTTGACTAGTTCCACTTTCCTGCTCTACCCAATTATTACCGCCGTCGGCCGTATGCAAGATTAAGCCGCTACGGCCAACTGCCCAACCGTTTTGGTTATCAGTAAAAAATACTTCTGACAATTCAATTGTAGTTCCGCTTACCTGAACATCCCAATTGCCACCACTGTTATTGGTGTGAAGAATAGTACCAAATTCACCTATAGCCCAACCCTCATTAGGGTCTATAAAATAAACAGAATGTAACCTTTCAGAAATTCCCAAAAATTGCAAGTCCCATGAGTCACCTGAAGTATTTGTGTTATATATATTAAGTCCCCCTGCAACCCAGGCATTGTCTTGATCAACAATAGATACTGCATTCGTTACCCCTGTAGACCCACTTGATTGCTCAACCCAGTTTTCCCCACCATCGTTGGTGTAAAAAATAATACCGCTGCTTATAATCCAGCCTACTTGATCATTAGCAAAATTCACAGCTGATAGGTGGCCCTCCGTTCCAATATCCTTTATTTCCCAAATATCTCCGCCATCACTGGTATACATAGCTGTACCCATTTGCCCTACTACCCAACCCGTTTGATCGTTAACGAAATGGACAGAACTAAATGCCGTATTAGTACCGCTATCTTGGACTTCCCAATTAGTTCCACCATCTTCGGTATGCAATATTTTGCCATTTTGGCCAACCGCCCAACCAATTTCATTATCGACAAAATATATTGAGTAAATAAATTCCGTAACACCTGAAGTTTGTGTGGTCCAATTTGATCCGCCATCATCAGTATACATTATTGTACCTGCGTTACCGGCTACCCACCCCTTTTGTGCATCTGCAAAATGAACCGCTCTCATAACTGTGTTTGCTCCATTAAGAGGAGTCCAATTCTCACCACCGTCTGTCGTGTGTTGAATTTGCCCAAACCACCCAGAAGAACCTACCGCCCAACCATTTTGATCATCAACGAAATCAACATCAAGAAGTGCCCCCGTTGTTTCAGTTTCCTGTTTTGTCCAACTTAAGCCCCCATTGATGGTATGCATAATCATGCCCTGCTGCCCTACAGCCCAACCTGTTTGATCGTCTACAAAATCAATCGAATTAAATGTACCTATAGCTTCAACTTCCTGTACTATCCATTCATCTCCGGGTTCTCCCTGAGAAAAAGCTGAAAAGGATGATAATAATATTATTGAGAACAAAAACAATCCACCTATTCTTGTTACTCTATGTCTTGGTTGTATAGTTTTATTCATTTTATAACTTTGAAAGTAATTACTAGTGAATTAATTTGGACTAGTTAATTTTAGGGTTTAAGAGATACAAGTAAGTCAATAATATATTGGTAATAAATACCGCAATAAGGGTATATTTGTCTGTATGAGAGTATTCTGAAAAGTGTGTCAAAATCTTAATTAGTTTCTTTTATAAAATTAGACACTCGAATGGAAAACTTAGAATTTGATTGGAACTTGCTTGAGTAGCGAGCAATTTTACAGCTCATGAAAGGTGAGCCTTTAGACAAAGAAAACGGGGTATTAACACCCGTGATAAAAGGCAATGGGTTACGTGACCTACCCATTAAGTGTCCGGGTAAAACGTTCTATTCAGGCGGCTTTGGTTGCAGAAGATGCCATGGGAAGGTTGGTTCATCGTCTCTTACCCATAGCTCGACCGGCGCAGAGGATGTTCGTTTTTGATGTGGCTTTACAAACGATCTTAAAAATATGTTGAAATTATAACTCCTAATTGCGATCATAGCCTCAGTTAGTAGTTAAGGAGCATCAGAATTTCCGTAGAATAAGTAAGCTCAGAATTATATTCCGCCTAATCTTCTATTGTGGCTTCACCCAATAGATATAGGGGTTATCAAATAAAAAAAGCCCCTTCCTATATCAAGAGGGGGCCTAAGTGTTTATAAAGAAAAACCTTATTTAAATATCCAATACTTG
>JBBDQY010000085.1:0-17147 GCA_040905745.1 Balneolales bacterium
TTGATTGGCAAGGAGAAAAAAGCTGTTCTCAGGGAACAACAGGCTGTGCGCCGCGAACAAGAAGCCGTTCGCAAAGAACAGGAAGCTGTGCGCCGCGGGCAGTTCCAGGTCATGCATCTAGAGGCCCGCATTGAACAGCTCCAGCGCCTGGTGTATGGGCAGAAACGCGAGCGTTTCGAGAACAAATCCAATCAGGTTCCCCTGCCGTTCGAGGCCCCGGCGGAGCAAGAGCAAAAACGGGAGGCCGAGCACCAGGAGCAAATCACCTGCACGTGCAAAAAGCAGAGTCGCCCGGCTCACAAGGGTCGGGCCCCGCTTCCTGATCATCTGCCGGTCGAAGAGGTGGAGATTTACCCGGAGGGCAATCTGGAAGGCCAGGTCTGCATCGGCAAAGAGGTGACCGATGAGCTGGAGCATAAGCCCGCGCGGTTTTACATCAAGCGGTATATCCGCTACAAGTACGCCTTCCCGAACGGGCAGGGCGTGCAGATTGGCGAGCTCCCCGAGCGGGTCATCGACAAAGGCATCCCCGGGGCGGGGCTGCTGGCCACCATCCTGGTCGACAAATATGTGGACCACCTGCCGCTGTACCGGCAAAGGCAGCGGTTTTTGAGGGAAAATATTCCCATTGCCGCCTCCACGCTCGATGGGTGGGCCGCTCAGGGCATGGACCGGCTGGCCATCCTCTACGAGCACCTGGCCTGGAAGACCAAAACCCAAGGGTATCTCCAGGCCGATGAGACCCCCATTAAAGTGATCGAGAAAACCAGGAAAGGCTCCTGCCATCAGGGCTATTACTGGGTCTATAACAATCCGGTGAGCGATACCGTGCTGTTCGACTACCAGCCCACCCGCGGTGCGGCAGGGGCGCGCGGCATGCTCGAGGGGTTCAAGGGCTATTTGCAGACCGACGGCTACGGGGTGTACGATAAGATCGGGGCCCGCGAGGGGGTTACCCACCTGGGGTGCTGGGCACATGCGCGGCGCAAATTTGATGAGGCCCTGAACAACGACCGGCCCCGCGCCGAAACGGCCCTGGCGTATATCCAGGCCCTGTACGCCGTGGAGCGCAAGGCTACCGAGGGCAACCTCACCGCCAGCCAGCGCAAAGAGCTGCGCCTGGAAAAGGCCCTGCCGGTGCTCAACGCCATGAGCAATTGGATCAGCAAACAGGCCATGCAGGTGCTGCCCAAATCGCAGATCGGCAAAGCCCTGCTGTACAGCGCGGCCCGATGGGAGCAGCTGAGCGCCTACCTGTATGACGGCACCCTGGAGATCGACAACAACCTGGTGGAGAATGCTATTCGCCCGGTAGCCCTGGGCCGCAAGAACTACCTGTTTGCCGGCTCACATAAGGCGGCCCGCAAGGCGGCGATGATCTACTCATTTTTTGCCATGTGCAAAAAGCACGGGGTCAACGAGCATCGGTGGCTGGAGCATACCCTGAAAAACATCATGGTCACCAAATACAACGATCTGGAGAGCTTGCTTCCTCAGAATTTTAGTTCCAAGATGTAGTTGGTCGGGTGGATACTTCATAAAGGAAGCCTTGCAGTGCGATTTTCACAGCGGCATTGGGAAACTGCGTGGCTATGGGTCCTAATGCTCGAAAGGCTTTTACTCTGGGAATAGGCCATGAATCATAACAGATGGAATTTATTAGTATAAGTCCTTTGACAACCTGTGGTCTCAAAGTTGCGATGATTTGTGCCACACCACCTCCTAAATCATGGCCGACCAGAACAACCTTATCCATATTCATAGCATCCAGCCAGGATGCTAGATAAGCAGCCTGACTCCCTACTGAAATATCACGGGACCGGCCTTCTTCTATGGACGCTCCGTATCCTACCATTTCCCATGCAATGCGTTTCTTATTCGTCAGGCTGGGAATGACATTACGCCAAAGCTCTGGTGAAGTAGGTAAACCATGAATAAATACAACAGGGAACCCGCTTCCCATTTCAAGCCATCGAATATTGACTCCGTTAACTTTAATACTCTTTTCGTTCATAACAAGCCTTTGCTTTTAGAATAATCTCAATATTTGAACAAAATCCAATTCGGTAAAGTTTATTAGCTCTGCATTATTGATGCCATGGCAAATGATCAAGATCCACATTCCCCCCTGAAATGATTATGCCGATCTTTTTATTATGTGCCTCAACCTTTCCTGATAATAATGCTGCTACAGGAACCGCTGATGAGGGCTCAATAACAATCTTCATTCTTTCCCAGATATAACGCATAGCTTGAAGAATGGAATTCTCATCCACGGTTACTATATCTGTTACATAGGAAGAGATTACTGCAAACGTCAAATCACCCAGGCTGGTTTTAAGTCCATCGCAAATTGTATTGGGCTTGTTAACCAAAATCAGTTCACCCTTCTTAAACGATAAAAAGGCATCGTTGGCTGCTTCCGGTTCGGTGCCGATAACCTGAATGTTGGAATTAATACCTTTTGCAGCTATAACCGACCCACTAAGCAATCCACCGCCACCTATTGGGGTGAGTATGATGTCAAGGTCCGGGTGGAGCTTTAATAATTCCAGGGCAGCCGTTCCCTGGCCGGTAATGATTCTGTTATCATTGTAGGAAGGGATGAAAATGGCTCCTGTTTTTCTTTGTACTTCCTCACACATAGCCTCCCTGGCTTCTGGTGTTGGACTGCAGTACCTGATTTCTGCTTTATATCCTGCTACTGCCTTTTTCTTTACAGAAGGAGCATCATCCGGCATAACAATAGTTGCTTTGATTCCTAAAGATTGAGCGGCATAGGCCAGTGCCTGGGCATGGTTACCTGATGAGTGTGTAGTGACTCCTTTTTCCCTTTCGTTATCAGAAAGTGACAATATGGCATTGCTGGCGCCTCTTATCTTAAAAGACCCTGTTTTTTGTAAGTTTTCACACTTGAAAAATACTTGGCCACCAACTATTGCATTGAAGCTGGAACTCGTCAGTACAGGGGTCTGATGAATTAACGAGACTATTCTCCGGTGGGCTTTTTGTATGTCATTCAGACTGGGTATCGACATGATCCGCCTTGGTAATTAGAATTACGGTGAAGTTCAGGGTGAGAAAAGATAATCATCTTCAATTTATTTATTCCTCTATTTTAATTTTTATGCTTATGGGGAGATTTTTAATTTGAATAAAAACAATAATTAAACCTATTCATCATGGCTGAGACAATGACAAAAACCGCAACCTGGTTTGAAATACCCGCTAAGGATTTTAACCGTGCACTTTCTTTTTATGAAACACTGTACGATACAGAATTTGAGAAAACAACAATGGGTGGAAACCCTTATGCACTATTCCCAGGTTCTCATGAGGGCACCGGCGGGGCGATTACGGAATGGCCTGGTTTTGAACCATCACCACCGGGAACTGGGTTGGTCCTATACCTTTATGCCGGCGATAAGTTAGATGCAATGATCGATAGGGTGGAAAAGGCTGGAGGTAAAATTTCTACACCCAAGACATTTATCAATGAGAAGTACGGCTACTATTCAACCATAATAGATACAGAGGGTAATCGCATTGCATTACACGCCCCGGGTAGTGAATAAGTGGCTTGTATATCTAGATACAATTTGATCTAGGTAACACTTTTAATTTCTTCTTACCGATTGCGGTTTCGTCTCATATTTTTCATAATTCGGGTTCGTTTCAAGTTGAATGGTGCAACTAAAGCTATTAATACGTCTGAAATCATGTTTCTGAATCTTTTGCATTAATACTTGCTGCTCATTAAATTGATGATAACACAGGTTTTATCAAAGGACTTCACTATCAGACCTCACGATCAATTGTCATCTAATGGCTATGCTCTTGCTATGATATATCCATTTTTAAGCCCTTGCCGATTTTAATAATGGCGGACCACTGATACGGCTCCTTTCTCTTTTTTCAAATTCTCTGATACTATATATATTGAATTCTCAGGAGAACTTGCAATGATCTTTTCCTAAAGACTGTTGCGTCTCTTTGTTGAGAAATCAAGTTTCTAGTACTGAATCACAATATATACGATATATATTCCTTAGGTTTTATATGTGGCCAGGCAGGCAGCATTAAATAAATAGATCAATTTTGTTTTATAATTTAAAGGTCTTCATTCTGAAATCCTGATATGATATTCCTGAATATTTTAGGGGGTGTGGCGCTTATTTTGTTCGGGGTGAGATACCTGAGTAAAGGCCTTGACAGGTTATTCGGTCAGAAGTTGACTCAATGGATGCACCGTATGACAGAGCACCGGTTAAAGGCTTTTTTTGCCGGTATCGGTATATCTATGTTGGCTCCCTCATCTACTACGTTGGCCCTGGTATCACTAAATATGCTCGAACAAGGGCAACTAAAAGCCCGGCAAATGATGGCTGTTATATTGGGTACGAATATTGGCATTACCGTTACCGTTCAGCTTCTTGCCTTTAGAGTTTATGATTATTATCCCATATTTCTGATAATCGGACTCATTGGATTCCAGTTTTTAAAAAGGAATGTTTTTCGCGGAATAGGTCAATGTATTTTAGCCCTGGGTTTTATTTTCCTGGCTATGGACCTCATTAGCAATGCAGCTACTAATTTATCACAAAACGGTGATCTTGTTTTAATTATACAGATTCTACATGATCAGCCTTTAGCGTTGATCCTGGCTACGGCTATGGTAACCATAATGGTTCAAAGTTCTACAGCCACGCTTGGTATAGGCCTGGCTTTGGTTAATGGTGGGCTAGGGGGATTGAACTTATTGATTCCAATTGTAATAGGAGCCAATATTGGCATAGCTGGCACTACTTTTATAGCGGGTTTACCTAGTCTGGAAGGCAGACGTTTAGGCATTGCGAATCTATTACTGAAAGGAGGTTTCGCAATAGTTTGCTTATTTGCACTGATTCCAATCATTGAGATTTTTCAGGATACTCCGGGGAATGTGGTCAGACAGGGAGCCAATTTTCATACCCTATTTAATGTGATGATCGCCCTGATTGGTTTGCCGATGGTCGGTAGTTTAAATCAAATAGTCAGGTTTATGATTAAACCTGACCATGCTAATAAGGATGGTTCACTAACAGCGCCAACGTCGTATCTTGATGATGATGCTCTTGTTAACCCATTTATGGGGTTAATCAATGCCACCCGGGAAACAATGTCTATGGCAGATGGAACCAAAACCATGCTCACGAACTTTTGGAAAGCATATGAAGACGACGATATTGAATTAGCCCGGCAAGTTCAAAAATATGATGATAAAATTGATTTAATGAATACCAGGATTAAAGAATACCTCAGCCAATTGAATGAAGATGCTATGGAACCGAAAGAGATTAAGTTGCAGTATGCACTTCTTAACTTTTCTAGTGAACTTGAGGCTATTGGTGATATCATTGACAAGAACTTATGTCACCAGCTGTTGAAGGAAGTAAAACAAAACCTGGTTATTTCGGATCAGGACCAGCAGAATCTGACTGATTTGTACAATGAGCTGATCAGACGATTTGAAACAGCAATCAGTATCCTCGCCAGTCGGGATAGCAATCTAGCTGGCGATATGCTGGCGGGAAAAGAAAATTTTAACGAGTGGTGCCGTAAAGTTCAAAAGATACATTATGAAAATCTGGGCGGGAATGACGTTGTAAGTCTTAAATCAAGCTCCTATTTTATTGATATGTTAAATAGCCTGAGGAAGATTAGCAGTCATCTAACTTCCATCGCTTATTCATTTCAGCCACCCAGAAGCGATGAATAGATTTAATCAATCAGGTCACAAAATGATTATTGATTGAATGAAAATTATCAAAGACACTGATTATCCGTTTCCCGAGGGTTTATTTATCTGTTACGATAAGATAAATGGAAAAAAGAACCAGGCTATATCACTTTTAAAAAAGCTTGCCGATTATGTTTCATTAGATGGGAATACGCTGAATGTCCTAAAAAATGAGTCCGGTAAGCCTTTTGGTAAAATTAATGATAGTTCAGTGGGGGTATCTATTACTCATTCTAAAGATATAATCTGTTGTGGGTTATATAAATCCGGAGAGATTGGTCTTGATGTTGAAGCCAGGAACCGTAATGTGGTTTATGGCTTGAGGAAACGTATCCTCCATGAAAATGAGTTGAGTATAGTTGAAGATATGGATACCATAAGGCTGTGGACCATCAAAGAAGCAGCTTTAAAATTGACGGGTAGTGGACTTCGAACGGCTATGAAAAAAGTTGAGATAAAAAAAGCAGATAATCAGTACTTCAATGTTAATGTAGGTACCATGCAAAGTTCAATCATTTCATTCGAGCTTGATGAATACTGGCTTTCTGTTGCTTATCTACCCACTAATGCAGGTTTGTAATCAATGCCATATATGAAAACGGTTTTCACAAAAGAAGAGCTTCAAGCATATCTGAACAAGAAATCCGGGGATCCTCAATACGGTGTACGTGTATTATTTGTTCCGAGATTAGTTACGGATAAGAATCTTGAACAGGTTTCTGAATTATATGGGCAGCTCATTGGTAATAATTATGATACAGCTATTATTCTTGAACCGGTGAAAGGTGAGCTGGCTAAAAAGATTCCCATGCCTACAGCCACCGAATTTAAAACAAGGTTTGGGGTGGTACCTGTTAATGAAAAGATGAGAGATGAGTTTTGTGACGAGGAAGATGATTTCTTCATCGATGACAGCGGCCTGCATGGCCATATGAGCTTGTACGATCATTTAGTCATGCTACAGTGTGCCAGGGAAGATTTTAGTGCGGTCAGTGTACAGCTAGCCGATGAGCGTCCGGAGATCGTAGATGAAATCATTTATGTATTCCGGGAGATATTGGCTGGCAGAAACGTATTGCTTATCTGTGCCTGTGATTTGGAAGTTGAACATGTGGATGAGTTTGAACGGGTGAATGAATTATTGGACAAAAATGATTTCTCAGGATTAAAAAACTTTCTGTACAGTGGTCAGTCAAAAATTGAGGGTGTTGGCGTTTTTATGATCGGAGTAAGCGTTGCCAAAGCATGGGAACTTGACATAACTTTTATCAATGAAGCTTACCGTGAAATGGAAGGTAACAGCCTTATTACCGGGCTTGCCGGTTATAAGGTTAGTTAAATCCTCAAGAATTAGTATGAATCAGGGGAAGCCATAAGTAATAGTTAGCATCAATAATAAGGTTCTATATGACATTTAAACATCAGATTTCAATTATTGGCACGGGTGCCATAGGGTCTGCACTTGCTATATCATTTCATGATAAAGGTATCTTCATCAGCGGACTTTATAACCGGGACCAATCTAAAGCATCTCATCTTTCAAAGATAGTTGATGCTGAATCCATCGGACAGTTTCCTGATTCTCCTAATTTTTTAGGTGAAATATGCTTTATCTGTGTACCGGATGATGCCATAACAGAAGTAGTCGAAAAGCTTGCAAAACTGGATCATGCATTCCCAAATGTATCCTTTGTTCACACTTCAGGTTCAAAACCCGCATCAGCCTTAAGCATACTAAAGGATAAAGGGGCTGCTGTTGCTTCGTTTCATCCTTTGCAGACTTTTGATAACACCAAATCAATTAAGAGCCTTGATAAAAGTTATGTCAGCTTACAAGGAGACGGAGAGCTTGTTAAAGACTTGCAGGATCTTGTTGAAATATTAGGAGCCAGATATCTGGTTGTAAATGAGAAACAAAAAGCCTGTCTTCATCTGACTGCGGTAATGGCTTCGAATAATTTAGTTGCCCTATTGGAAGCGACACGTCAAATTCTTCAACTTGAAGTGCCGGATGCTGATGTAAGGGAGGTAATGAAACCCTTAATTGATAAAACCTGGGAGAATATATTAAATAATGGAATTGATGAATCACTAACCGGTCCTATCAATAGGGGAGACTCAGGCACGATTATGGAACATATTTCCTATCTTGAAAAATCACCGGAACTAACCAATATTTACACCGGCCTGGGTACTCTGGCTCTGGAAATATCGAAACGTAAAGGGCTGGATAAACAAAAAGTTCAGGATATACAACGCATATTAAGTGACGCTAAATAAAAGTAAACAAACTGATTTTTATCTGCGTGTGTTTGAGGTAGTTGCAGAGATTCCTTACGGCAGGGTTACAACGTATGGAGCCATAGCCGAATATTTAGGTGTCAGAAGTGGGGCGCGCGCTGTTGGTTGGGCATTGAATAAAACGCTCTCAAGGTATAACGGTGAAGATTTACCATGTCATCGAGTTGTTAACCGATTAGGACAACTCACCGGTAAAAGCTATTTCACCGGTGGCACCATGGAAAACATGCTCAGGCAGGAGGGAGTGGTCTTTAAATCACCGGATACGGTTGATTTAAACCGGCATTTTTGGCATCCTGATGATGGTTGATTTACAAGTATGTTTATAAATCAGGCATTTCTGCAGTAACCCATCATAAAACAGCTCCAAAATTTTAGAATGATAACTGCTTCACGGGACTGCCATCGCATCTTTACTGTCATTTTTGCCGAGTTGATTGCGGCCCGGCGCCTGGATTTTAGTTCTATCAACACTGAGTCATGGCCGTATCAAAGACGTATCAACACCGTATATATATGGTGTTGATACGTCTTTGATACGGCCATGATACGTCTTTGATAAAGCTAAAGATCTGACGAGGAGTTTTGAGCTGTGTTCAAACAACGGTGTTTGTAAATGTCAAAAAAAGATGCTTTTCTGGACACAAACATTCTAATATTGAAAAAGGCCGTCTTTTAAAAAAAATGCTAATAGATTTAGAAATGTTTTTTTTCTAAAAATTCGATTAATATTGTGATTTGTTTTTTCATCTTGAATTTTACACCAGAAAGCCCTGTTATTCCAAATGTGAAAGGGCTGATTTTGGTTGCCTAAATGCGTATTTTCAATGATGTTTAATGCTATAGATGAAGAAATACAATCCAGGGAGAAATCCATTTTGGATACTCAATATCCGGTAATGGAAGATTTTTATACCATACAGGGTGAAGGAGCGCACACAGGCAAACCCTCATATTTTATCCGGCTAGCCGGTTGTGATGTGCAGTGTTGGTGGTGTGATGTCAAAGATAGTTGGGATGCCTCAAAACACCCTCAGGTTGACGTAAAAACACTGGTTAATAATGCCCTTGCAAGTCAAGCTCCTTTTGTTGTCATAACCGGTGGAGAACCTTTGCTCCATGATTTGACCCCTTTATGTGAAGCTTTACGTCAGGTTGGCTTGACAATCCATATAGAAACCAGCGGCTCTTCACCATTAAGTGGTTCTTTGGATTGGATCACTCTTTCCCCAAAGCGTTTCAAGAAACCTCTAGATGAGGTATTTCCGTATGTGGATGAGCTGAAAGTGGTTGTATTAACCAATAAAGATATACAATGGGCAGAGGAAAATGCCAAAAAATGTCCGGCCTCTACTACATTACTTCTTCAGCCTGAATGGGATACCCCAGAATCTGTTGGTCTCATTGTAGACTATGTAAAAGCGAACCCCCAATGGGGCATCAGTCTGCAAACGCATAAATTTTTAGGTGTGCGTTAATAGTTAATATGAGTCTCTATAACTGCGACTATTTTTCAGATGTTTGATAAAACAGGTTGATAAGCATAGCCTCAGATTCATAAGAGTCGCATTTTGAAACAAATATATTGAAAATAAGATATCATAGTGTATTTTAAGATATACTCTGTGTCAATTCTATTTCTATGTAGATGTTTATGGATTATTCATCTGAACTGAAAAACAAGATTCAGCAAGCCCGTAGCTTTGGTAATCGTCCCTGGCCGGAATTGCCGTATTCTAATTTTAAAACGCTGATTGAACAAAGGTGTAATGATGATAGAATCTGGCTCATTTACAGGGATTTAAATAACCGGCGAACAGAATTAAGTTACCGTGCATTTTGCGATTTGGTAATCAGACTGGCTCATTTTATGATAAATAAGGGTCTGAGGGATGGTGATAGCATCGCGACAGTTTCACATAATCATTGGCACACGGTAGTCCAGTATTTTGCGGCCTGGCTAATTGGAGTGGTTGTAGTTCCTATCAATGTAGGAGAGGATGATGAGAGGATTTCGTATATACTTGACAACGCCGGAGTGAAGCTTACATTTATTCGTGATGAGTATGAGGATCAAATGCAAAGCATCATCCATTCCAGAGCAAGCCTGAGCCAAATAGAAACCTGCATTTGCAGTGATAGTCTGGATCCTTTTCTGATTACGGGAAACCTGGAAGATTTACCAACAAGGGTGGAAGGTGAGAGTGATGCCTTGATTGTTTATACTTCCGGAACGACAGGTAATCCAAAAGGAGTACTGCTCAGCCAGAACAACCTTATGGAAGATGCCCGAAGCATATCGGAATGGCACAGACTAAACGACCTGTCAACGATGATGTGTGTACTTCCGATTCACCATGTCAATGGAACTGTAGTCACGCTGGTTACACCCTTTTATGCAGGATGCTCAGTTGTATTAAATCAGAAATTCAGTGTAGCACAATTCTTTTCTGTTATAAATGAAGAAAACGTCAATATTGTCAGTGTTGTACCTACCTTACTGCAGTTTCTTAGCTATGGCTTTAAGGACAAAGATATACCTCAATGTCCTACTTTAACACACATCATATGTGGAGCAGGTCCGCTTACGGTTGGCGTTGCACGGCATTTCGAGGGTACCTTCAATATACCCATCATCCATGGGTATGGTTTATCAGAGACAACCTGTTATTCCTGCTACCTCCCCCTGGATTTACCGGCAGATGAACATAATCGCTGGATGCGTGACTATGGTTATCCAAGCATTGGTATTCCCTTGCCCGTAAATGATATGCAGATCCATGACTCCTCGGGGAATCCTCTTAATGAGGACGAGAAAGGAGAAATAGTGATCAGGGGACCCAACGTTATGAAAGAATATTATGCGAATGAACTGGCAAATAAAAATGCATTTACTTACGGATGGTTCAGGAGCGGTGACGAAGGTTTTTTTAAATATGACGGTGAAGGCCGTCCATACTTTTTCATTACCGGCCGGCTCAAAGAATTGATCATACGGGGCGGTATTAACCTTTCACCACTGGAAATTGATGAGGTAATCAGTAAAGCGCCAGGTGTAGAAACAGGTATTACCGTAGGCTTTGAAAATGATTGGTACGGAGAGGAAGTCGGTGCCTATGTAAAAATGAAGGAAGATCAACCTCCAGACGCACAGGCTATATTGGATTATTGCAGGAGCAAGCTTCCTTTTTCTAAATCACCAAAAGTCGTAGTGTTTGGTGATCAGATACCAGTTACATCCACAGGTAAATACCAGCGCCTGAAGGTGTCATCAGAATTTAATAAATGGAAAGGTACACAATTCAAAAAGTAGCAGGTATTTTTGAATTGTATATTTTAGACATATCAAAAATTGTATTATATATAAAAAGTTTATAATTAAACGTTATTAGAAAACAATCGGATCATTTTGAAAATGGAGGGAGGTATGCATTTTTTAAATATGGATATGTTCACCCAAACGGAAGAAGATTTTGAGATAAGGCAGTACAAGATACTTCACGGTTTAAAACTTACTTATGACTACTTCTCACGTAACAGGCTTTATCCGTTGCTGGGAGAAATGGTTACCTTATACAGAGATCTGCAGAATACCCTAAAAAAGATACAGCAGCTACAAGATGATTTCCCCAAGAAGATCAAAGAAATAGATTGGAAGAAGAAAGATATCATTTATGAGAAAGTTTATCAGGATGAAGGCAATATTGGTCCCATTGTAGATATCATAGAATGGGCATTGCCACAGATCAAGAAAACTATAGACGAAGGAGTAGCCATATTTGAATTTGTTGACCAGAACCTGGAGGTTGAGAAAGTGGGTATTATTCCATCCTATTTAGAAGAAGGCTACGTTTTTGTACCTGACAACAGCAAAAAAAGACTAAATCTGTTCCGTTATGAGGTATCCATTTATGCTTCACCCGAAGATACCCACCGGGCATTGAAAACGACCAATATTCGCACCATCTCTATTGATAACCTTTATCCGACATCAAATTCGATCAAGCTCAAACTCATTAACTATCACAAAGATCTTCCTAATCCTGCCACCTATTCCTTTCATACCTCATTGGATTTCCCGTTCCAGGAAACCATATTTCCAATAGCCAAGCGGAAGTTAATGAGGTACTTGTATTCGTAAATAGACGATTATCCTATTTTGCGTGGCAGAATGGCTAAAGTACAACGACTGATACAAACCAGGTTGTTTTCTTCGTCTTCAATTCGAATTTCCCATACCTGAGTCTTCTTCCCCACATGCAAGGCAGTGGCTTTACCATTGACCTTACCCTTTCTAACACTTCTGATGTGATTGGCATTAATTTCAAGCCCAACAATAATATAAGACTCATAATCATCCAGAGCCAGCCAGCCACCAACAGAGGCCAGGGTTTCCGCAAAAGCAACCGAAGCTCCTCCATGTAGAATTCCGAATGGTTGGCTGGTAGACGTATTTACCGGCATTGATCCGGTAACCTTTCCTTTCTCGAAAGACAAGAACTCAATACCCAGAACATCACCCATGCTTTTGGCAGCATGCTTGTTGTAGAGTTCTACTTTTTGTTTTACCTCATCGGATATATGCATAGAATTTTTTAATAAAACATTCTTATAAAAATAGTTCTGTAAATATTCAATAATATTTACTAAGATAAGATATAAGTTCATTTAACGTGCATTAAAGTCATCATTGTCATGAAATACGAACCGAATACAATTATTAACCTGGTTAAAAGGGGACTTGAGAATAATACATCAGGCCTGGCTATGTCGTCAAAAAGAAATGGAATATGGGCTGAGACATCAATAAATGCCTTCAATGACCGCATTCTTTATTTTGCACTAGGGTTATATGATCTAGGCATACGAAAAGGTGACAAAGTGGCTTTACATAGTCCTAATTCTACCGAATGGATGATTTCTGATCTGGCCATTTTATCCCTTGGAGCAGTTAGTGTTCCTATATACACAACCCAACCAGCTGATCAAATCAAATATATCCTGGAAGATTCGGAGGCCAAAATATATATCGTATCGGATGATAAGATGTTCGAAGGGACAAAACCTCTGGTTAAATCAATCGAATCCCTCAATTCGATCATTAGTATTTATGGATCAGAACATGAAAAATTACAATCCTTTGAAGAGGTAATCATAGCAGGACAAAAGATACATAATAAACAACCGGATCTTTTAAATAAACAGATATCAGAGGTGAAGCCGGATGATCTAGCCTCTATAATTTACACTTCCGGGACCACAGGTGTTCCAAAAGGGGTTATGCTTAGCCATAACAACATCGCATCGAATATACAGGCATCTATTGAGAGAGCACCTTTTGATCCTAAGAAAGACAAGAACTTGAAGATGCTCTCCTTTCTGCCATTATCCCATATTTTTGAACGTATGCTCGATTATATGTATATGACCATGGGATATCCTATTTATTATATTGAATCTCTTGAAGAGATTGTAGCGGATATACAAAAGGTGAAACCACATTTTTTTGCTACCGTTCCCAGACTTTTGGAAAAGGTATACGCCAGTACCAAAGCCAAGACTAATGAAGCTGCCGGGTTGAAAAGAAAGATTGGACTTTGGGGATTACAACTGGCTGATTCCTATGAGATTGGTAAATCAAATTCAGTTTTAAAAGCATTAAAATTAAAAATAGCCGATGTCCTTGTATATAAGAAAATCAGGACCGCTCTGGGCGGTAACCTGATTGGAATGATAAGCGGGGGTGCTGCTTTATCAGGTGAAATGATGAAATTCTTTAATGGGATTGGGCTTTATTGTGCCCAGGGATATGGCCTTACTGAAACATCACCTGTTATAGCCGTTTCCATACCCGGTGATCTTCGACCAGGTTCCGTAGGGAAACCAATAACAGACGTTGAAGTTAAGATAGCAGAAGATGATGAAATCCTTACGAAGGGTCCGAATGTCATGAAGGGATATTATAAACAGCCCGAAGAAACAGCGGCAGTATTTACAAATGATGGTTGGTTTATGACCGGTGATTTGGGAAGATTTGATGAAGATGGTCATTTATACATCACTGACCGCAAAAAAGATTTATTTAAGCTCTCTACTGGTAAGTATGTAGCGCCTCAATATATTGAAAACAAATTAGCGGGTAGTTTGATTATTGAGCAAGCGGCAGTTATTGGGTCATCCAGACGATTTTGTGCAGCACTGATCGTGCCTTCATTGGATGCGATCTCGAGAAAAATGAATACTACTCTGACAAGGGAAGATTTAAATACACATCCTGAGATTCACCAGTTACTTCAATCCGAAATAGACAAGGTAAATAAAACACTGCCTGACTGGGAACAAATCAAGGATTTTGTAATCATCAGTGAGCCATTTACCATCAAAACAGGGGAACTCACACCCACGATGAAAATGAAGAGAAAGGTGATTTATGAGAATTATAAGGAAGAGATCGATAATCTATACCAGAGAGACCTCAAGAGAGTTGATACTTGAGTTTATTAAGTAACTTAATGAATTAGAACTTCTCTGGGATGTTAACATCCAAAAGCATGTTTCCTTCTAAGACCGTAACCGCCTCACCACATATTTGTAAATCTTCCGCTTTACCGTCTTTAACAGTCATAACCACAGTTACATAGCCTGTCCGGTCCATAAACCTACCTTGAGTACCCTTGAAGGAGAAGAAAGATTTATCCTCATCCAGAAAACCGTTATTCAGAAGAAATACAGCCAGGGCACCGTTCGCTGATCCAGTCACAATATCTTCATTGATGCCCAGAGCAGGAGCGAAGAATCGCATATGCCAATCATTATCTTTGCTACCGATATCCGTTGTAACCACCGCAAACCCACTTATGTCATGGCGGTCATTAAACTTTTTAAGCAAATGAAAATTGGGTTCAATAGTTTTTAGGCTGTCGTAATCTTTTAAAGCTATGTAGCAAAAACCGTCACCAGTGATCTGGGGTTTAACCTTCCGGCTTAATTCGATCTCTGACAGGCCCAAAGCACCACATAGCGTAGTAATATCATCGGGAAAGGGAAAGAACCTGGGAACAGGCAAAGAGAACCTCACAAAGGGCCGTAAATCTTTCCAATCCAAATCAACAGCCAGTGACCCTGATTTAGTTTCCACCATGAAACTTTGAGGTTCATCTATTTCAAGGCCAAAATGGCCATCTTCTGCAAGTACGTGAAAAGCAGCAATCGTAGCATGTCCGCATAAACTAACTTCCTGAGAAGGGGAAAACCATCGAATCTTGACATCGTTTTCTTCAGTTGTGGGTTTCATCACGAAAGCAGTCTCAGCAAGGTTCATTTCATTGGCTATCTTCTGCATTTCCGTAGCACTGAGGTGGTCTGCGTCGACTACTACACCTGCAGGATTGCCGGTATAGGGTTTTCTTGTAAAAGCATCAACCTGCTTTATTTTAAAAGTTTTGCTCATGAAGAGTAGTAATATTGAGCTGAAGGCTGGTTAATAAACCAGCTTTCAGCGTCAGAGGTTCATAGATGAGGATTATTGTACTTCGATCAGTTCAACATCAAAGATCAGGGTAGCGTTTGGTGGAATGGAACCACCGGCACCATTCTCGCCATAAGCAAGATTAGAAGGGATAATCAACGTACGTTTTTCACCTACGGACATATCCAATAATCCTTCATCCCAGCCAGGTATCACCTGACCCATACCCACCTGAAAATTAAAAGGCTGACTACGCAGGTAAGAACTATCGAACAGAGAGCCATCCTCTAAAAAACCGGCATAGTGAACAGATATATTATCACCTTCTTCAGGCTGTGAACCATTACCTTCTTCCTGCACTACATATTTAAGGCCACTCTCTTTTACCTCAACGTCTTCTTCGTTATAACCCCAAGGTTCAGGAGGGCTGGATATGCTGATAAGTTCAACTTCCATACGAATATTTTCACCACCGGGGATCAAACCTTCAACGCCTTCATCTCCGAAAGCCAGATTAGGAGGAATAACTAGTGTGCGCTTCCCACCGGCTTTCATGCCTAATAAGCCTTGGTCCCATCCAGGGATTGGCAATTGGCCCATGCCAGCTTGTATGGTGATAGGTTGATCGTGGTTATGTGAAGATTCGAATTCTTCACCGTTTTCAAGATATCCAGAGAAGTGGAGAGTAAGGTAATCAGCTACTTTAGCTTCTTCACCTTCACCTGTTTCAGTATCTGTGATTTCCAATCCATCTTCGGTAACAACGGTTTGATTGGATTCCCCACAAGACCAGACAAGGAATGAAATGGAAAGAAAAACCAGCATTAAAGATTTATTCATCATTATGATATAGTGTACTAAGTTTAAATTGATATAAAAGATTTTAATATTGGGGTCAATAATATCAATTCAACGGGATAAATGCTGAACAATTATCTATTTACCCTATTTGCTTAAGAAATATTTTTATTCTTAGGATAACATATTGCAGTAAAGGGAGTCAAAGTCATGGCTTTTAGGAAAATAAGCCATCAATATTTGGGCATCACCAGCGCAAAAATCAGATAAAGAATTACCGGAGAACCAAAGCCAATAAAAGCAGCAACCAGAAAGATGATGCGAACAATCGTGGAATCCCATCCCAGATATTCAGCAATCCCACCGCATACTCCGAATAACATGCTATCAGTAGTAGATCTTTTTAATCTTGCCATGATACTTATAATTAGTTTAGGGTACGAAACTATTGTAAGTATACGACAAGAATTAGATATGTTTCAGAATAGTTTTGCCCTAGGAGGCATTTGAATTGAGCCGGAATTGTATGGTGTAGACGAATCTCATCGGAACATTTTGACCACTTTGAGTCCCCGGAACCCATTTTGTATTTTTAATAGCATTAAGGGCTTCTTCATCAGCACCACCTCCAATACCTCGCAAAACCTGAGGGTCGGTGATTGAACCATCCGCCTCAACCGTAAACTGAACCGAAACGCGACCCTCAATTCCTGCTTTACGAGCTTCAGCAGGGTAGCTAAGTCAAGCACATCTTTTACAGAAATAAAGCGCAACCTTAACTGATGTAATACCCAATAGCTA
>JBBDQY010000086.1:0-74963 GCA_040905745.1 Balneolales bacterium
CAGTTAATGTGATGACTAAAGATCGTGAGCCACCACGATTTCTATGTTCACAGAGATAAATACCCTGCCAGGTTCCAAGGTTTAACTGGCCATTTTTTATAGGTATAACAATTGATGAACCAAGTAAGGAACTTTTTATATGGGAGGTCATATCATCGGTACCCTCAAGTGTATGTCGGTATTCCGAAGTATCCTCAGGGACAAGTTTATTAAAAAAGGTCTCGAAGTCATGCCTGACATCAGGGTCAGCGTTTTCGTTAATGGATAAGGAGGCACTTGTATGCAATATATGGATATGTGCCAGCCCTATCTCAATTTGATCCAGAGTCTCTAATTGTGAGACAAGTTCATCAGTGATAAGATGAAAACCCCTTTCCCTTGCTTTTGCTTTTATTTGATGCTGATAAAAAACAGTATTCATCTTAATTATTATCTTATCCGAAGAAGCCTTTTATGGCACCACCATCGTGGCTAATAGTTTGTCCCGTAATAAAAGAGGAATGTGAAGAAAGCAAGAGCAAAGCCAGCGAGGCAAGTTCATCAGCTTCACCCATTCGACCAACAGGAATGGAGGATTCTAATTTGGTTCTAGCCTCATTATGTGTTATCCCTTCTTTTTTACTTGAATGCTCAATTATTCGCTCAATGGCTGGTGTGTTATGTGAACCAGGTGCAATAATATTTACAGTAATTCCTTCTTGACTTATTTCCTGAGATAATGTTTTTGCATAACCAACGACAGCTGCTCGCATAGCTGTACTCAGAGCTAAATTTTGTATAGGTTGTTTGACGGACTGGCTCTCGATAAATAGGATTCGACCATATTTTTGTGATTGAAAGATTGGTAGCAACTTCTTTAAAAGCTCTATTTTCCAGCGAAAAAGGAGTTGATAAGCATCGTCCCAATCTTCTAAGGTCGTGTCGATTGCTGATTTAGCAGGTGGTCCGCCAGAGTTAAGGAGTATTCCATTAAGTGTTTTTCCTTCTATTTCAAGTTCAATTTTCTCATGGGTTTCTCGATCCCGTAAATCACCACTGATTCCCGTGAACTGATGACTGTATTCATCCTGTAGCTTTTTTAAGATGTGCTCTCTGCGTCCTATGCCTATGACATTTGCATGTTCCTGACATAGAGCTCTTGTTACACCTAAGCCAAAACCACTGGTAGCTCCACAGACGATAAATAATTGATTAGCGATCTGTAAATTCATACAAATAATCTAATGGATTTTTTTGTTTATTGCGAATTAGGGTAAATCCAAAAATCAATTCTTAATAATTGTTTTGTCATTGAAGTTAAATAATATCAGAAGTGGAAGGGTCATGAACATTAAACGCGGAGTGTTTTCTGGTGACGTCAGCAAAAATATCAGGTAGTAAGATATAAATAGGATCAATGTGGTCAGGTTTGTTTTTTGAGCACCACTTCGATAAAAACAATAGGCTATAAAAGGAATAATTAGACCAAAAGAGGGAAGCAACATAATAAAAAAGTAGCGATCGAAATTTAGAAAGTTGGATATAAGGTTCTGCATCCAATTTTGAGAATTGAATAAATAATGTTCGCTTAAGTCAGGTGATAGGGTCTGTACTACAAAAACATAGATCAATAAAGCGACTAAAAATGGAAAATAGGCTTGCCACCAGTTATCATTTCTGATGAAATTAAAAGCAGGAACTAATAAAACCGCCAGTATTGCTGTTTCACTTACCCAGATGGAAATAATCGTTATTACGAAAAGTAATGGTAGGTTCTTGTAAAATATCGATAGTAAGATGAGAGAAAAAGATAAAAATATCCCTGCCTCCGGAACGGGATAAAACGCGGCTGATATAAAAAAAGGCATGAATACTATGAGAATTGCCGGTAGAATAAGTTCAAATACATTAATGCTTTGCTCATGTATGGCAATTTTTAACATCACACCCATACCAAAGATAAACAGAGCAAAATTCCAGGCACCAAAAATAAAGCTGATAGATTCAAGTGTAGTGATTCCTAGTAAATTGGTTATAGAACCTACCAAAAAGGGTACAACGACTCTAAAGGAAAGATGACTGGCTTCAAAGAAATTAAAATCACGGACCATATCAATATAGTATAATGCATCGGGATAGGTTCCGTTATCCAAACTACCCTGAACGATCCATACAAATTGGGTAATCATAATTATTGAGCAAATTGATCCTATCACCGGAAAGACGATATATAGGATCATAGAAAATCGATCAAGACGCATAAAATAAAGTAATATTTGAGAGGCTAACCGTTATATCTCAACTCAGGTTGAGATAATTAACCAAAAGCTTATGAATATTTGAACTAAAAGTTTCGTAATTTAAGAGGCTTTACTACTTTTGATTACCCCTTATTAAAGATTTTTTTCATGATCCAGAACATTAGAAATATAGCTATTGTAGCACACGTAGACCACGGTAAAACAACTCTTGTTGATCAATTATTACGACAAAGTGGAACTTTCAGGGAAAACCAGGAAGTAAATGAACGAGTAATGGATAGTGGAGACCTGGAACGTGAAAGAGGTATCACTATAATGGCAAAGAATACGGCTGTTATGTGGGAAGGTACCAAGATAAATGTTGTGGATACTCCCGGACACGCTGACTTCGGCGGCGAAGTGGAACGCATCCTTAAAATGGTAAATGGAGTGTTGTTATTGGTTGATGCAGCTGAAGGACCACTTCCACAAACCCGGTTTGTTCTTCGTAAATCTCTTAGCCTGGGATATCGCCCGATAGTTGTCATTAACAAAATTGATCGTAAAGATGCACGACCGGAAGCTGTACTTGACATGGTTTTTGACTTGTTCGTTGATTTAGAAGCGACTGATGAACAGCTGGATTTTCCCGTAATCTATGCCGTTGGTATTAATGGCACCTCAAAAATGAATATGGAGGATGATGATTCTGACCTTACTCCAATCTTTGAAACAATTATCAAGCATATTCCTGAACCCGATGCCGATAGAGAACCTTCCTTTAAAATGCTGGTAAGCAATGTTGAATGGGATGATTACGTAGGTAGAATAGCTGTTGGACTTGTTGCTCAAGGAGTTGTAAAAAGAGGTCAAGATATAACCCTTGTAAGTCAGGCAGGTGATGTTAAATCCAAAGCTCGTGCTACTAAATTGTTCACGTTTAGCGGTCTTGATCGGGTACCTATAGATGAAGCTTACGCCGGTGATATTATAGCCCTCGCCGGTTATGAAGACGTTAATATTGGTGATACACTGACTGATCAATCTGACTTAGTACCCGTTCCTTATTACATAATCGATCAGCCTACGTTATCTATGTTCTTTCGTGTAAATGATTCTCCACTGGCTGGACGCGAAGGTAAATTCGTCACTTCTAATATGCTTAAAGACCGTTTGAATAAAGAATTACGGACTAATGTAGCTTTAACGGTTGAACCAACAGAAAACCCTGATGTTTTCAAGGTTTCAGGTCGTGGCGAGCTACAATTAGCTATTTTAATTGAGCAAATGAGAAGAGAAGGTTATGAATTTTCGGCATCCCGTCCTGAAGTAATCCTACGAGAGATCGATGGTGTAAAGTCAGAACCTGTTGAAGAAGTCATAGTCGATGTACCTGTAGATTACAGTAACAAAGTAATTGACAATTTACTCAACAGAAAAGGTGTAATGGTAGCCATGATGCAGGAGGGAGACAACAGTCGAATTTCTTTTAAAGTACCTTCTCGTGGTTTACTTGGATTCAGAAATGAATTAATGACTGAAACTCGTGGTACTGCATTAATTCACCAACAATTTGACGGTTATGAACCTTTCAAAGGTACCATTCAAGGTAGGACCAGTGGTGCATTAATTGCTCTTGAAGATGGTACCGTTACAGCCTATGCTTTGGAAGGGATTCAGGATCGTGGAGAATTTTTCACAAAACCGGGTGACCATGTTTACAGAGGTCAGTTAGTTGGGATTAATAATCGTAGCGAGGATATGATTGTTAACGCAGTGAAAAAGAAAAACCTCACTAATCATCGTGCTACACAAACCTCAGATTCTGTTAAGATTTCTGCAGCGAGAGAAATGACACTCGAGCAGTGTATAGAATTTCTTGATGAAGATGAGTTGCTAGAGGTTACACCTCAAAGTCTTCGGATACGAAAGAAATATTTGGATCATAACGAACGCAAACGTTTCAAAAAAGATGTAGTGACTTCGTAAAAATGGTTTATGATTTATACTTTTAATAAAAAAGGGATGTGCTTCCACATCCTTTTTTATTACGAATAAATACTGAATTGCCTGCGATTGAAATGCAAATTCAAACAAATCGCTATCATTAAAGTACAGGCTAAGAAAGACGAACCGCCATAACTTAAAAAGGGCAGAGGCAGGCCTATTACGGGCATCATCCCAGTTGCCATTCCAATATTTATCAGTATCTGAATAAAGAATAAAGAAGCTATGCCAACCATAACCAACTGGGCAAATGGGTGTTTATGATCTGCACCATTAGCCAGTAAACGTAATATCATAAAACCTAATAACAGAAGAACTCCCCCAGCCCCGATAAAGCCAAATTCTTCTCCTATTACACAAAAAATAAAATCGGTCCATTGCTCGGGTAAAAAACGTAACTGGGTTTGTGTTCCTTGCATATAACCCTTTCCAAATAATCCTCCAGAACCAATAGCTGTTTTGGCCTGAATTACGTTCCAACCTGCACCATGTGGATCTAGGGCAGGGTTCACAAAAGCTTCAATTCTTGCTTGTTGGTATGGTTGCAGTATCTGGTGTAAGGCAACTTGCACACCGATAACCATAAACATTCCAACTATAAAAGAAGCCACCGGTAAACCAGGTCTTCTATGTACAAAAAATAGAATTAAACATAATACAATGGCTGCAATGATACCCCATTTCCAATTAATAATAGTGAAATAAGCAACCAGGGCAGGAGATACCATGAAAAGAGATATGCCTCTGGGTAATCCAGACCAAAAAAGCATTACAGGAATTAAAGCGATGATAACCAAGGCGGTACCGGTATCATTTTGTAAGATAATTATTCCTGCCGGAAAAAGCATTAATAACACGACTATTAGTGCTGGCTTGAATCTTTCTGCAGAAATATCTTTTTCACTCGTCAAATAAGTGGCAACTACTAATATGGTTGCCAATTTCATCATTTCACTTATTTGAATACGAAGTCCTCCTATTACAAACCAGCTTCGTGCTCCACCGGCTTCAACTCCCACGAAGATTGTCAATATTCCGATGAAAATGCATAGCAGATAAAATAAATATGATAACTGTTGAAATGTACTGGGTGCTGCAAATTGAACGCCAACTAATACGACAATTGATATGAAAACCCATGATAACTGATTGGTGAAATTAGCCTGGATATAGGTAGGAAGAAATTCAGATACCGGACCTTGGGTGGCACTATATATGGCAGTTAAGCCAATAATAGTAAGTAATGTCCAGCATATTAGCAAAAGCCAGTCAAACTGTCTGTACCAAACCATCAGATTTCTCCATCAATAATTGATTCTTTGGGTTCGAATTCTAGTACATATTTTAATAACCATTGTCTCTTAATCTCTTGAAAGAAGTATTGTTCCATTAACAATGAAGCAATTGGAGCAGCTGAAATGGATCCAAAACCAGCATTTTCTACTAATACGGCTATTGCTATTTCAGGGTTATCGTATGGGGCATATGCGACAAACCACCCATGGTCTTCACCATGAGGATTCTGTGCCGTTCCTGTTTTGCCTGCAACTTCAATATCTTTTAGATTGGCATAATAGCGTCCAGATCCCTCGGTTACTACCTTGCGCATTCCCCTTTGCACTACTTTTAAATTATTCTCTTTTATCCATGGTATTTTGTTTATCTCAGGCTGATTAATTGAGCTAGTGCCATCCGGGTGACTCAAATTTCTTACAATGAATGGTCTCACATGATGACCGCCATTAGCAATAGTAGAAGTAACAACTGCCATTTGAAGGGGGGAAGCTGAAAAACTACCTTGACCTATGCCAACGCTTATCAAATCGCCAATACCCCAAAGCCTTTCTCCAAAGATGCGATTGTAATAAGCGCTGTCTGGCAAGATACCCTGAGTTTCATATGGAAGGTCAATGTCATTTCGCCTGCCCAAACCAAATTCAGAGGCCATGGAATTCCACTTATCTAAACCATGTTTAGCCATCATCAAATCCATAATTCTATAAAAATACGTATTACAAGAATTTTGGATTGCTTGCTCAAGATTTTGTTTTCCATGATCATCGGTGCAGCGATAGAGTCTGCCTCGTCTATAACCACCATCACAAACTATTTCATCTTCAGGTTTAATGATACCCATATTCATAGCAATCAAACCCATCATTGGTTTGACTGTTGATCCAGGAGGTTGACGTGTAGAAATCGCCCTGTTAAAAAGTGGATTAGTAGTATCAGAGTTTATTTCTATCCAGTAATCACGGTCAAGAGTACCAGAAAGCCTGCTAATATCAAACTGAGGAGAACTTACTATACTCAAAATGGCTCCGTCACGGGGATCCATTGCTACAAGACCTCCTATCTTATTAACCATTAGTTTTTCTCCCAATTCCTGTAAACTAATATCTAATGTGGTATGAATATCAGAACCTTTTATGGGTGCCTGGTCCAATTGATTATTTTCATAGGGGCCCAGCCTTTGACCATAAGCATTAATACGGAGATATTGTGCACCTACATCACCGCGTAAATCCTGTTCATAGATATATTCCAGTCCAATTCTGCCTGCTTTGTCACCTAATCGATAGCGATCACTTTCCCGATACTCTTCATCCGTGATTTCACGTAAATATCCCAGCATATGAGAAGCAAAAAGGTTAGTTGGGTAATTCCTCTTTGATTCTATAAGGTGATTGACACCTGGCAGCCTCCAGATATTTTCCTGTATGCTAGAAAAAGTACTGAAATCTATATCCGTAAAAAGACGGGAAGACTGATGCCATGAATATTGTTGGGCTAAAAGTAGCTTTTCTGTTACTTCTCCTTCGTCTTTTCCAAGTAACTCAGCTAAAATAGAGACATTTTCACGCTTAAATTTAGACGGAGTAATTGTTATGGTATATATAGGCTGGTTATCTACTAATAAATTACCATTACGATCATAGATCAATCCTCGGGCAGGTTGAACATGCTGTTCTAGTATGCTATTCTTTCTGCTTAATGGGCCATAAGTATCATAATCAATGATTTGTAACTGAATCAATCTGCCCAAAAAAATTATAAATAAAGCGATTACAATGCCTTGAAGGACACGTATCGAAACTTGATTCTGTATTTTCTTAGATGCAGATGGCATAACGTGCGATAGTATACTAAGTTGATTTAAAAAGGTAAGTAAAACTTCCTATGACAGACGTGAATATCGCATTCCCAATTAAATAATTCCAAAAGAGAAGGTCTAACCGACTTTGAACAAAGAAAGCAATTCCAACAAAGATCAGGTTATGAAAAAGAGCTGTAAGTAATATTATTAAAAAAATCTGTGATACTAGTAATTTTGTTTCAACGATTTTTGGTATAAAATGATAAGCTAAAAAAGCCGTAGCAACTTTTGCAATTAAATTGATCCCCCAAAGATCCAGGAAAATATCAAGTATGAAGCCGGTAAAAGCTGCAATGTAAATTGATGTTGTGCGGTCAGAATTTGCCATGACGTATAACAGGAATACAAGAACAACGTCGGGCTCAGATCCTAATAAACGAAGATGACGAAAGATGAGAAGTTGAAGAAGTAAAGCAATTCCTGCCCATAGAAAGTATTTCATGGCTCCTATATTCATCAATAATTCTCCATGGTATTGATAAGCAGGCTATCTATTTCTGCATCTGTGGTATATTTAATGACAGATGCTTCCGCGATTTCATTCAGAGAGACAAAGGGTATCAAATAGATTCTTTGGGTTTGCATCCCTGGTTCTGGTTCTGTTCTTACAACCTGTCCAATGGGGATATTTACAGGATATTCATGGCTGTACCCTGAGGTTTCAACTATGGAACCAATTTCTACTGGTATGGTTTGCGGAACGTAATTCATAACCAATTCCTCGATATTCTGAGTTTCCCAAGAAACAACACCATAAGCCCTGGTTTTCTGTATACGGGCACTTACTCGAAATAATGGATTGAGGTATGGCATTATTTGAGCATAATTAGCTGAAACTGCGATTACTCTGCCCACTAAACCATTTGGATGAATCAGAGGCATCCCTATTTTCAGTGAATCATTTGAACCAGCGTTAATAGTCAGAAAGTTATTGATACCGGTTAAATTTTTCCCGACAATTTTGACGGGTAGCATTTCATATGTGCTATTCTCTTTTAAATCCAATAGCTTTTTAAGCTCAATATTTTGTTCTCGTGCTGAGCGAAGTCTGCTAAGCTCATCCAATAGTACAATGTTTTGCTCGTGAAGCTGTCGGTTGGTTTGTAATGCCGTACGGTATACCCTTATGTTCGATAAAGGCTCTTCAAGGTAACTGAAGGCCGTAATTGCAACTTTTCTGATATTTTGTAGTCCACCGTCATGCCGGGTAAGCAGCATGAGAAATGCAAAAAAAATAAAAAATGCGGTAAGGATATGATCCTTAACGCCTCCGGCTTTTACAAATGGAAAGCGCATTCACCATACCTGTATTAAGTGAGAACACTTCTGTAATAGTCAAGATGTTCGAGTATCTCTCCAGTGCCTCGAACAACAGCAGTTAAAGGATCTTCGGCAATATGAACCGGCAAGTCAGTAGTTTGTGTAATAAGTTTATCCAGATTTCTCAGCATAGCACCACCACCGGTGAGAAATATACCGCGATCGAGAATATCTGCTGAAAGTTCAGGAGGAGTTTGCTCTAACGACTTGGTAACTGCTTCTACAATGGTATTTACAGATTCATTTGTAGCTTCACGCAAATCAGAAGATGATATAGTTCTTGTTCTTGGTACGCCATTAACAAGGTCACGACCTTTTGTCGTGATTTGAAGTTCTTCATCAAGAGGTGTAGCGGAACCGATCATACATTTAACCTGCTCAGCTGTACGTTCACCAATTAAAAGATTATGGTTTCTACGGAAATAGCTGATAATATCTTCATTAAATTTATCTCCACCCAATCTAACACTTTGAGCATAAACAATACCGGATAAGGCTATAACAGCAATTTCAGTTGTTCCTCCACCAATATCTACAATCATATTCCCAACCGGTTCGTGCACATCCAGCCCAATTCCAATTGCAGCAGCCATTGGTTCTTCAACAAGATGAACTTCTTTTGCTCCGGCATGTTCTGCGCTATCGCTTACAGCTCTTTTTTCAACCTCTGTGATTCCACTTGGAACGCAGACGACCATTTTTCGGGTACTTGAATACCATTTGACCTTAACCTGTTTGATCATACCTCTTATCATCTGTTCGGCTACTTCGAAGTCTGCAATGACACCATCTCGAAGTGGACGTACCGTTCGGATGTTCTTATGAGTTTTCTCATGCATCAACCGTGCTTCATGACCGATTGCAACAACCTGATTTAGTTGATTCAGTGCAACTATAGAGGGCTCGTTTAGAACAATGCCCTGACCTTTTGAGTATATGAGCGTGTTCGCTGTTCCTAAGTCAATTGCAATATCAGTATACAACCAATCGAATATACCGGTTTGCGAATTCTGTTGGCCATTAGAATAGATTTTATTTTGGGGCATTATTAAGTCTTAAAAAGAGGGGTTCAAAATGGGTTGATAGTAAAAGCCATTAAATTTACAATATTATTGACCGATTTGCGAATCTGATACAGTGAAAATTAAGATAAACTTATTTTTTGTAGGTTATTGATTGTATGGCAGATGGCTATCAATCAAAATGATTAGCGCCCACGGTATATAAGCATCGTAGTCAGCTACCTTTATCTGACATTCATATTAATGCTTAAAGTGTCGTGTTCCTGTGAATATCATGGCCATATTATATTTATCAGCCATTGCAATTACTTCTGCATCACGTACACTACCCCCCGGCTGAATAACGGCACTTGCCCCGGCTTTTGCAGCTGCTTCTATACCGTCGGAGAAAGGGAAAAAAGCATCAGATGCAAGAACAGAATCTTTCAAAGACAGTCCGGCTTTTCCTGCTTTTATTACCGCAATTTCTGATGAATCAACTCGACTGGTTTGCCCCGATCCAATACCCAGAGTATGTTTATTTTTCGCAAAGACGATACCATTAGATTTAACATTCTTAACTATCTTCCAAGCGAAAAGAAGATCTTCAAGCTCATTATCTGTTGCTTCTCTTTTAGATACCGTGTTAAAAGAGGATGGATCTTCAGTGATTGTGTCATTCTGCTGTGCAAGTGCACCACAAAAAATACTTCTAAATGAATATTCAAGATCTTCATTGGTATTATTAAGTCTTACCAGCCTTCTATTGGCTTTCTTCATCAACAAGTCTAATGCATCATCGGTATAATCAGGAGCTATAATTATTTCTGTAAATATTTTATCAATCTTATGGGCTGTATTAAGATCAAGCTTCTTGTTCACAATTATTATACCACCAAAAGGTGAGACAGTATCGGTTGAAAAGGCTTTTTCATAAGCTTCAGTAAGATTGGCAGCCGAAGCAACTCCGCAGGTCACTGTGTGCTTAATTATTGCACATGTTGGTTTATCACCAAAATCTCTATATAATTGAATTGCAGAGTCTAAATCCAAATAATTATTATAGCTTAATTCCTTACCGTGAAAACAATCAATAAACTTATCAGCATCGCCATATACCATTGCATTTTGATGTGGATTTTCTCCATATCGAAGGGAATGGTTTTTCCTCAATGATATATTCAGTTGTGTTGGAGGCACCATTTCTTCTAAACGATTAAAATAAGAAGCAATAAAACTATCGTATTCGGCCGTATGGTTAAAGCCTGCCCTTGCAAGATTAAGGCGAGTATTGTAGCTGATATAATTGTTATTCTCTTCAAGTTCATTTAAAAATTCATTATACTGATTAGCATTTGTAAGCACCGAAACATGGGCAAAGTTTTTTGCAGCTGCCCTTAACATGGTGGGGCCACCGACATCAATTTTCTCAATAGCCTGTGTTAATTCTATGTTCGAGGCACTAATTGTTTCTTTAAAAGGATATAAATTAACAACCACAAGTTCTATGGGTTCAATGCCAAGTTCCTGAAGTGTAAGGAGGTCTTCTTCCTGTGTTGTGCGTGCTAATATACCTGCGTGAATATTTGGATGAAGAGTCTTAACGCGTCCATCCAGGCACTCCTTAAATTTTGTAATTTCGGAAACATCGGTAACATCAATACCTGCTTCACGTATTACTTTTGCTGTTCCACCAGTAGACAATAACTTTATTCCTTGTGCATGGAGTCTTTTAACTAAAGGTACCAGACTTTTTTTGTCGGATACTGAAATTAATGCACGCTTAACTGGGATATCCAGAGTAGGAAAATTGGACATAGGGTATTTATTTTTTTTAAGTATTATTAGACAGGTTCATTAATCAGGGAAGAAATAACCTTAGGAAGTAGCTCCAGTTCTTTAGCCCTAACTCGTTTGGAGATATCTTGAGCTGTGTCATTTTCAAAGACGTGAACTTTTGCTTGAGCGAGAATTGGACCATTATCGTAAATGTTATCGACAATATGTACTGTACATCCTGTTTCTTTTTCGTTGTTATCCAATACGGCTTGATGAACATATAATCCATAATACCCTTTGCCTGAGTATTTTGGTAGAAGGGACGGATGAATGTTGATAATTTTGCCGGCATATGCATCCACCACTAAAGGAGGTATTTTCAAAAGGTAACCCGCTAGCACGATTATGTTGGGTTCCCATTTTGATAGTGCCTTTAACATTACCTGAGCATATTGGTCAGGTTCAGAAAATCTACGTGGGTCAATAACAATATTGGGGATACCATTCCTTTTTGCTCGTTCAATAACATGGATTTCGGATTTATTTGTTATCAATCCTGTTATACGAGCTTTAATCTCACCTTTATTTATCGCATCTACGGTAGCCTGAAAATTTGAACCGTAACCAGAGGCAAAAACAACAATATTTTTCACTTTAAGTAAAAATTGATCATAATTTAAATTCTTTCTCAAGTAACTTTTCTTCAGCGATAACGGGTTTACCTCTGAATACGTAATAATTTTGCAAACTCCAGTTTATCTGTAATATGGTAATTTTAATAGTTGCAGCGATGGGGACAGCTAACAGCATGCCCAAGATTCCTGCTAGTTCAGCTCCAATCATGATAACAAATAGAATTGCAATAGGATGCATATCAGCAGACCGGGAGAATATCATAGGTTGAAGTAATATATTATCAACAAGTTGGGTCACCAGAATTGCCATAACACTCAGAAAAACGAGTGAAAAATCACCTGTCTCAAATACAGCTACAATAATAGATAAAACATAACCTAAAATAGGTCCGAAATAGGGAATAATATTAGCAGCACCTACGGCCAAACCAACCGATAATGAATTATTTAAATCTGCTAAGCTTAATAAAAACCATGATAAGAGTGTGATTAAAACACTTTGAAGAGCTACACTTTTAAAATAGGATCCTAATCTGCTTTCTATTTTATCAATAAGTGTGAGTGAAGTTTCAAAATAACGATTAGGTACTAACCTGAGTACGCTTCGTCGTAAATAGCTGCCATCTTTGAGAAAGAAAAAAGCGGTGAAGGGAATTACAAGCAAAGCCCAAAAAAGATTGGCAAATAAACCAAAAACATTACTGATAGTCTGCGGTATATCACCAACTGCAAACAGGTGTTCTGCAGCTGCTGATAAGTTTTCAATAATAAACCCTTCAACCATAAAAGGTACATATTCTATTAGTTCCGCCTCAACTTTTGCAGCAATCAGCCTAATATTATCTATACTTAACTGCTGACTTAATCCATAAATCTGACTTGCGGCTGCAGGTATTATGGTGGTGAACATCCATGCTATAACAAGAATTAATGAAATTAAAACCAAACAAATTGCAAGCGTTCGGTTCATCCCCGCAGCCTGCATTCGGTTTACAAATGGCTCGAGAATATAACTTACAATTAACGCTAATACAGCATAAATCACTAGTGTAGAAAACCGAAACATGATCAATAAGGTGATTACAATCAAAATCAGCCAAACGATACCTCTAAAAATTGTTTCGAATTTAAGATTATTCATTTTCAATAAGTTTCAACAGATTTTCCATCTCAGTCAAAATAAGGTCAAGATTGTACCCTTTCCTGTTTAAAAATCCAACCAGTTTATTTTTCCTTTTAAGAGAATCTTCAATCCTAAGAAATCTCTTTTTTGCCTTTTTAACTTCTTTATATAAATTTGATTTAACGTCTTCAGGTGTAACAGCTTTGTTTAAAGCTTCTTCAATATACTGTTTTTGGAGACCTTTTTGGTATAGTGCAGACCTTATTTTTTGAGGACCCCAACCATAGAGTTTAGACTTGTCACTTGCAAAAAGTATAGCAAAAGCCGGATCATTCAAATACCCTTTATTGTCAAACTCAATAATAACATCTTCTATAATATCCTTTGGAAACTGCTTCAACAGAGCTTTTTGTTTAAGTTCTTTACGGCTATGGGCTCTGCGGGCCAGCCACATAAAACATCGCTCCCTGATTATTTGCCTGAGTTCCTCCTGCTCCATTTTTAATAGAAGCTCATGAGAGATTGAAGTACCAATATTGATTTTAAAATCAAAAATTACCTTTTGGTAAAAGCCGGCGACAAAAACTCCTTCTACAAATAAAGATATCCTGTTTTGATTCTTTTTTTGCAGGGTTAATGCAGTACATTTACCCGGAATGATATCAGGGTAATTATTCTCTCTTTCTTTCTGAAGTCCTTTCTGAGACAAGAAATAAAATTTAAGCCCTTACCAGCGGTAAGGATTATCTGTTATGTGATCTTAAAAAAATGAGCGTTGGATAATTAACCAGCAGGTTCTTCAGCTAATTTCTCATTTGGTTTTAAACTAGCTGTTTCAGGTTCAGGCATCATTTTTTGGCGAACCAACTTTTCGATACTTTCCCTTAACTGCTCATCTTCTTCCAGGAATTGAAGTGCGGCATCACTTCCCTGACCAATAGGCTCACCATTATAACGGAACCAACTACCCCTTTTTTCTATGATTTCAAATTGTACTGCCAGGTCAAGTAATTCACCCATTCGGGATATTCCTTTTCCATATAATATATTAAACTCAACTACCTTGAATGGAGGAGCCACTTTATTTTTAACGATCTTAACTTTAGTGCGATTTCCTATCACTTCATCGCCACGTTTAAGAGATCCAATGCGCCTGATATCAATTCGAACAGATGAGTAAAATTTTAAAGCTTTACCGCCTGTAGTCGTTTCAGGGCTACCAAACATCACACCTATTTTATCCCGTAATTGGTTAATAAAAATTACAGAAGTTCTGGTTTTGCTAACCACACCGGTAAGTTTCCTTAAAGCCTGAGACATAAGTCGGGCTTGAAGTCCCATTTGTGAGTCACCCATTTCCCCGTCTAATTCGGCTCGTGGTACTAGTGCTGCAACAGAATCAATGACTACTACATCAAGGGCAGCAGAACGAATAAGCGTTTCAGCAATTTCAAGCGCCTGTTCGCCACTATCTGGTTGTGAAATTAAAAGTTCTTCAATTTTTATACCCAATGCTTTGCCATATTTTGGGTCAAAGGCATGTTCTGCATCTATAATGGCGGCATGCCCCCCGGCTTTTTGAGCTTCGGCAATTACATGCAATGCCAGGGTTGTTTTTCCACTGGATTCCGGACCATATATTTCTACAATACGTCCACGTGGAACCCCGCCTACACCAAGGGCGTAATCAACAGATAAAGAACCGGTAGAAATAAAAGGTATATTTTCAATAGGGGTATCACCTAATCGCATTATGGTTCCCTTTCCGTGCTGTTTCTCTATTTGACCAACAGCTAAATCAATGGCTTTTAAACGTTCTGGATTTGACATGGGTTATTTTATATAGGGTATGAATATATGTGCAATATATGTTAATATAGCATCCTTCTTAAAGGATATCAATTATAATAGTGATTAAATAGAAAGATACACTAAGATGGAATTACTTGCGGGTAAAACCTAAAATAGAATGATCATCAGTTCTATCAAATCGAATAATTAGTAAAATCATGGATAATCTGCATATACCTTTCGCTAAAAGGTACTTATAAATTAATTCCAGGTCTCATCTAAATTACTATTGTTATAATATAAGTCACTTAAATTAACTCATTATAGGCAAACCAGTATTAGACCTCTCCATAACAACACCATATCAAGTCCGTATCAAAGCCGTATATATACGGACTTGATATGGACTTGATACATTATTGATATACCCATGATCTTTAGAAGTTGTAATGAGAGAGTCTTTATTGGAAGTGTTCACGGGAGTGTTCACTAAAGTGTGTCATTTGCTGAACAGATGGCATTTAGAATGTCCTTATAAGAGGTTCATCCTCTATTCTTTTTATTATATTGGACACTAGAGTGAAAAAATTAAAAAAGTGTTTTAACCGTTTATTGGGAATAATTCTATAAAGTTGTATTTTTATATTTTAAAGCTAAAATAATATTTCTGTTTATGATTGAAAAAGTATTTACTCCAAAAAGAACTATTTGCAAAGTTACATTTAAATTACCTGAGCACATGGCCTCAAATAAAGTAGCATTGGTGGGGGATTTTAATGAATGGGATCCAACAAAAAACTTATTAAAAAAATCAGGCGACACATGGCAAACTACTTTAAGGCTAAATCCTGATACAGAATATAAGTTCCGTTATTTTATCGATGATCATAAGTGGGCAAATGATGATACAGCCGATGGCAGCATTGCAAATACCTTTGGAACAGAAGATTCTATTTTGAATGTTGGCATTTAAAGGCAATTTGGTATTACTATATTTTTGATAGTATTGGCACTAACCATTTGGAGCATAGCTCGAGGGACATATAAAATTATGGCATTCTCGTATAAATAATAGCCAATATAATCAGCAGGGAATCCCTTTTGTTTAATGTTAATCTATTTAAAAATTCACTGAATACAGAATGGGTTGGACGTCATTTCTGGTATTTTAAAAAGATTGCATCCACTAATGTGTATGTAAAATCTAAAAAATACACTGAAACTGATCATGGGCTCATCTGTCTGGCTGACGTTCAGTCGGAGGGGAGAGGCTTATATGGAAAAACCTGGCAAACCGAGCCAGGTCAAAATCTTACCTTCTCATTAGTTTTAAAACCTTTACCAAACAATCGCCTTCCAATTATAAATCTGATGGCTGCTCTAACGGTGACTGAGGTTTTGTTTCAACAAACGGGATTATCATTCTGGTTAAAATGGCCTAATGATGTTTATCACGAAAACAAGAAAATAGGAGGTTTATTAACTGAAACATCTTTCACAGGTTCCAATCTTGATCGTATTTTATTAGGAATTGGTCTCAATATAAATCAAAAAATATTTCCAGAGGAACTAAAGGGGAAAGCCTCTTCCCTTGTTCTGATTACAAATAAGAAAGAGTATAGCAGAGAGACTCTTTTAGCCCAAATCCTTTTTCGCCTCGAACAAAATTATAGCCTATGGGAAAAGAAAGATGAGATATTGATCAAAAGAATTAATCGACAGATGTTGGGATATGGTTGCTGGGTAAAACTCCAGATAGATGGGGCTATTCCGGAAAATCCATTCAAGTTCTTGGGTATTAACACATCGGGTCTATTACATGCTTTGAACAGCGATGATGAAATAACAATATTCACTCATGAAAAAGTCAGAATTCATCAAATCATTAGATGATAATGTACTCTCCATCTTGCAACAATCTAAATTGCAGGATGACGCTCTTTTTATAGTAGGAGTGAGCGGAGGGCCAGATTCCATGGTATTGTTATACATTTTACACAAGCTTAACAGAAATATTCTGGCAGCTCATGTAAATTATAAAAAAAGAGAAGAATCTGATCATGATGAAAAATTGGTTAAATCTTTCTGTAAAAATATTGGTGTTAGATGTTTAGCTAAGGTTGCAAAACCTAATCTTGCAAGTGGTAATTTCCAAAATTGGGCAAGAGATTTACGAAGGGATTTTTTCAAGGATTTAAAAAAGCAGTATAATGCCAAAGCCATCCTGACAGCCCATCATAAACATGATCAGATTGAAACCCTGATGCAAAAAGTTCTAAGAGGCAGTTCTATTTCAGCATGGGGAGGTATTCAGGAATTTGATGGTGATTATCTGCGTCCACTACTTGATATCTCAAAAGATGAAATCCTAAATTATGCCAGTCTGAATAAAGTGCCCTATTCCATTGATTATACTAATCTGGAATCGAATTATTCCAGGAATTTCATCCGAAATGACTGGAAGCCAAGACTTGATGAATTATTCCCCGGATGGGAAAAAAATATATTACGTCTTAGGGAAAGATCTCTGGAATTTAAAGAAATGCTTGAAGTCACCATTGATTCCATCAAGATAAATGAAAATAAATTGCATAGAGATGGTCTTTTAAAGCTTAAATCAAATGCTCGTAAAGCTGTAATTTTGAAATTTATCAGGCAATTATACCCTGAAATAAAAATCAGTACCTCAGCACTGGATAGTCTTGACCTGGTTAATCTCCAAATTGGTCAATTTTGCGAACTTAATGCGAAGTTATCAATAACAAGGGATCGTGAGACATTTGCATTTTGTGATTGTAGGACTAAGAGATTTAGTTATTTGCTTGATTTGCAAAAACTGGAAAGGACACCATTTAAGGCAGAAGATTATATATTCAATATAGAACCATTCATTGATCCGGATTTTAAAAATAAGCTATACCTCAATGTAGAAAAACTTACACCACAAATAGTTTTCCGTTCATGGAATCCAGGTGATAGATTTCAACCCTTTGGCTTTAAAGGAACAAAGAAAATATCTGATTATCTGACTGAAAAAAAAATCTCACCATCGAGTAAGCGCCAAGCAGGAGTTATTGCATCTTTTAATGGGAAGATTAATGGTATTATTTTTCCCCAAAATGATATAAATCAACAAGGTGAGATAAATGATGAAGTTCGATGTGAGGAGGGTATCAAAAAGTGTCTAGTTATAAAAAGGTTAAATTCACTTGATGAAAAATAAAGCTGAAAAGACCGTGATTTGTCAGGGTGAAAAATTTAATATCTTCATCACCCATGATCAAATTATAAAGCGGACCCGAGAAATCTGTAACAAAATTGATATTGATTACAAAAATAAACATCCTATTTTTATTGGTGTACTGAATGGCGCGTTTATATTTCTGGCTGACCTCATGAGGAATGTAAATATAACCTGTGAAGTAGATTTTCTTAAACTCAGCAGTTATGGTGATGAAAAACTTTCATCGGGAAGCGTAACAGAAATCAAAGAGATTGACGCCAATGTCGAGGGTCGTCATGTCATTGTTGTGGAGGATATTGTTGATACCGGTTTGTCTATTAATTATCTGACAGAAAAGATTAAAATGAAGCATCCCGCATCCATTGAAATATTGACCCTGTTGCATAAAAAAGAAGCCACCAAATATAACGTTGACCTGAAATACATTGGTTTTGAAATCCCTGATCGGTTTGTTCTTGGGTATGGAATGGATTATGCGCAGGTGGGAAGAAATCTTCCTCATATTTATGCACTTTCAGAAGAAACTTAACGGGCTTCGTTGATCAACACATAAAAGTGTAGTATCTTAAGTTTCTGTATAGGAGAGGTGGCTGAGTGGACGAAAGCGGCACCCTGCTAAGGTGTTGTACCCCTTCCGGGGTACCGTGGGTTCGAATCCCACCCTCTCCGCTTAAAGGGCTTGTTTCAATGAGATAAGCTTTTTTATTGTCCTGTGGTTTGTCTGTCAGATGTCGGAATCTCCGGATATTCGCTTATATTGTGCTTATAATAGCCACTCGCATATAGTAGACTTATATTCCAATACAGGTCGTAGGGGATCGCTTTTAAGTATTTCATCGTCGTTTCCATCGAAGCGTGTCCCAGGATTCTTTGTTGTTTGTAGGTGATCGAATTATCGCCCGGTTGGATTTGTTTTTCCAGGATGATTACCCGCATATATCCTTTTCCAAATTAAACCGGCTGCGATTAATACCAAGCCCCATAACCATACCTCTCGTTCTACCTGGAACGCCAGAAAAAGACAACTGATTAAGCCAATCCAGGACAGGTAAGCTGGATACAACCGGTCATTATCCGATATTTTTAAAGCGGAGAGATTCGTTATCGCATAATAAATCAGGACATTAAACGCACTAAATGACCATGTAACATAAACATCACCTACCATAACCAAAACCCCAATAAGAATGCCGGTGGTAATCACAGAGATATAAGGACTGGTACCAGATGCATTAACTCGTGCAAACACGGAGGGTAGATCTAGTCGACGTCCCATAGCCAGGTAGACTCTGGATAATCCCAATATCAGATTGAGCATTACTCCGGCCATAGCCGTTACCGCCCCAATTGCTACCACCAATTCGCCAAAAGGAATGTTAAATTGTGATGCTGTCAATTGCAAAGGTGCAGCAGTTAAACGACTCTCTTCAGCCATAGTTTGATGTCCTAGAGTTCCTAAACCAATAGTGGTAACAAGTATATATAGAAACATCGTGATAAATAAAGTAAGCAAGACCGCTTTAGGTATGGTTTTTCTTGGTTCATCTACTTCTTCACCTAATGTGGCAATTCGTCCATACCCGGTAAAAGCCACGAAAACCAAGGCAGTTGCATGCATAATTCCTTTAAGTATTCCGGTGATTTCATCTTTACCATCAAAAAATGGCTGAAAATTTGAAGTTCCTGTTTTAGCTAGATGAATGCTACCAGCCAGTATGAGGAATAGTAAGGATGCTAGTGTTATAGTTACAATGATCAGATTGGTTTTATAACTTCTTTTCATTCCTGATAACACGACAAGTGTTAATAGGATTACGGAGAATAAAGCAATTGGAACAAGCCAATCTCTGGTAGTAAATGGCAGTATATTCATCAAATATCCACTAAAACCAAGTGCAGCTGTGGCGGCAGATGCTGATTTGGCAAGAAGAAACATCCAGCCTGCCGTAAAACCCAATGTTGGATTGAGGTATTTATAGCCATATTCATATGTACCACCACTAACAGGAGTGGATGCAGCAAGCTGAGCACTATTCAAGCCATTACATAGGGCTAGCATGCCAGCCAGGAATATTGAAATTAGAACTGCCGGCCCAGCAATTCCAGCCGCTAAACCTGTACTTACAAATATACCAGTCCCTAAAATAGATCCCAGACCTATAAAAATCGCTGCGTTAAGTCCCACAACCCTTTGAAGTTTCTTTTGCATGTGAGAAAGTAGAGCTTATATGTATAATCTCAAAGTAACCAATTCCCACTGACAGAAGATGATCTGTCATGTATTCTGTATTTATGTCATAGAAATCTTGGATAATGCAATTATTTAGACAAATAGTCAGAGATACGGTATAAATCTGATATTGGCATAAAAATTGTAACCTATAAAAGAAAAGGAGAAAATTATGACAGCTTTTGCACAAACTTTAGATGAACAGCTAAACAAGCTGGGAAAGGAATTTAAATCTGCATTCCACAGATTTTCATCCACAAAGACTAACCAGGGTATGTCTAGGTTTAATCTTGATGTCGATATCATCGAGGAAGAAAAGAATATTATAATTCTGATAGATCTTCCGGGAATTAGCAAAAAAGACATCACTTTAGCCCTGACTGATGGAAAACTTCTCATAGAAGGTACCCGCCCTAGGTCTTTTGGAGATGAAATAAATTTTTTGCAGCAAGAAAGGATGGAAGGTGAGTTTTCTCGCACCATTAGACTTCCATCTGAAGCAGATGCAAATAGCATTAAAGCAAAATTCACAAATGGTGTTTTAAAGGTCGCCATTTCCAAAACGGAAATGCATAAGCCTGAAACATCAATTCACATAGAATAACTAATAACACTAAAATAAAGATATATTATGGGCAAGATTATAGGAATTGACCTTGGAACAACTAACTCGTGTGTTTCCGTAATGGAAGGCAACGAACCGGTTGTGATACAGAACGCAGAAGGAGGCCGTACAACTCCATCAGTGGTAGCTTTCACCAAAGATGGTGAAAGGCTGGTTGGCGCTCCTGCAAAAAGACAAGCCATTACTAATCCCGAAAACACAATAGCCTCTATCAAACGGTTTATGGGACGTTTCTTTGATGAGGTTAAAGAAGAGAAGAAAAGTGTGTCTTTTGAGGTGGTGAAAGGTGACGAAGGAACCGCACGCGTAAAAGTTGCAGACCGAATGTATGCTCCGCAGGAAATTTCTGCAATGGTACTGCAAAAAATGAAACAAACCGCTGAAGAATATTTGGGTGAAAAAGTAACGGAAGCTGTCATTACAGTTCCGGCTTATTTTAATGATGCACAACGTAAAGCCACACAAGAAGCAGGAGCTATCGCGGGGTTGGATGTTAAGCGAATTATCAATGAGCCCACTGCTGCCGCTCTTGCCTATGGCCTTGATAAAAAAGATAAAAACCAAACAATTGCTGTTTATGACTTAGGTGGCGGTACGTTTGACATTTCTATCCTTGAATTAGGAGATGGAGTATTTGAAGTTAAGTCATCAGATGGTGATACTCACCTTGGTGGTGATGATTTCGATACACGACTCATTGATTACCTCGCTGAAGAATTCAAAAAAAGTGACGGTATTGATCTGCGTAAAGATGCTATGGCTATGCAACGTCTTAAAGATGCTGCTGAAAAAGCCAAAGTCGAGTTATCCAGCTCTCAAAAAACTAACGTAAACCTGCCATTTATCACAGCTGATAATTCGGGACCTAAACACCTTAACATCGACATTACCCGCTCTAAATTTGAGCAATTGGTAGATGATCTTGTTCAGAAAACATTAGGGCCATGTGAGAAAGCACTCAAAGGTTCTAAGTTAAGTAAAAACGAAATAGACCAGGTTATTTTGGTTGGTGGGTCTACAAGAATGCCAAAAATACAGGAGATTGTTAAAAACTTCTTTGGTAAAGAACCCAGTAAGGGTGTGAACCCTGATGAGGTGGTCGCTATCGGTGCTGCTATTCAAGGTGGTGTGCTCTCCGGTGATGTTAAAGATGTCATTTTGTTGGATGTAACTCCACTTACGCTTGGTATTGAAACATTAGGTGGAGTAATGACTAAACTCATTGAAGCTAACACTACCATTCCAACTAGCAAGAAAGAAACCTTTTCAACTGCTGCTGATAATCAAACCAGTGTGGAAATACACATTCTACAAGGTGAAAGGGCTAAAGCCAACGACAATCGTACACTTGGGCGGTTCCACCTTGACGGAATACCACCAGCACCTCGTGGTGTGCCCCAGGTTGAAGTAACTTTTGATATTGACGCTAACGGTGTGTTGAATGTGAGCGCCAAAGATAAAGGTACTGGTAAAGAGCAGAACATTAGAATTGAAGCCACCACCGGATTATCTGAAGAGGAAATTGAAAAAATGAGAAAAGCCGCTGAAGAACATGCCGATGAAGATAAAGAACTTCTTGAAAGAATCGAGAAATTCAATAAGGCAGACGGCTTGATTTTTTCAACTAGAAAGCAGTTGGATGAATTGAAAGACAAGATTTCCGAAGAGAATAAGACCAAGATTACGGAAGCTCTTGAAAAACTGGAAACCGCTCATAAAGAAGAAAAAGTAGATGAGCTTGATGCTGCAATGGAAGAACTGAATACAGTTTGGTCAGCAGCCTCAACCGAAATCTATGAAGCTGCTCAAAAAGCTGAACAAGAAAAAGCACAGGCTGAAGGCTCAGAAGGTGCAGAGCAGCCTAAAGAAGGTGAAGGTGATGATACAGTTGATGCTGATTATGAAGTCGTTGACGAAGAGAAAAAAGACGACAAAAAATAAAGTAGTAATCAGAGACATAAAGGGGGGAGCCGTTAAATACGGAGCCCCCCTTTTTTTTACCCAAAAATGAACTTTTATTCCGTATTTTAAGCCATGATTATTCTTGGCATTGAATCCTCCTGTGATGAAACAGCAGCAGCTGTTTACTCTGAAAACGGACTTTTATCTAATATTATAGCATCTCAGATAGAACATGAGAAATTTGGGGGAGTTGTCCCGGAATTGGCTTCCCGTGCACACGAATTGATCATTTCATCAACCGTAACAAAAGCATTAACCGAAGCAGGAATTACCCTCAAAGACATTGATGCTATTGCTGTAACCCAAGGCCCAGGTTTACTGGGGGCCCTTTTAGTTGGCCTATGCTTTGCCAAAGGATTATCACTTAGAATAGGCAAACCAATCATTGGGATAAATCATATTGATGCTCATGTTTATGCTAATTTTATTGAAGATAAACCAGCTTTTCCCTTTGTTAGCCTTGTAGTTTCTGGTGGTCATACACAATTATCCTATGTTGAAAAACCATTTTTCCATCAGTTACTGGGCCAAACACGTGATGATGCCTCGGGAGAAGCTTTTGATAAGATCGGCAAGCTACTTGGCTTGCCTTACCCGGGTGGACCGCAAATGGATAAATGGGCGAAGGAAGGAGATCCAAAAGCATTTAAATTTCCACAAGCATTATTACATGATAAGTTGGATTTCAGTTTCTCAGGATTGAAAACATCTGTTCTTTATCACCTTCAGAAGATTCCTGAAGACGACAGGGAAGCCTATGTTACCGTTTATTTAGCAGATTTGTGTGCCAGTATTTCACATGCAATTACAGAAGTTCTTGTAAAAAAGTTGAGAAAGGCTGTCAAACAATCCGGAGTGAATACCGTGTTATTAGCCGGTGGTGTTTCTGCAAATACAATGCTTCGTCAAAAAACCGAAATATGGGCAAAAGAAAACGATATAAACCTGCATATCCCTAAACCCTTATATTGTACTGATAATGCAGCTATGATCGCTGTAACCGGCTATATGAGGGCTCAGGCTAATATGTATGATGATTTGCGTATGAAACCTTTTGCCAGGCTTATGGCCAAAAATATGCAAAAAAGGTCAGAACATAAGCTGCTTTAAAATTCATCTAAGAATTTTTTAGACTCATTTACTGCCAGTTCATCTACAAGATTATTCCTAATATCTGTAGAGTGACCTTTTACCTTGATCCAGGTTATGGTATGATCGTCCATTACAGTAAGCATTTCCTGCCATAAATCTTTATTTTCTACAGGTTTCTTATCGGATTTAATCCAATTTCTACGTTGCCAGTTGCGTAGCCATCCTTTGTTGAAGGTATTTATGATAAGAGCACTGTCACTATATATACGTACTGAGCAAGGTTTCTTAAGGGTTCGAAGTGCTTCAATAATCGCTCTCATTTCCATACGATTGTTGGTAGTCAATTTTTCACCACCGCTTATTTCCTTACTTTTACCCTGCCATTCTAATAAAGCCGCCCAACCTCCTGGTCCAGGATTTCTGCGACAGGCACCATCAGTATAAATGGATACTTCAGGCTTAGACATATTTCTGAGAGATAGATTGTAATTGTTGATGATAATAGAATGATTGCTTTTCCACCAGTTCTTTCCAGTTGAAACCGTTGGTTGCTTCCGGATAGAGAATTCCCCGGCTTATGGAAATGAGAGGGATGCCGGAATGGTTGCGTAGTACAGTCTCTAGCTTTTTTAAAGATCCCCCTTGTGCTCCGACTCCCGGAATCAATAAATGTGACTCAGGGAACTTGTTAAGTACCGGGCCTGCAGTATCCTGTGTAGCTCCTATTACCATACCCAGACTGGTTTTTGACACTTTGGCCAACTTTTTCAAATTTTCTGCAATAAAGCAGCTCAGGTTACCTGATTGATTAAAAGGCCTTAGAAAGAAATCTTCTGCGCCTTTATTAGAGGTGAGGGTAAGAACAAAGATAGCTTTGTCTTTCGCGTTTAAATATGGTTTTAATGTATCAAACCCCATTAATGGAGAAAGTGTAATGGCATCAAAATTAAAAACGTCAAAAAAAGCAGATTTGTACTGTTCTGCTGTATGTCCGACATCACCTCGTTTGGCATCGGCAATAACTATTTTTGCAGGCGGAATCATCTCCTTTACTTGCCCCAGGATTTCAAAACCTGAGTTACCTAAAGCTTCGAAATAAGCAGTATTTATTTTATAAGCGCAGGCATATCCTGATGAAGCTTTAATTACTCCCCGACAAAACTCCAAAACCTGTGTGGCTGTATCTTTATAGGCAGTAGTGATTATATGGGGTAAAAAAAATGGGTTGGGATCCAATCCGACGCAGAGAACGGAACCCGTCTCGCTTATCGATTGTCGTAGTTTATTGTCAAAATTCATCCGAAGAATATAAGGAAAAAGGCGATGGGAACTAAATATTCTATGTTATCCATAGTTTAACCCGATAGTTGATTTAACAGAAATAGAGGAGAATTTAATAACCCCTTCTCATTATTTGCTATATTTCCAAAAAATGAAGATATGCCTGATATCTAATTTTGATGGCTATCTCATTGCTGATCTTAGTAAAATGGTTATCTTCACCTTTAATATTTTACAATAAAGTTCGTAACAGTGGATAAAAGCATTAATGATCGATTTACACGAATAGGCTTGATTTTAAGCGTATTGGGTATTGCTGTGGGTACCGGAAATATATGGCGTTTCCCCAGGATTGCAGCCTTACAGGGTACAGAAAATGGATCCGGTGCTTTTCTGTTCGCCTGGATTATTACATTATTGCTTTGGTCAATTCCCCTTATCATAGCTGAATATGCAATTGGCAGACATGGCAGGCAGGGTACTATTGGTTCATTTGTTACCCTGATAGGAGAAAAATTTGCCTGGATGGGTGCATTTGTAGGATTTGTAGCCATGGCTATCATGTTCTATTATAGTGTAGTTGCGGGATGGTGTATGTATTATCTCATTCAATCTACTGGAAATCCACTACCAGGAAGTTTGCATGAAGCCAATATTGTTTGGGAATATTTTCAAGTTTCATACTTACCTGCAGTTTTTCACGCTGTTGCTATTTTCGGTGGCGGTTTCATTGTACTGAGAGGCATAAAGTCAATTGAAAAAGTAAATATGGTGCTTATCCCAGCTTTATTGCTCATACTCATATTATCTGCTATTCGTGCACTAACTTTACCCGGAAGTTTTGAAGGAGTGAGGTTTTTGTTTACTCCCGACTGGTCAACTTTGGCAGAACCGAGGATTTGGCTTGAGGCTTTAACACAAAATGCCTGGGATACAGGAGCAGGGTGGGGGCTTATCCTAAGTTATGCTGCCTATATGCGTTACCGGGATAATATAACTATCTCTGCTTTTCAAACGGGCATTGGGAATAATCTTGTGTCATTGCTGGCTGCAGTCATTATTTTTTCAACGGTTTTTGCAATTCTCGGCACCTCAATGAATGATTCAGAGATCCTTGAAGTTATGCAGACTTCCGGTCCGGCCTCAACGGGGCTGACCTTCATTTGGATGCCACAGCTTTTTATGCAAATGCCGGGTGGAAGGATGTTTGCAATTTTATTTTTTCTAGGATTATCCTTTGCCGCTTTCAGTTCCCTTATCGCAATGATTGAACTGTCATCCAGACTATTTATTGATATGGGTATTACTCGCAAAAAAGCTGTGCTTTTCATATGCTCAATTGGTTTTATGTTCGGACTCCCATCTGCTCTTTCACTTGAGTTTTTTGCCAATCAGGATTTTGTTTGGGGGTTAGCCCTGATGATATCAGGTGCATTTATCGCTTTCAGTTGTGTGAAATATGATGTTTATAAATTTCGAACGGTTTTGATCAATACATCCGATAAAGACTTTACTTTAGGACGTTGGTGGGATTTTGTGATTAAATATCTGGTTCCTGTTGAGGTTATACTCCTTCTTGGATGGTGGATTTTTCAGAGTGCATTTCAATTTGCACCGGATGCATGGTATAACCCTTTTAATCCATATTCAGTAGCCACCTGCTTTTTTCAGTGGGGAATTTTATTAAGCCTTCTTCTGATCTATAACCATAAACTAGCTTCATTTACAGCAAAGGTTCAGCCAAATTTATAATGATAATTCTAAATTTGGATTACATTTTTTTATCGAGAAACGAGAAAAGCCAATTGCTTGTTCTATTAAAATATTACTTTCAATTTTAAATAAGCCGGATTTAGCCTGCTAATGATGAAAATTGGTGCAGTTATTAATGATAAATCAGGCACATTACCTCCCCAACAGGCGGAGAAACAGCTAATTGAAATAAAAGATCATTTAAAAGCAAAGGTATGTCATGAATGCCTAGTAGTTGATTCCGGTGATAATACGGTCAACGAAATTAAGAAAATGATAGCTAAGGGAATAGATGTGTTGGTGATAGGAGGCGGAGATGGAACCATAAGTACTGCCGCAAAATTGGTAAAAGATTCGGATATCATATTGGCGGTATTAGGTCTCGGGACCAGAAATCATTTTGCCAGAGATTTGGGGATACCCAAAGATCCTATCGAAGCAATAAAATTACTTGATAAATTAAATGTGCGACAGATTGATCTTGGAGAGGTAAATGGCAATATATTTATCAATAATGCTACAATGGGATTTTACCCACAAATTGTAAAGGAAAGGGATGATAAAACAGAGAAGCATGGATGGCGTAAATGGCAAGCTCATATTGTTGCTGCTTTCTTTGTACTTTGGCGTTTTCCAAAAATCAGGCTCATTGTTCAGGGTGAAAACAGTAGGGATCATTACTATACCCCACTTTTATTTGTAGGCAATAATGAATATCAAAATGGGATCTTAAGTAATTCATCAAGGTCAACTTTAAATGGTGGACACCTTTGGGTCTGCACCGTGCATGCAACCGGTATCTGGTCACTATTACGAATGGCCTGGCAATTAACTACTAAAGGGATTCAAGGAGTACAAAATATTGAAACAAGGCTGGTTTCTTCAATAACTGTCCGACCAAATAAAAGAAAAGTAACAGTAGCGATTGATGGTGAAAATAAAAAACTACATTCACCATTGCGATTCAATATAATTAAAAAGGGGTTGAGAGTGGTGGTGCCATGAAAACCATTGCTCATATCTCAGACTTACATTTTGGCCGTGAAGACCCAGTGGTAGCCCGGGGTTTGGTGGCAGATATACAACGGCTTCGTCCTAATCTGGTGGTTAATAGTGGGGATTTTACACAGAGAGCACGACAAAAACAATTTCGGGCTGCCGCAAATTTTGTTAAGCAACTACCTCAGCCACAAATCAATATTCCGGGTAATCATGATATTCCTTTATTTGATGTAGCCCGACGTTTTTTAAAACCATTAGACAGATATAAAGCATTTATAACTGAGGATTTATTTCCAACGTATGTGGACGATGAAATAGCTGTATTGGGAATTAACACTGCCAGATCATTGACGTGGAAGAGTGGCAGAATATCCATTGAACAAATCGATGAAATTGAACGTATTCTTTCGAGCTTGCCAAATTCATTATTTAAAGTATTGGTGACCCATCATCCTTTTATTCCACCACCCGGGGAAGAAAACGTAGGGGTAGATTTAGTTGGACGGGCTGTTCGAGCGCTGGAGGTAATTGATCGTAATAACGTAGATCTTCTTCTTGCTGGTCATTTACATCATGGATATACAGGTGATATCCGTACCTTTTATCCAACGTCTAAACGGTCTGTAATTGTAGCACAGGCAGGTACTGCTATCTCTAACAGAGTGCGCAATGAACCCAATGGCTATAATTATATTAGGGCAACCCAAACGAAAATTGAAATAGAATTGAGAAAGTGGCATAAAAAGGCTTTCATCAACGCAGGTAAAGCTGTCTTTCTAATGAAGAATAATCAATGGATTCCTGAACCGGGAAGTACATCCATTTAGCCTTTATTCTTAATTCTGATTTGTTTAAATAGATCGTTAATACTCTAATATATAAAGAAAGGCAGTTTAACTTCTTTATTTATATATACCAAAATAAACTGTCAGTCTAATTCAGTAACAGGCGAAAAAACAGTCTCAAAATGGTGAATCATCACCCGGGTGATATCCCGTTTTATGTTGACCTTTGGAAGGCAGGGTGGGAGGCTCATGGTCTATAAAGGGATCAATATCACTATCATCATCAAAGTCATTTTGAGCGGAGGTCAGGTTCTCGAACCTTGCATATTCCTGTATAAAAGCAAGTTTAACCGTACCCGTAGGTCCGTTTCGTTGTTTTCCTATAATTAGCTCAGCAACCCCTGCTGTTGAATTACCCTGCTCATCAGTGGTTATCTTGTAGTACTCAGGGCGGTATAGGAAACACACCAAATCAGCATCCTGTTCAATAGAGCCTGATTCACGCAAATCGCTCAACTGTGGCCTTTTATCTCCGCCCCGTTGTTCAACGGCACGGCTTAATTGAGAGAGAGCAATCACTGGAATATCTAATTCTTTGGCCAATGCTTTCAATCCTCTTGATATAGTGGCAATCTCCTGTTCTCTGCTTGAATTGTTATTAGCTGAATGACCACTTAGAAGCTGTAAGTAATCAATAACGACCAGGCCTATATTATGTTCATTTTTAAGCCGCCTGCATTTGGAGCGAAGTTCCATAATACTTAAAACAGGAGAGTCATCAATAAAAATGTCCGCAGCATGTAATCTTCCTGCAGCCTCTATTAGACTTTTAAATTGATTATCATTCAGACGGCCTGTCCTGGCATCCTGGGCATTGATGCGCCCTTCCATAGTGAGTAATCGCTGGACCAGTGACTGACTAGACATCTCAAGGCTGAATATAGCAACCGGCACTCTCAGTGCTTTATCGGGATACATAGCCGTATTCCGTGCTACGCTAAGAGTAAAGGCCGTCTTACCCATAGATGGGCGAGCAGCGACAATGATTAAATCACCTTTTTGCCACCCTGCTGTTAGTTTATCAACATCAAGACTAGTTGGAACGCCAGTAATACTGCCGGGCCGGTCGCGAACTTCTTCCAAGTATTTGAGCGTCTTCTTAACCACCTCGTTTAGGTGATTGGTTGTCTGAAGTCCTTTTGAATTAGCCAGATCAAAAATCCGCTGTTCTGCCTTATCAAGCAGATCAAAAGGATCACTCGTACCATCGTATGAATCTTTGATGACTTCTGTACAGGTTAAGATCAAGTTCCTCTTGATAGCTTTCTCAGCAATAATCTGTGCGTGATATTCTATATTTGCTGATGAACTAACTGATCTGGTAAGCTGGGTTAGGTAACCTCTACCGCCAATTGTGTCCAAAAGATCCTGATTACGAAGTTCATTTTCTACCGTAAGCAGATCAAGTGCATTCTCTCCCTCATATAAATTGTAGATGGCTTCGAAAATATGCCGATGTGCCGGTTTATAAAAATCGTCCGCTTTTAACAGTTCAAGCGCAATAGAAGCAGCTTCCTTTTCGATTAACATACCCCCAAGTACGGATTCTTCAATCTCAAGAGCCTGGGGAGGAATGCGACCCTGACTTTCCAGCATCTGATTTTGATCCTGGTGAGTTTTTTTGTTCTTTTGGAAACCGTTTGTATCTGAGGCCATAAAACTTTATGCAATGATGGGGAAATTGGCTGAAGGTAAAGATACTTAAATCAGTTCCAATTATCGCAGTTTTCTTAAGAAAATATAAACAAACGGTAGGCAGATGTTCAACATTATTTATGGCTTGCCACCCATTTCATCATATCGTTTTCTAAGCAACTGAACATCTTCCCATGTGTCTTTTTTCCAGTTTGGATTTCTTAGAAGGGCAGCAGGGTGATAGGTAACCATAAGCTCATATTTATCCATAAATGGATGAAATATTCTCCTCATATCTTTCATGCTGTCTTTGCATCCGAGAAGGGTTTGAGCAGATATTCTACCCAGGCATAATATTAACTTAGGATTAATAATCTCAATCTGTTTAAGCAAATAGGGCAGACTACGCAGTCTTTCTGCAGGAAGAGGATCGCGGTTATCGGGAGGACGATGTTTCAGGATGTTTGCAATATATATATCATTTCTCTGAAAATTTATTGCTTCCATTATCTTAGTAAGCAGTTGTCCAGACCTTCCAACAAAAGGTTCACCTAGCAGGTCTTCCTGCTTTCCCGGTGCTTCGCCAATAAGCATAAGATCTGCATTTGGATTACCTGCACCCATAACTAGGTTAGTGTCAGTAAGATCGGTTCTCAAGATCTCACAGGTTTTGCAATAATCCTCAAGTTCCACAAGGCTTTTAATGTTGCTAAGCTGATTTAATGCTTCATCAGATGTTGATGTATCAAAGCTCATGGTAACCTTCTTTTTATTTTCAGATTTTTTAATGCCCTTCACAGAAAAAGCCCCATAGACTTCTTGTTCTATTTCTAGTAGTTTTATTGCTTTATCAATGAGGGTATGTGGATCAGGCATAGGAGTATGTATTTATGAAGAAATAAAATATCATTCTTGAAACCCAGCATTCATAAACCCTTGATAAGAGCTTACTGCAATCTATTTTACATTAAGAAGCAGTCAAAAAAAGTATGATAGCCATAACGATAAAATTAAGGATACCCAATGGCAGCAATTTGCTCCAGCCGAGTTTCATAAGCTGATCAAAGCGGAATCGGGGAAGGGTCCAGCGCACCCAAATGAATACGAATACCCAGAAAAATGTTTTGATGGCAAAGACACTGATATCCAAGATAGCCTTTATGGTTGTATTCATTTCCGGAAGCCAGTAAGCAGCAAATGGAAGATGAAAACCACCAAAAAAGAAGGTTGTAATGAGCATACTACCAATGACGACATGCATATATTCAGCCAGGAAGAACATGCCAAATTTCATACCACTGTATTCTGTATGGAAGCCACCAACTAATTCCTGCTCAGCTTCAACCAGATCAAATGGTGCGCGGTTGGCTTCAGCGAAAGCACAAATAACGAAAATGATACAGGCTATTGGGTTGACGAAAACATTCCACCAGCCAGCCTGTGCATTAACAATATCCATTATATTGAGGGAACCGGCAAAAAGTACGACTGAAGCAATAGCTATACCCATTGGAAGTTCATAACTAAGCATTTGGGCAGCAGATCTCAATCCTCCCAAAAGGGAATACTTACTGTTCGAAGCCCAGCCAGCAAGTGTAACACCATATACGCTTAAGGATGTTATTGCTAAAATATATAATACGCCTACATTGATATCAGCACCAACAAGACCGTCACCAACCGGGATTGCCACAATGATCATGATGGCTGTAATCAAGGGAATGGCGGGTGCCATTGCATGAAGGAAGGAGTTTCCTTGTGTAGGAGTCAGGTCTTCTTTCAGTAACAATTTTGCAACATCAGCCAGAGGTTGAAGTACGCCCCAGGGACCAACCCGATTTGGTCCGTATCGGTTTTGGATAAATGCTGCAATTTTCCGTTCTGCTAATACGACCACAGCTGCCGAATTCAGCACGGCAAAAACAGTCAAACCCATTACGATAAGGGAAGTAGTAAGTTCTGGCGACATATAGGATTATATTCTTTTATTTTTGTTAACCATAATACATAAAACTTCTAGCCCGCTACCGTGCTGGAACTTTTCAAAATAATACCGCCTACATCATCCATTTTTTCATAAGTTACATCTTGAAAATCAGGATTAGTATTGACGATAGCTGCCATTATTTCCCGTGATGAAGAATAGTCAAGATCACGATCCATCTCTTTGGCTACACGAACAAAAAATTCCCATGCGGGAATGCAATCAACCCTGTTTGAATCCTTAACCCAGTTATCAAATTTAGTGCCATAATGATCAAGACGAGCTAAAGACATTTCTAGATTCAGACGGCGGCTTGTGTATAGAGTTTCTTTAGCCGGTACAGTGCGCTGTATTCTCCCATCAATGTTAACATAACTGGCAGCATGTTCAGCAGAGCATGTCATAGGAATCACTAAATCTGAAGCCATAGTTGTTGCTGAAATGTTGGTTGCAAAGGTAATTACAAATTTGTCATCAAAGAGCTTTTGATCAATGTAGGAGTGGCCCAACAAGTCATCTCCCAGGATGACAATTACTTTAAACTGGCCGTCCTGTAAAACTTGGGTAAGTTTTTTTTCAGAATCTTCCTCGAAATTAAGAAGACGGCATCCATTGGTATTGGGAGCCTGATCTTCTGACAATAACAGATTGTCTCCAGATCCTTCAATGATATGAGGGACAAAATGTACGTTAGATTGACCTAATTCGTTGAAGAACTTAGCCATTACGTAATTATCTTCAACAGAGGAGAATGGGCTCCCCAACAGCAAAAACTCTTCAGGTTTATACTCTTGTATTTTTTCTGCAAATGTTAATAGTGCATTATTCCATGACGTTTTAGCCTGCTCTTTACCATCGAGTTTAATTTGAGGCTTTGATACCCGGTTTTCATTCATAAACGTATAACCTAACCGACCTACATCAGGCATCCAATGGTCATTAACTTCTTTGTTAAAACGAGGTGTTATTCTCATAACCACATTGTCCCTGGTCCAAATGTCTATGTTGCACCCTTTACCATTGGTGACATCAATACTAGGGGTTTGGTTCATTTCCCAAACCCGGGCCCTGAAACGAAAATCTGCCGAAGTCAAGGCACCAACCGGACAGATGTCAACAGTGTTTAATGAGTAGGGGTCATCAAAAGTATCACCCGGAAAGGTCATAGGGTAATTTTTGTCACCTCTGGAAATGATAGAAAGTTGATTCGATTTGCTAATTTCTTCCGTAAATCGGACGCATCGGGTACAATTAATACAGCGTTCCGCATCAAGAACAACTCTGGGACCTAGCTGATATCTTTTAGGTTTGTGAACTTTTTTATGTTCAAAACGACTTCCTTCAGGACCATACTTATATGTTTGAATTTGAAGCGGACACTCCCCGGCCTGGTCGCATATCGGGCAGTCAAGAGGGTGGTTAATTAATATAAATTCCAGGTTGTCTGCCTGGGCTCTTTTTACCAATTCTGAGGTTTTATGACTTTTTACGACCATTCCGTCAGCCATATCCAGACTGCAAGAAGTCATAAGTTTAGGGAAAAAACGGATAGCCCGGTTACCTTCTTCGTCAAGCTCATACTCGTTTGTCTCACGATTTTTAACAGGGGTGCCAGCCTGAACGAGACACTGCCGGCAATTAGCAGGGATTGAAAGCGATGGATGATAACAGAAAAAAGGAAGGTCTAACCCTTTATCCAGCATAAATTGAAGAACCTTTTGTGGTTCTTCGTATTCATAACGCACATCATCAATGAAAATCTCTGGCATCTTTAGGAAATTACGAATTTGGTATTATAAATTACGAATTGGTTAACTAACAACTGCTCATGTTAAATACTAATTTTTTGAATGATCATGCTATTGCGTATACATTTTTTTTGCATTTTGCTTCAAAATCAGCTCGGAAACGATCTATGCTATATCGAACAGGCCATGCTGCAGCATCCGCAAGTGCGCAAATAGTGCGACCTTCCATCTGGTTGCAAATATTAAGTAATAAATCAAGATCGCGCATTTCACCGTCACCACGATTGATTCTATCCAAAGTTTTTTGAAGCCAACCTGTACCATCCCGACAGGGAGTACATTGACCACAGGATTCGTGATGATAAAATTTGGATATTCTCCAAACCACATCTACGATGTCAGTATCTTCATCCATAATTACAAGGCCGGCAGTACCCATCATAGTTCCAACTTCTCGTAACGAATCAGCATCCATGGCTGTCCCCTTTACCATCTCTGCTGTTAAAGGTGGGGTAGATGAACCTCCTGGAATTACAGCTTTTAGCTTCTTTCCACCCCTTATTCCACCTGCTACATGATCAATTAAATCAGTAATCAGCATACCACTGGGATATTCATATACCCCTGGTCGGTTTACATGGCCTGAGATACCATATAGTACAGGTCCAGCATGACCTTTTGCACCAATTTTAGAATACCATTCTGCACCATTTTTGAGAATCAGAGGTACATTGGCAAGGGATTCAATATTATTGATAGTGGTTGGTCTGCCCCATAATCCTTTTTGAGCAGGGAAGGGAGGTTTTACACGAGGGTAACCTCGTTTACCTTCGAGTGATTCCATCAATGAAGATTCTTCACCGCAGATATAAGCGCCTGCACCCATGTGTGTGTACATTTCCACATCGATACCACTGCCTAAAATATTTTTACCAATGTATCCTTTTTGATAAGCGTCATCAATTGCTTTCTGAAGCATTTTGAGATAAGGACGATATTCTCCACGAATATAGACATAAACGACGTCAATGCTCATGGCATAAGCAGCGATGATTGCACCTTCGATAAATAGATGTGGATTATTTTCAAAAATTTGACGGTCTTTAAAAGTTCCAGGCTCCGATTCATCTCCATTTGCTGCCAAATATCTTGGTAACCCATCGGGTTTAGGCATGAAAGACCATTTCATACCTGTACTAAAACCTGCGCCACCACGGCCACGAAGTCCGGATGCTTTAACTTCATTGGTTACATTTTCCGGGGACCATTTATTCTTGTTTTTGAGTACGGTTTTAAGAGCATTATATCCGCCGTTTTTCTCGTAAACACCTATTTCGCACAGATTCTTTATATCTGGTAATAATAATGGTTTGTAGGATTTCCAGTCTGTACTCATTTATTTAGGCGCATTTTGATGTTGCTGAATAACGATAGGCTCAAATTCTATGCCTTTACCATTTTTTAAAGACTGAATTACCTTATCCAACTTCTCTTTGGTTAGATGATTGACAAATTTATCGTTTGTGACCTGCATCATTGGCGCATATCCACAAGCACCAAGACATTCAACAGATTGCAGAGAGAACAGTCCATCATCGGTAGTTTCACCGGCTTTAATTCCCAGTTTCTCTTCGGCATAATGCAACATATCATAACCTCCACAAAGATGGCATGATAAGCAGGTACATACATCCAGAACAAATTTGCCTTTGGGCTCATCGTAATATTGAGTATAAAATGTCACAACACCATAAACGTGAGATGGTGGTAAATCAAGAGTAGCGGCGACCAATTTTTGGATGTCAGTATTTGTATCACCAAATTTATCCTGCGCATACCACAATACTGGCATTACCGCTGATTTAGAATCGGGGTATTTGGCTTTGATTTTTTCAATTTCTATGAGATCGTTTTTATCGAAAACTATATCATTCATTATTTATCTGATTCTCCCATTACGGGGTCCATGCCTCCAATTATAACTACAGTGTCTGCTACCATTTCGCCATCAAGCACATCTTCCAGGCCCTGAAGGTTTGAAAAAGAAGGGGAGTTAATCTTAACACGCCATGGATGTCCGGTTCCATCACTTTGAATAAAGTAGCCAAGTTCCCCTTTGGGACCTTCAACAGAATGATAACTCTCAGCACCGTTTGGTGGACAAACACCGGTATCTGTCATCATAAAGTCATGAATCAGTCCTTCCATGGAATAATAAACTTCGTCTTTTGAAGGGTAGGCTTTTTTCGCATCGTCTGTACGAATAGGTCCATTTTTCATTTTAGCCAGGCATTGCTTAATGATTTTAATGGATTCAGCCATTTCTTCCATACGGCAAAAATAACGAGCCAAATTATCACCCTCTAAACGCGTGGGGACTTCAAAGTCTATCTGATTGTAAAGCATATAGGGTTCAACCTTGCGAATATCATAGGCGATACCCGTTGCTCTGAGGGCTGGTCCCGTTAGCCCAACCTCAACAGCTTCATCATGTGTTATACTGCCAATATCTTGATTACGATCAATAAATATTCTGTTTTTATTCAGAAGTTTATTCCAATCCTTTAATTCCTGAGGAAAATTATCCACAAATTCGTGGATACTAGCCAATGCATCATCAGTAAAGTCATTGGCTACGCCACCTATCCTGGAATGAGAAACCGTGAATCTGTGCCCGGCAACCTGATCAAAAATATCGTAAAGTCTTTCACGCTCACGGAAAGTCCAGATAAAGAATGAAATGGCACCCGCATCCATTACCATAGTGCCAAGCCACAGCAAATGAGAAGAAATACGAGCAAGTTCTGAACAGATCATACGTATAAAAGTAGCTCTTTCAGGAACCTGGACATTCGCGATCTTTTCTACAGCCAGGCAAAAAGCTACATTATTGCTATATGGAGCGAGGTAATCCATGCGATCTGTATAAGGCATGAATTCCTGATAGGTCTTATTTTCGGCAATTTTTTCAACACCCCTGTGTAAGTATCCAATATCCAGTTTAGACCGGACGATTTTTTCACCATTCAGTTCCAGAACAATTCTTAATACACCATGAGTTGCAGGATGCTGCGGACCCATATTAAGAATCATCTGTGTTTCTAATGGATCATCTTTATCGATTTCCACCGTTGTATGTTTGTCTTCCAGACTTTTATAAAGAGCATGCTGGTGTTCTGAAAAGAACTTAGGACTGTACTTTGACGATAATTTTTCTAAATCCATGCTTATACTTGATCAGGTGTTGTACTTGGAAGTTCAATGGAGCCGGGAACCCCAATAAGCGGAAATTCTTTCCGAAGAGGATAATATTGATAATCTTCGGGCATAAACATACGCCGCATATCAGGATGACCTTCAAATCGAATTCCGAACATGTCGAAAGTTTCCCGTTCATTCCAGTTAGCTGATCGCCATATATTTGTTACTGTGGGTACAACCGGATTTTCCTCTTCGACACGAATCTTGAGGAATACCCTTACCCGTGTTCTCAGGCAAAATATATGATATATAACTTCAAACCGATCTTCTGCAGTAAAGCGGTCTGTCCCAAAAACATCAACCAAATAAATGAAATGTTGCTTCTCTTTCAGCCATTTGCAGGTATCCTGTATCCGATCTTTTGTGATCCTTATGTGTGGGAACTTGTAATCTAAAGTTGTTTCAAGAAGGTCATTCTCTAAATAGGATTTAATATCATCAAGAAATTGCTCCTGGGCAGTTATATTACTCATTCGTTTTTATCCAGTAAAACAGATTGATCTTGTTTAATTTTATCCTGAATCTTCATCAAGGCATTGAGTAGGGATTCTGGACGGGGTGGGCAGCCTGAAATATAGATATCAACGGGAAGAAAATTGTCAACGCCCTGCACTACTCCATAACAGCGATGCATACCGCCGGTAGAAGCACAGGCACCCATAGCGATACACCATTTAGGATCAGGCATTTGGTCCCAAATGCGACGAATAGCGTGAGACATCTTATATGAGCACCAACCTGCTACAATCATAACATCACTTTGCCGTGGTGAAAAACGCATAACCTCGGAGCCAAACCGAGCAGCATCATATCGAGGACCTGCAAAAGCCATCATTTCAATAGCGCAACAAGCTAAACCCATTGGCATAGGCCATACTGCATTCGATCTACTCCATTTTGCAAGTGAATCAACAGTCGTGGTGAAGTAGCCTTCACCCATAGCACTCTCTAAACCCATAATTCTCTTTAATTAACTTTTTCTTTTTTTAAATCCCAATCAAGTGTTCCTTTTTTCAAAGTATAGATCAGCCCTAAAAATAATATGGTGATAAATATCATCATTGCCCAAAATGACGTTGCCCCCAATTCTCTGAATTGAACTGCCCATGGATAAATAAATACAACTTCCAGGTCAAAGACGATGAATTCCATGGCAATTATATAAAAACTAACAGAGTATCTTTCTCTTGCCTGCCCATAGGCATCCATGCCGCTTTCATAAGGTCCCAGTTTCGGTGCATTAGGTCTAAAGGGCCCTAAGGCACGGGATAGGCCTATTAATAATAGTGCCAGGCCGATTGCAACTACAATGAGCACAAGAATAGGAATGTAGGTTTCAATCATTAAAAGCCAGTAATATAATATTGATAAGTATTAATGAGACACTGATGACATCATTCTGCTTTTTTGCCAGATTTTTTGATCATGGCAAAATTACTTCTGATTATGGCTAATGTCAACGTAAAAAAGGTAGTTATTGTGATCTCCCCGGTTTTCAATACACAATACTATTTTATTTTACTCTCTATTCATGCTGGAATCATATAGTTTTAGAAAAAGGTTACAGCTAATTTTATTAGCTTATACAATGAACGGGGAGTTATATCGGTTAAAGGATAGTTATCAGGAGTTTAAATTCAATAATGTTTTTATAGATTTGGCTTTTTGTACCATTTAAAAATCATTAAATTGTACAGATCAAAAATCATGACCTTTTAAAAAAGTTGCACCTTGGATAATATTCACATGGATATTTTGGGCTTGTCAACAAGCCCTAGTAGCGGAGGCGCATATGCGCTTATTCTTAATGAAACAGAAGGGAACAGACGGCTTCCTATTATCATTGGGACATTTGAAGCCCAGGCTATTGCCCTCGAACTTGAGCATATCAAACCACCCAGGCCAATGACTCATGATCTGATGCGAAACGTGATTCAAAGTTTCAATTCATTTGTGAAACATGTCTTAATACATGAGTTAAAGGAAGGCACCTTCTATGCTAAAGTTTCTTATGATTATGACGGCAATAGTATCGAACAGGATGCCAGGCCAAGTGATGCCATTGCTTTAGCAATCCGTTTCAATGCTCCAATTTATGTTTCAAAAATAATACTGGATGAGGCCGGAATTATTTCTGAACCCAAATCAGATGATATGGATGAACATTCCGTAATTCAAGAAGAACATAAATCCGCCCGTCCCGAATCTGCAGGCGATGCACAGCTTCGCCGTCTGGAGAAAAGCCTGACAAAAGCTATTGCTGAAGAAGATTATGAAAGTGCTGCAAAAATCCGAGATGAGATCAGGAAATTGAAGGATTGATTATTGAAAATACAAGACATTAGTTTTAGTGACCTTACATTCAGTACCCTTTTTTGCCACTACACTTCAGATTTTAAAAAGGTTAAAGAATTTTATTCGGCTGATCCTTTCAGTGATGAGGGATATAAGCAATCTTTCTCTAGAAAGACTTTTAACGGTAATCGTGACGAGCTCGTTGAAGATTTAAAATCCTTTAATGCTCCTTTTAGACTAGAAGAGGCTGCTGTAGAAAATATTGAAGCTCTTCGAAAGAATGATACCCTGACAGTAGCTACAGGTCAGCAAATGGCAATATATGGAGGTCCGATCTTCACAGTATTCAAAACCATCACTACCATATTTTTAGCTAAACGGTTATCAGCTACAACCGGAAAAAAAGTCGTGCCCGTTTTCTGGCTTGCTGATGAAGATCACGATTTTGAAGAAATTTCCGGTATTAAATTACCTATAGGAAGTGAGATAAAAGATATAAAACTACCTCCACGGGAAAACGGACCGAGCGTCGGACGCATTGACATCAGTGATTCTTTACCAGAATTTCGAGAACAAGTTTATCAATTGTTACCGGATACTGATTTCAAAGATGAATTAATGAATTTACTGGATGACGCCTATGAGTCTGGCAATCTTAAGACCGGTTTTGCTCGATTACTTTCGTCGTTGTTCTCTAAACATGGATTGATATTTGCCGGCAGCGATTTTATTCCATTTAAGCAGAGACTAATTGAACCTCTGCAAAATGCAATAATAAACGCAGATTCCATACATGATGTATTAGATCGACAATCATCTTTGATAGGAGCTAAGTACCATCAGCAAGCTCAAATACAAGGGACTACACTATTTTTGCATACAGAAAAGCATGGAAGAGTCAGGTTAAATAACCTTGATGAAAAATGGAGTTCTGAAGATGGTCAGCAATGGGATAAACAGGAAATTCTAAATTTGGCACAAAATCACCCTGAACTATTCTCTCCCAATGTATTTTTGAGACCTATTCTTCAAGATTGTCTACTACCTAATATTGCTTATGTCGGTGGCCCTGCAGAGATTGCTTATTATGGACAGATGAGTACCGTTTATCCCATGTTTGGGATTGATATGCCTGTTATTCTGCCCAGGCTAAGTGCTACACTGGTTGAAACGTCTATCGAACGTATCATGAATCAACTACCCTTCAATCCTTTTGATTATAAAGCACGGATTGAAGATCTGGATAAAGCTTATATCGACAAAATCGAATATGGTGAAGTTGACCAAATATTCTCCGATTGGAAAGATGAAATTAAAAATATAGGTGATGAATACATACAATACATTTCTGAATTCGATGCCAGTTTAAAAGGCAGTGCAGGGAAAGAAACAGCTAATTATTGCAAATCTATAGATAAGTTACAGCAAAAGCTTAAACGTACTATTAAGCAAAAAGAAGAAACTCAGTTAAATAGAATACGTAAAATCCGACAGCATCTATTTCCAAATGGGGTTTTGCAGGAGCGTGAGGTTTCTATTCTACATTTCATGAACAAATATGGTATTAATATTTGGGATCAAATATTAGATAATCTGGAAAGTCCATATAATGAGAAACACAAGCTGATCTTTTTTTAGTTGATTTAGAAATTAGGCGCATTTTTATGAAAGTAGAATTAAGAGAAAAACTCCTTCATAAACGTAATCAGCTTGAAGAATATGAAATACAAGCGATAAGCAACCAAATCTATAAAAATATTACTGAGTTAGGTGTATTTCAAAGAGCTAGCATGGTTCATTGTTATCTTTCATTACCCAAGGAAGTTTCAACGGGATTAATTATTAACGATCTGCTTGAGGAAAGTAAAAATGTTGTGGTTCCGAGGGTTATTAAGGGTTCGAACAAAATGGAACACATATTGCTATCAACACAAGAACAGTTAGCTCGAAATCCATGGGGTATTCTTGAACCTTTAGGAGGCAATCAAATCCCTATCAAGTTACTCGACATGGTCATTGTACCCATGGTAGGAGGGGATAGAGAAGGTAATCGACTTGGGTATGGTAAAGGATTCTATGATCAGTTTTTAGCCGAAGTTGAATGTTATAAAATTGGATTGGTACCGGAAATCTGTCTGGTTGATAGGCTGCCTATAGAACCCCATGATGTTAAGCTGGATATGATTGTTACTGAACATTCTGTCATCACATAAATAGAGGTAAGTGATCTTTAAAATCTTATCGAAGTAACTTTTATTAGTTATAATCGTATTTATAGGTATGGAAAGAACTCCAAGAAAAAATATTGAGGATCATTTTGAGGTAGAAGAGTCTCAGCTTGAGGCCACCCTGGAACGTTTTCTGGCCGATGAAAAAGTGAAACCTAAAACCTCAAAAGTTAATATATCTACCGTAAGCGGTATGGTTATTCTGATAATTTCAATGCTCTATATTATGGAGACTATGTTTACGTCCGGTGTTCCAGCTTTTTCAGGTCTGCTTCATGCTTTCACTATCATTGGTGGAATACTTGTCTTGCTTACTGGCTCAGGATTATTTACCCGAAATGGAAGATCAAAAAGAAAACGTAGAAACAAATTACGATGGAATTTTTTAAATAGTGACCCCATGGATTCATATGGCCTTCGTCAGAAGAAAAGGTTATATCGTTCGAAGAGAGATAAAAAATTATTTGGAGTATGCGGAGGGATAGCAGCTTATTTTAATTTAGACCCAACAATAGTTCGAATAATTTTTGTTCTTTTGGCACTGAGTTATGGATCTAGTATTTTAGTATATGTAATACTGGCAATGGCTTTACCAAAAGAAACATTAATCGATGATTATTAGCTATTAAGCAGATAATCACTCATTTCACCAATACTATTTAATTTGTTAATTACATTCGAAGGCATCGATGGTTGCGGCAAATCAACTCAAATAAAATTATTACAGAAGTCACTTGAAGAGGAAGGTTTCAATCCAAAAATATTTCGCGAACCCGGTGGCACTAAAGTTTCAGAGGAAATCCGATCCCTCTTACTCAGCTCTGAAAATACCATAGATCCAATTACGGAAGCACTTCTTTTTTCATCAGCACGATCAAAGTTGATATCTGAAGTCGTGAAACCAAGCCTTGATAAAGGTGACATTGTTATTTTAGATCGATTTTATGATTCAACCATAGCCTATCAGGGATATGGAAGAAAAAGTATGTCATTATCTGACTTACATAAGCTAAATATGATTGCCTCGCATGGATTAGTACCCGACATTACATTTTATTTAAAGATCAGTATTGAACAATCTGAACAAAGGCGTAAAAACCTTACTAAAGATAGGATGGAAAATTCAGGCAATGATTTCTATAGCAAAGTTATCACTGGTTTTGATGATCTGTCAAGGCAGGAAAAACGATTTGTAGTAATCAATGCTCTGAATTCTATAGAGGATATCAGCAAGAAAATTAAAAAAAAGGTTATGGTAACTCTGGGTAAAGTTTAAGCTTCAAACGCCTTTTTTTTATTTTCATTTTCCGTTGAGAGCAAAAATATTTAATCCTTTATCTCTGTTACTAATAAGTCATGGATGCATTCAAATGAATTAAATAAAGCAATGATAATATTAAAAAAACAGGGGGTCAACCCAATTAATAATTGTTAACGACCATAAAAATGCTTATCTTATGTTTAAGGTGGGTGATTTGATTCGAAGCGAAAAGATCAATTAATGAAGCACCCGCAAACTTTGAAACCTATCATTTTTACAAAGTAGACAAATTTATAATATGGCGCATCAAAACATAGAAATCGATTTACCTCTTGCTAAAGTGTACGAATTGATGAGCTCACCACTTGATTTTCCTCGTTACATTGACAGTATAAATGAAGTAAATAAAGTTAATTCCCAAACTTTTGAGTATGTGACCGAAATCGATGGTGAAGAATACCGATGGGTAACTAATATCATTGATGATCTTCGCAACACTCGTTTTGCCTGGATTACGATAAATGGTAATCTCAATCAAACAGGTACGATTCGTTTCACTCCGCTTGATAATGGTACAAGAACTAGAGTAGATTTCAGCCTTGACTATAGAACTTTTTTTGGAGCACCTACAGAAGGGCTATCTAAATTCATGGAAAGTCTATCCGACCAACTTGTATTAGATCTTCAAAAGTTTAAAAAAATGGCTGAAAGTGGCGATTTTGTTGTAAAAGAGGAAGAGCCAACTTCAGAAAAGAAAGAAGAAATCACAGCTTAAACTTCTTATAAAGAAATAAAAAGGGACTTATAGTCCCTTTTTTTGTTTTAGCCCACTAACTTTATTCAGGAGTATTAGTTGAGAATGCCGACTACACTTTCCGCTTTAATGGAGCATAATTCTCCTTTTTGTGCGGTGATCGGTAATCCTATAAGCCACAGTCTGTCGCCTTTGTTACATAATACGGCGGCTAAATACCATAACCTGCCCTTACAGTATCATGCTGTTGATGTCAAAGATGCTGATTTCAGTAATTTAAGGGAACTATTTGCCCATCCCCAGTTCCTCGGCGCTAACATAACCATACCCTATAAGACTAGAATTAGGGAATTTCTGGATGATGAAGATGTGTCTGCAAAAGAGATAGGAGCGGTCAATACTATTGTCAGGGAAAAGAATCTAATTAAAGGTTATAACACTGATTCATATGGTTTTACCCAACAGCTCAATCCTTACAGAAAAAGGTTGAAAGGTAAAAAAGCTGTGGTATTTGGGAGTGGGGGTGCGTCAAAAGCAATTGTTCATGGTTTGGTGCAACTTGAAATGGCTGAAATCATAATTATTTCGAGAAAACCACAATCAACTATTAATAACTATCGGTTATTTTCTGATCAAGTTTCAACAGGACCTTACAACCTCTTAGCTGAATTATCTGATGGTGCTGAATTGTTTGTTAATACTACACCATTGGGAATGTCACCCAATGAATTGTATTCACCTGTACCTAAAGAATATGAGCATATACTCAATCATAAAATATGCTACGATATTGTCTATGTCCCTCTATTTACCCAGTTCTTAAGACAGGCTCAGAGACAAAATGCAGTAATAATTGATGGTTTGGATATGTTCATCCATCAAGGTGATAAAGCTTTTCATCATTGGACGGGTAAGCATTTTCCGTATGAAATGGTAAGGAGCAAATTGCTGGACCGATTAAAAGCATAATCTTACAAACTCATCAGGAGAATGGTGTTATGTCTGAACTACAACCTAATGTAATTATTCCTGCCTTTTGGAAGAATGATGATCTGATTACCGCTGCATTCTCTACAATGAAGCCTGTAAACGTTGAATACGGATATACATCTGATTTTTCACTCGCAAACACAGATACGCGACATGATCATTTTGTTGAATACAATAGAGAACAATGGTTGAATGCACTGGGGCTGAGTAATAAGCCTCTTTGTATCGGGAAACAGGTTCATAGTAATCAAGTTAACATTGCAACCGATTCAACCTATCAACAAAATACAGATGGATTGATAACAACGAATACTAATCTGGCTTTGGGAATCTTTGTAGCTGATTGCGCTGCTGTTCTTATAGCAGATAAAGAAAACAAGGTTATTGCTGCTATTCATGCGGGGTGGCGTGGGGCAATAAATGGTATTATAAGAGTTGCAATAACTAAAATGACCACTGTTGGTGCTGATGTTCGTCTAATAAAAGCTTTTGTAAGTCCGTGTATATCACAAACAGCATTTGAAGTTGGTTATGAAGTCGCAGAAATGTTTCCTCAGGACTTTGTGGATTATAAAACTTACTCAAAACCACACATTGATCTTAGGAAGTTTTTAACACAAGAATTAATTGAAGCTGGATTAAAGAAACAGAATATAGAATCTCATCAGGCTTGTACGTTTACAGAAAGTGACCGATTTCATTCTTATCGCCGTGACAAAGAGAAAAGCGGTCGTATGATGGCGATTATTTCTATGAAATAGCGTTTTATATAGCAAGCTTTTAATTAGATTATTGTAGAAACCTTATAGGTCTTATATTGATCAGTTATGATCATTCATACTCCGGCTATTGTAATACGAACAATTGATTATCGGGAATCAAGCAAAATTGTTACGCTTTTTACTCAAACCCAGGGAAAAGTTGCGGTCATCGTCAAGGGAATAAAGAAATCAAATAGTAATTTCTCCGGATTGCTAGAGATTGGTAATATTTTAGATATAGTCATGTATTACAAAGAGTCACGATCCGTACAGAATCTGACAAAAGCTTCATACAAGGCCAAAACATATGATATCCGAGTGAATTTGGAAAAAATGGCTATATCAACGGCAACTCTGGAGATGATTGATCAGCTTGTAATGGATAACCTTGAAAATGAGGCTTTTTATAAGTTCACTGAGAATTTTTTAATTTGGCTTCATGAAACTAAACATTCACCTCGAAAACTATTTCCATATATTCAATTACGTCTGGCTGAAATAATGGGCATTGCTTTATGTTATGAATCTACAGATGATAGTGGCACTGATAACTACTTAAACATAGAAGAGGGAATAGTTAGTAATCATCAAAGTTCGGGGTTAAGCTATAAATTAACATTTGGTCAGGTAAATTATATTAAGCAAGGTTTGGGACCTCAAAAAGGACTGGTAATAAAAAGTGACCTGTCAATGCAAGAAATAAAGAACTTAATATATCATTTAGATGTTTACATGAAGCACCATATTGATGGGCTGAAAGATCGAAGATCAGATAAAATATTTTATCAAATACTAAATTAGCATGAGTAAACATCAAAGTTATTATACCGGATTTTTGATTTTATGCATTGGAATCATGATTGGTGCCTTGGCCATTATATTCCAAAATAATAGGAATAGCATCCGATCTGAAGTTCATATTGCGGAGGTAAAACGTAGTTCTGACCCAATCCAGGATGCATCTTATTCACCATCAAATATATTCAAAGACATCGCCCATGACGTTACTCCGACGGTGGTTTATATTGAATCATCAGTGCCTGTAAGTAGAAATAGTATGCCTGATGATGATAACCATGAATATGAAGAAAGGTTTTGGGATCGGTTTCTGCCGGAACGAAGGGCTCAAACAATAGGATCAGGAGTATTGTTCACAACCGATGGATATATTATTACCAATAACCATGTTATTGCTCATTCCGGTGGTAAAGTTCAGGTTGGTTTGAATGATAAAAGAAGTTTCACCGCAAAGGTTGTTGGGAGTGATTCTTCAACTGATTTAGCAGTACTTAAAATTGATGAAGTTGATTTGCCCTCAGCCATTATTGGAAATTCGGACCATGTTGAAGTAGGGGATTGGGTGATGGCGATAGGTAATCCTTTCCGACTTAAATCTACCGTGACTGCCGGGATTGTAAGTGCACGTGACCGGGATGTTAATATCATTGATGATGATCTACGGATTGAAAGCTTTATTCAAACTGATGCAGCTATAAACCAAGGCAATAGTGGTGGAGCTCTTGTTAATAGGAACGGAGAGTTAATTGGCATCAATACAGCAATTGCCACAGAAAATGGTGCTTATCAAGGCTATGGATTTGCCATTCCTATAAATATGGCAATCAAGATCGCCACGGACCTTATTGAACATGGTGAGGTGCAAAGACCTTACCTGGGAGTTCAGATTGCATCAATAGATCAGGAACGTGCTCATCATTTAGGTTTAAAAAGCATAATGGGGGTTGAAATCGTAAATCTGGTTGAAGATGGCAGTGCTTTTCACGGAGGGATTAAAGTTGATGACATCATTCTTGAAATCAATGGGGTCGGCGTCAACGAACCTAATGAGCTCCAGGTACAAATAGCAATGTTGAAGCCAGGAGACGTTGCCAATTTTGGGGTCTGGCGAAATGGCAATGTGATAAATTTGGATATCGAATTAAAAGGTGTTGATCGCGATCTGAATCAATGGGCACGTAACAATGAGGAACTGCAATTTGAACCCGATGAAGGTATAATTGAAGAGCAATCGTTTGTGTTTGGAATTACCGTTGCAGAATTGGCCCGCTCTCGTGATTTTAATGAATATGACCTGGTGATCACCAATGTCGAAGAGAAAAGTGAAGCATGGAAGCAGGGGCTTCGCTCTGATTATATTATACTTAAGATTAACGGAAATAAAGTGGAAAATCTTAAAAACTTAACCTATGACATCGATCAATCGGTTGGGCAAAATAAAAATATAATTTTGACTGTACGAAAAAGAGACAACAGTGAGGGCGATGTTGAAATACCAATAAGTTGGAAGTAAGTCTGAAAGCTACAGACAGGGACGCCAATATGACGTCCCTAAAATCTGTAACCATTTATGTTACTTTACTTACATATAAGAGTTAATCTTCTTGCCAAATTCAGATGCTTTAAGCAGTTTTGCACCTTCCATAAGCCTTTCAAAATCATAGGTGACTTCTTTATTTTTGATAGATTCTTCCAGTCCTTTTTCTACCAAATCAGCAGCTTCATTCCAACCCATGTATCGTAACATCATTACTGCAGATAAGATCAGTGAACCCGGATTTACTTTATCCTGACCTGCATATTTAGGTGCCGTACCATGTGTAGCTTCAAATAAAGCATAGCCATTACTATAATTTATGTTAGCACCCGGAGCTATTCCTATGCCACCAACACAAGCAGCGAGAGCATCAGAGATATAATCACCATTAAGATTAAGAGTAGCTATTACATCATATTCCGCTGGCCTCGTTAGTATCTGCTGCAAAAATGCATCAGCAATAACATCTTTAATGATGATTCCATTGGGCAGTTCACACCACGGTCCGCCATCAATCTCTTTGGCATCAAATTCATCTTTAGCCAGTTCATATCCCCAATTCTTGAAGCTGCCTTCTGTATATTTCATGATGTTACCCTTATGTACCAGGGTAACACTTTTGCGCCCTTGTTCAATTGCATATTCAATGGCAGCACGGATAAGACGTTTTGAGCCTTCTTCAGATACGGGTTTGACACCAAATGACGATGATTCAGGGAATCTTACATTCTTCGTACCCATTTCATCAATTAGAAAGGTTTTAAACTTTTTAGCCTCTTCTGTACCTGCCTGATATTCGATGCCGGCATAAATATCTTCTGTATTTTCCCTGAATATGACCATATCAGTAAGTTCCGGCTGTTTTACAGGACTCGGTGTACCTTTGAAATATCGCACAGGACGTACACAAGCATAGAGGTCAAGCAGTTGACGTAGAGCTACATTTAAACTGCGTATTCCACCACCAACCGGAGTTGTCAATGGACCTTTTATAGCCACCAGGTATTCCCGTATTGCCGTGAGAGTATCTTCGGGAAGCCATGTATTGTCTCCATAATAATTAACCGCCTTTTCACCGGCGTAAATTTCGAACCATTCAATTTTTCTCTTGCCTGAATAGGCTTTTTCAACTGCATGATTAATAACATCCATCATGGGAGGGGTAATGTCAACACCAGTACCATCACCTTCAATAAAAGGAATAATGGGATTGTCAGGAACATTTAGAGTTTGGTCAGCATTAATAGTAATGGCAGTACCTGTCGAAGGCTTTGTTAATTTTGTATATGACATAGAGTAATAGTATTTAAGTTGTAAATTCTTGCTGTGGGTCTTGATTAGCTAAGCAAGTTACTAAATTTCTTCCTTTATTTCAGGGTATTATAGGTAAGTGAGCGTGAACGTTAGAGACTTTGCCTTTGAACAATCATGTTTTTAATGGTAAACAGTAAAACAATGACAAAAGAACAAAAAATATATGTAGCAGGGCATAGGGGAATGGTTGGTTCAGCCATATGTCTGGAATTTAAAAAACAGGGTTATTTGAATCTGGTTTACAAAACAAGTGAGGAACTGGATTTGCGTGATCAAAATGCTGTTAATGATTTCATTGCTGATGAAAAACCAGATATTGTGATAATGGCTGCCGCCCGGGTTGGAGGTATATTGGCAAATTCCAGTTACCCATATACTTTTCTATATGAAAACCTGGTAATAGAAACCAACGTGATTCATGCAGCTCATTCCAATGATGTCCAGCAACTGATATTTTTAGGTAGTTCATGCATATACCCAAAGTTAGCTCCTCAACCTTTAAAAGAAGATTATCTCCTGACAGGACCTCTTGAACAAACCAATGAATGGTATGCTATTGCCAAAATATCCGGACTGAAGCTATGTGAGGCTCTCAGGAAACAGTATAGTCGCAATTATGTCTCATTAATGCCAACAAACTTGTATGGTCCTAGAGACAATTATGATCTTGAAACCAGCCATGTACTGCCTGCGATGCTCAGAAAGTTTCATGAAGCACTTCCAAATCAATCCGTTAATCTATGGGGCAGTGGTATGCCCAGACGTGAATTTCTGCATGTACATGATCTTGCTTCTGCTGTTTTATATGTTATGGAGAATAAGCCTGATTATAACTTATATAATGTGGGAACAGGTAAAGATATAACCATCAAAGAATTATCTTATTTAATCCAGGAAATTACAGGGCATCGGGGAGAGATAAGATGGGACCGTTCAAAGCCAGATGGCACACCCAGGAAATTGCTGGATGTACAACGAATTAAAGAACTAGGATGGTCCGATACTATAAAACTAAGAGAAGGCATAGAACATGCCTACACATGGTTTTTAGAGAATGAGGCTGTTGAAAAACAAGGTTGACCACTTACATTATAAACCCAGCAACATTTTTACGGTATAACTGATTTCATCCATGTTTTTTTGAGTTATCGAACCAACCAGTTGATGACAACGATCAACTGATACAGTTACGATTTCCTCACAACAGACATAAATATATTGAATGGGTTCAACCCCGGTTAAGCTTGCTTTGATATGTGATCGAATGCCTTTTTCATCATATATAACAGGTAAAATGATAACAATACCGGCTGCGCTATTATTAAGTAAATCATCTGAGAGAACAAGAAAGGGTAGAGTACTATTTTCCCCATGATCTATAAAAGTGATATCCCATACCTGGCCTCTGTTGGGTTTGATCATTTCGTATCACTATTTGGTAAGTTAATGCCAATATTCTCGCGGCGTCGGATCTCTTTTTTCCAGGAATCATTAACTTTTGATAATTTGATAAAATCGTTTTGGAGTTTATTAAAAAAAGCACGTTTATAATATCTCTCCGTTGCCTTTTCAAAAAACTCAAGCATTGAAATGCCATATTCATCAGCAGATTTCTTAGCCTGCTCCAGGGTTTCTGCTTTTAAGGAAATTGATTTTGTATTTTTTTGAGCCATTATTAAGATAAGTAGGTAATTTCCATAAATAGAATACCTAATTTTATGTATTCTTCAAAGGATAAATACTGGAGTGCATTGGGGCTTTTATAATTGGCTTATTATAATTATAATCTCATCCGGTTTTAACTTATTAATATACTTAGAATGGAGTGATATGAAAAGCTTAGCGTTGACTGTCTTGTTTAATTTATATGTCTGTGGAACCCTGGTTGGGCAAACCCTGCCAGCTGATTACTATTTCCCCCTTCCTACGGAAAAACTTGAACTTGTAAATTCTGAAGAACTAGCTTTTAGGGTAGATACTGTGGCAAGAGGATTAGATACTCCCTGGGGTTTAGCATTCTTACCCAACGGTTCCGTATTAATTACCGAAAGAGCAGGAAAGCTCCGGATAGTTCGAAATGGTACACTACAGCAGGATTCTATTTCAGGTATGCCTGAAGTTTATGCCAATGGACAGGGGGGATTGCTTGATATTGGGTTACATCCTGAATACGAAAACAATGGGTGGATCTATATGACATACTCTAATCCGGGCGAAGAGGGTGCCCACACGGCTATTATGCGAACCCGGTTAAATGGGAACTCTCTTATTGATCAGGAAGTTCTATTTGCTGCAGAACCTTTTACAGAAAAAAGACAGCATTTTGGTAGCCGTATTGTTTTCGACAAGGATCAGTATCTTTATTTCTCTATCGGAGACCGGGGCGAAAAAGACAATGCCCAGGATTTGTCGGAATATGGGGGGAGTATCATTAGATTGCATGATGATGGAAGGGTTCCCTCAGATAACCCCTTTGTCAAAACTAGTGGAGCACGGCCGGAAATCTATTCTTATGGCCATCGCAATCCTCAGGGGTTAGCGGTACATCCCGAAACAGGAGATATATGGTCTCATGAGCATGGTCCCAGGGGAGGCGATGAGATTAATATCATCCGTAAAGGTTTGAACTATGGGTGGCCTGAGATTTCTTTTGGAATCAATTATGATGGTTCCGTTTTGACGGAACATACGGAAATGGAGGGGATGGAATCACCGCTTCATCAATGGACACCATCAATTGCCCCATCAGGCATGGATTTTGTCTGGAGTGATCGATATGATGGATGGAAAGGGAATTTATTCTCAGGTGCACTAGCCTTTCAGCTTATAAATCGTAATGTGATTGAAAACAATCAGGTTATTCATGAAGAGCGTATGCTTGAAGGGATTGGCAGAATACGAAATATTAAAATGGGGCCCGATGGATTCCTTTATATTCTAGAGGAAAATAATGGGTTAATTATTAGGTTGTTGCCGGAAGAACTTAAGTAAGCAGGTTATCTCTGATATAACGATTGAATCATGGACATCGAAACATTTCGAGAGTATTGTCTCTCTTTCCGGGGGGTTACCGAAAGTTTTCCATTTGGTGAAGATGCTTTGGTATTCAAAGTAAAAGATAAGATGTTTGCTCTAACTCATATTGATGATTTTAAGAGCTTCAATGTGAAATGTGACCCCACCGTGGCCCTGGAGCTGAGGGAGACCTATGAATCGGTTCTACCCGGGTATCACATGAATAAGAAACATTGGAATACAGTTGTCGTTGATGGTAAAATACCGGATGATAAACTTAAGGAATGGGTAATGCATTCCTATGATTTAGTTGTTGCGAAATTACCATCTGTACAGCGGTTGGAATTAAATAATTTATAATTCGTTTATGTTCATCAAATAATAGTTCATCAAACTATGTTCTGTCAGTGGACTTATTCAATTCCTGAAATATTCTCAGAATTCAGGATATCAAACAAATCATAACTTTTTCGTATATTGATGATCACCTATTTTAATCATCCTCTCAGATATTCCGGTGCGGTTTGCTCGTTATTTGATTTGAGAACCGGTTACCTCAAATTTCCCGAATGTATTACTTCAACGATTCTAAATTATTCGAATACAAAACTCCATTATGAAAGACGTTTTATCCTTTGCTGAATTAAACCTAAGCTCTTCCACTTTAAAATCATTATCGAATATCGGTTATGAAGCGCCAACACCTATACAAAGTAAATGTATTCCTGCCATCTTAGCGGGAAAAGATATTGTTGGCCAGGCTCAAACCGGCACCGGGAAAACTGCAGCATTTGGTATCCCTATAGTGGAAATGATTGATCCAAAGATCAAAGCTGTACAGGTATTATTACAATGTCCGACCCGTGAATTAGCTATCCAAATTACAGGTGAAATTATGAAACTGGCTGAAAACGTACCGGGTTTGAATGTTGTACCGGTTTACGGTGGGCAACCTATTTCACGCCAGATTACTGCTCTAAAGCGTGGAGCGCAGGTCGTAGTGGGTACACCAGGGCGTACTATTGATCACCTTAACAGAGGTACTCTGAGGCTGGACATATTAAAAATGATCGTCTTTGATGAAGCCGACGAAATGCTGAATATGGGTTTCCGTGAAGATATGGAGTTGATCCTGACTCACACTAAAGGTCCGGTTCAAACAGTCATGTTTTCGGCTACGATGCCTAAAGCCATTCGTGATATCTCGAAGCGTTTCATGAACAATCCGATTAATATCGCTACCGGCCACAAATCACTTTCAGCTCCGGATATCAAACAGTATGTTGTTGAAGTACGTGAATCTGTTCGTGATGAAGCTATTTCACGTTTAATGGATGTCAATAATTTTAAACTCGCTCTTGTTTTCTGCAATACAAAACGGCAAACAGAAAAAATAACTCAGGAGCTTCAGGCACGTGGTTATGCCTGTGATATGATCAATGGTGATTTAAGCCAGATACAGCGGGATAGAGTAATGAGTCATTTCCGGACAGGCAAAATAGATATTCTGGTAGCTACTGACGTTGCAGCTCGTGGTATTGATGTGGAAGATGTCGATGTAGTTTTTAATTACGATACCCCGAATGACCCTGAATATTATGTGCACCGAATTGGCCGAACCGGACGTGCAGGAAGATCAGGCACAGCCATTACATTTAGTGCTGGCCGCAAAAACCGCGGACTTAAATTTATCGAGCAGCAAATTAAGCAGAAGCTTATTCCATTATCTATGCCCAGTGCAGCTGATGTACAGGAATCACGAATGACGGGGCATTTGAAAGAATTGAGTGAAGTTTTAGAACAAGGCGGTTTGCGTAATTACATCGAACAAATAGAATCAGTAATGGAAGACAGGTTCACACCTGTTGAAGTTGCAGGTGCTTTATTGAAAATGCGTTTGGAGGCTAATGATAAACCAGTATCAGATTCCGGAATGGAGAAATCATCCAAAAAATTCTCCAACAAAGATATGGCCACTGTGCATTTCAATGTCGGAAGGAAGGATAAAATTCATCCCGGTGACTTAGTAGGAGCTATTGCAGGAGAGGCTAAAATTCCAGGTGATGTTATAGGTAATATTGATATTGAGAATACCTATTCCCTAGTCGATATACCAAGCCAGTATGTATCAACAGTAATTCAAGCGATGAATCGATCTCAGGTTAAAGGTAACAGAGTTAAAGTAAAAATAGAAGGTTAAACCTGCCATTTATCCTTATTCAAATTAAAGACTGCATCTTTAAGTTACCAGTATGCCAATGACAGAACAGGAGATTCATTATATCTTAAAAAATAATCATTGGCCTTATAAGGCAACAGATCTTTTAAAGTTGTTAATCATTCTCCTACCTGCCCTGATATTAATAGGGTTACATTATACAGATTTTATTGTGATTGCAGCAGTAGGAGGGATTGCAGCCATTGGTGTATTCAAATGGTATAAAAGTTATTTCTTCATTGAATATAAAACACCGCATGGTAAAGAGGATAACACCAAAAATTTAGTCTCTGCCTTTAAACAACTTGATCATAACATAATAGATTTACATGATGATTTTGTTTTAGCTCGTGGACCCTCTTCAATGGTATCTTCAGGTTCATTTATAATGGCTATTCCACTTGAAGAAAGGCTACTACTTAATGCCAGATCTGCTTTTGGCATAAGGTTCAAGAAAGATCTGGATACTATGGATATCATTGGCAGCATAGCTAATGGAGAGGAAAATCAAAAAGATTCTGTTAAAGGGGATAACTGAACCTCATCTAGTAATTCATGTTTTCTTATGAATTGGCTGCTATAAAATAGGTAGCTTTTCAGCTACCTATTAGGTTGAAGCTATCCTTTCTTGCCTGATTTGGCTTTTTTATCCGCCCTTTTTTCTTTTAAGCTCTTAGCCGGGCTTTTTTTATTTTCTTTTGCGGTTGATTTTTCTTTAGACATGATGGTAGTGTTAAATTGTTGATATTCGAAGGGTTCTCTGAATCATATTACGATATTTTTTTGAAATAAGGATATTATCATTTTCAGCAACCCACATTATTTTTACAGATTAAGCCTTCCATCTATTGAAAACTTAACATGGGCAATAAGGACCTTCTTCAAAAACTCCATTGTACGGGCAGGCGCGGTAATAAATTTTTATAACATTATTCTCATAAGCGTGTGAATATTGGCTATATACTTGTCTTATAACAAGATGGTAATTTTAGATAAATAAAATTTAAACTAATTAGATGTGTGATATTACGTTCGAAGACGTTGAGTTATGAAGTTGCTCTAAAAGAGGGTACAATTCAACGGAATATCCGAAAATCCATTTTTGTATGAGAGGTAACTCATGGACATCTTAAAAGAACTGGAAAGAGAAATTGAATCGTGCGAGAATACTCAAAATAACGATATCATCATGCAGAACAGGATCAATATCCTAAAAAGTATACTGAAGATTAAAAAGGATAATGACAAGGGGATAGCTTATAAAAAGATGCTGTATTTGCTTATCGTGAAATTATGTATCGTATTAATTGACCTGCAACACGATGAAGTCATCACTCTGGATGTAGCTGACATGGACAATATCGCAAATAACCTTGGTAATCCTGATATTACAGTCGATCAGTTAATAGACTTGGTCTACTATCTGCTGGAAACCCGTTTTGGTGATATATACAACATATTAATTCTGAGAGATGACTTTATCGGGCTAATCTATGAACGTCTCGTTCTTGAAAAGCTATAATTAATTACACCCCATTTTCGGTGTGCCAAATCCATTCTGAGCTCAGTCCATTCCAGGTACAAATGTTAAAGATAGGGAGTTAACACAATGACGGGTGTTCTTCTCGGTCATAAGTTCTCCTTTAAAAACATGGCCGAGATGTCCTTTACAATGGGCGCAAATAATCTCTGTTCGCCTGCCATCAGCATCAGGCACACGATCTACGGCATCTTCAATTTCATCATCAAAACTAGGCCATCCGCAATGCGATTCAAATTTATGCTCTGAAGTATAAAGCGGAGCATTGCAACGCTTACATTGGTAAATGCCCTTCTTACGAAATGAATTGTACTCACCTGTAAATGGCATCTCCGTGCCTTTGTGGATGATCACCTGTTCTTCATCCTTTGAAAGTCGGTTATATTTAGGGGTTTTGTCAGGGTTTTCCATCTACTTTTTTTTGATGATCAATTAGAGACCTTACTTATAACTTGCTGATAATGGGTTAATTGTAATGGCCATGGAAATTATTGAAAGATTTAGTTTGCCTATTTTATGGGTAGACTGCCCTGTACATCTTTTTAGCTATATTACCCACTCCCAGAATGTATAAAGCTTCTCGCAATCCTGAACGAACTTTAGCTTTGGCGGTAGAAGGGGGGTTAATTGGCTGACCTAAAACTTCCGGCCAAAGAATTTCCATCATTTTTTGATAAAGTAGATAGGGTGGTCCGCGAAATTTTGGCGATACACTCAACATTAGTTCTATCAACCCTCTATGGTTATAGGGTGTGTAACATTCATGAATTGAGTCAAATTCAAGCTGAAATTGTGCCTGCCAACTGCCCATCCTGTGTTCCCAATAAAACAAATCCAGAATATCTATGCCCATATCTTTAGCGATATCAGTGGATTGTTTATGCCATTCGGCAAGTTGATCATATACGAAGGGGAGATCTTTCCAACCTTTCCTTGTTTGTAAGAGATTCTCTGTACTAATGCTTTCAGGGTATTGATCAATATTTCGGAAAAAACACCGGCATATTTCTGAACAGTTTCCTTTTACACATACCTTGCCTTCAGGATACGCTGAAATCATGCCAGATGCCATTTTTTCCCAGCAACGGTGTGCCATATAAGAACTTTTGTAGGCTTTAGAGAATTCCTGGTCGACTTCGTTCAGGCAATTTATAAGATGATGATCATAACCAAGAGCATGCAACAGTTTTTTCGGTATCCTGATATCACTCCAACTGATCTTTGTTTTATCATGAAGCAGAGTATAAAAATATATATCCCGGGTAATATCTCTGCAGGCTGCTAATAACAGCCTTGAATCCCACCCTGAGGTTAGAGGCAATGCCAGATCAAATCGGGCATTGCCGGCATGCATGAGTTGTTTTAATAAAACTGCTGCTTCCATTGCAATATCATCCAATCCATTTGTGCCCAGTTTTTCAACAGGCCAGTATCTTACTTGTTTTAAGTTGGATAGTTGCAGGTAATGATTTGGCACCAGATGGTAAACATCTTCATAAAGTGAGTATCCACTAGGTAACCAGGGTTCAGGATGGTTTTTGAATTTTGAATGATGATAGGTTTGGTAATCATTTCCAGTTTTAAGCGGGAAGAGATGCTCGAAGATTTTAGGTTGAGATGCGAGGTAGTTTATCCCATTTCTTTGAAGGTAGTAAACGCTTCTCAGCCCGCAGGGATCATGAAATACAAATGTGTCGTCATTTAGATTTATAACCAGTACAAATCTTCCACCCATTGAATGTAAAAAACTATGGGCCTGATCAATAGATTTCGAATGTTTTATCAGGTTTTGCAGTAAATCAAAATTACTTTGTTCAGGTTGAAAAGGATCAATCATGTCACCTAATAGAATGGCACCCTTTCTTTCACCTTCATGTTTTATGATTGTAAATTCTAAATCCGGATGAACGTAAATGTGGAATTTATCCAGAATACAGTAATTCCATTCCAAGGATGCACATGGTACTTCAGAAATTAAAAATTGACGTCTGAACTTGAATTTTGAGTAATCCATATGGCTCAGCTTGGCTTATTTGACTTGACTTCTTTTATCCATGATATGTAACTGTTAATAATGTATTTGCATCATTTATAACTGCAAAGAATATCAACGGAAGTGGATTTCGAAAATTATTTTTATGATAGGTTATTAAGATTCCGATGTGCCTCATTCAATTGAATGGATTTGAATACTTGTGTTATATCATTCTAACTTCTAATAAATAATAGAAAATGTAATGAGGTGTTATAAGCATAAAATTAACAAAAACAAGGAGTTTAATATGCCACATGAAAAATATCAAAATTGTATCGATGCATGTAATGAATGTGCCGTTACTTGTGAACATTGTGCAGCGGCTTGTCTGCAAGAAGACAATACCAAAGACTTAGCTCATTGTATAGCATTGGATCATAATTGTGCTGATTTATGCTATATGGCATCCAAGTTAATGGCGGGGGGATCAGAGTTTGCTGAACGATTCTGTGCTTTTTGTGCAGATGTATGTGAAGCCTGTGGAAAAGAATGTGAGAAACATAGCCATATGGCCCACTGTCAGGAATGCGCTGATGCTTGTTTCCGTTGTGCCAGGATTTGCCGGGAAATGGCTGGAGCAACAGTCTGATAAGTTATTATATATATACTGGTAGTGAAGTCAATTATAGTCTAAAGACTTTGCTATCAGTTATAGATTTCTCATTTAATTCTTTAAATGATCCGCTCCTACGGCTTCAGAGATATGAGCAAAGCCATCCCGCTCTAGTAGTTTCACCAAACCCTGATTTATTTCTTTTACGATACCGGGACCCTCATATACCATAGCCGTATACAACTGGACTAAAGAAGCGCCAAGACGGATTTTACGATATGCATCTTCTGCAGAAAAAATGCCGCCAGCCGCAATCATTTTAAAGCGGCTGTCCCGGCCAATGATTTTGTAAAGCATCTTCAGGTTTGCATTCATGAGTTGCTCTACTGGTCTGCCGGAAACGGCACCCGGATACTTCACCCATTTTTCTCGGGGTGTTGTAAACACTAATTCAGCAGGTTTTCCGGCAGGCAGGTTGAACTCAAACCCTGCAATAAAAGGGAATTCATCTGCTATTTCTACAATTTTCCGTAACACCATATCATCGCGAACGGGCTTTAATTTAAGAAAAACAGGCACGGATGGTGAAAGGGTCGATAAACGTTCAAGCAGAGCATGTATTCTTGATGGTTCATCAAAGAAATCACGGTCATTTGCAGAATTCGGACAACTCATATTCAAATTAATATAGCTGCAAGAATGTTGTAACCGTTTGAATGATAGGGTGTAATCTAATAATACTTCTTCATCTGTATTAGGCCGGGTGGCATCATTTGTTTTGACCAGATTGATACCCAATGGAACTGCGGGATTACGTCCATTCAAACGGGTAGCAACGACCTCTGCTCCGTCGTTTGGCACACCATAACTGACCACGATGGCATGTTCCTTCGGTATTCGAAAGAGCCGTGGTGGTGGATTTCCCTTAGAGGGATAAGCAGATACCGACCCAATTTCAATATGCCCAAAACCAAAACCTCCCAGCATCTCAATAGCATGGCCATTCTTATCAAACCCCGCTGCCAATCCAACGGGATTATCAAAACGAATATCCGCAATTGTTTGAACCAGTTTAGAATGATGATATGTAAATCTGGTATTCGCTAGACTGACTAATTTATTAAACCTGCCAAAAACGGATAGGACTCGCAATGCAAGATTATGTATCCGTTCCGGTTGAATGCGGAATAGCACCGGACGGATATATGCTTTATACAAACTCTTCATATCAAATAAGTTAAAAATGAGTAGTTTTTTTAATGTAGTCAAAAAAGCTTACAAAGCTATATCCAATCGCTTTCTCTTCACAATAGCTTAGAAGTTTACTGGTAAATTCAAACTCAATTCAGAGAACCCAAAAAACCTCTGACTCTAAACACCTTTTCGATAGTTGAAGTAATTTGTGCATCGAAGGACCCCATAAAAAAACAGTCATTATTTGGTTTAGAAATCATTATAATATGTTCGAATATGTATTTCTTGAGATAAAACAACTTTAAACATAATGGAAATGGTTGAATATTCATGGAAGTTATTCTTTGGAACAAAAAAAACAAATTGCTAGCAATATTACCCCCCTGTTTTCATTAAAGGTATCATTAGCGTTAACTAATTTTGCTGGATATTTTATTCATGAGCTTATTACTTATTGCCCCTTATAAATAGCATAAACTATGATGAAACCCCCTCCGGATACTGAATTGATTGATTTCCCGGGCTCAATCTTGTGGTTTGATAAAGAAGATGGCTTCATGTGCGCTATCTCAAAAAAAAAGCCACCGAGTACAATTGAGGATATAAAAAAATCCTTGAAAAATTTTAAAGAAATAATGGGTGACGATAGGATATGCATCCTGATCGATGTTACCAATGCGTCTGAAATGTCCCGTGAAGGGCGTGAATATGTAGCAAAGGAATTTCCCAAATTGTTTAAAGCTATAGCCATGATTTCAGGCTCTGTTTTTGGGAAAATGGTTGCCAATTTATTTTTCACCATCAAAACACAACCATATCCAACGAAAATGTTTACCGATGAAAAAGAAGCCAGAAAATGGCTCAGGCAGTATGTATAAACCTCTCTAATTAAGGTATAGCGAATGATAGATGATAAGCGTATTGATCGCATCCTCAAACAAATAGAAGATTTTACCGCCAGAGGTTCCGAGTCTCTGAAAGTTGACTCTGAAATACATCGAGAACTTAAAGATATCGCAGTTAGTCTGAATCAGCTCGGCATCGATTTAAAAGCAAAAAATGCCAGAGTCAATTCGTTGATTGAAATCATGTTAAAATATACAGTAATGGACTTTTCTGAAAAAGCTGTAGTAAGTGATAAAAGAGACGAAATAGATGCTCTGGCTACGGGCTTAAATGCCTTAGCGGAAGAAACTCAATACGCTATTGAGGTACAAACCAGTTTAAGGGAAGAAACGGAATCAAAAGCTATACAACTTGAAGCTTCCAATAAAGAACTGGAGTCATTTACTTATTCCGTAAGTCATGATCTAAGAACACCCTTGAGGGCCATTCATGGCTATTCTCAGGTACTTCTCGAAGATTGCCATGATAAACTTGATGAAGATTGCCGGCGGGCCTTACATGCCGTAATGCATAATGCAAAGAAAATGGGCAAGTTAATTGATAACTTACTTACATTTTCCAGGTTAGGCCGAAAAGAAATAAGTAAATCCAAATTAGATACCAATGATCTGGTTAGATCAGTGATAAGTCAATTTGAAGAAGCAAAAAATCCTCAGACTGAAATTATCATACACCCCATGCCGCCCATACATGCTGATTGGACACTTATGGGTTTGGTTTATCAAAATCTTTTTTCCAATGCGTTTAAATATAGCTCGAAGAATGCCTCGACCCGAATTGAAATTGGAATAACAGATACGGACAGGGGTGAAGCATTTTATGTAAAAGATAATGGCGTAGGATTTGATATGGAATATTATGATAAACTTTTTGGCGTGTTCCAAAGACTTCATGGAGATGATGAATTTGAGGGTACAGGTGTAGGGCTACCCATTGTACAGCGTATCATCAACCGGCACGGAGGATCCGTATGGGCTGAAGGTGTCGTTAATGGGGGAGCAACACTTTACTTTACACTTGACAATAAAAAGGATAGTAATGGATAATGAATTAGAAATTCTTCTGGTAGAAGATAATATGAGCGATGCCGAACTGGCCATCAGAGCACTCAATAAAAAAAATTTATACAATCCGATTGTCCATCTTAAGGATGGTTCTGAAGCGGTTAATTATCTCTTTGGCAAAGAAAAGTATTCAGACAGGGATCTGAGTATTAAGCCAAAAGTTATACTACTGGATCTAAAGATGCCCAAAATTGATGGTATCGAGGTTCTTAGAAGAATAAAACTGGATGAAAACACAAAAACGATCCCCGTGGTGATTTTAACTTCATCCAATGAAGATCCGGATATTAAGCGATGTTATGAGTTAGGTGCCAATAGCTATATAGTTAAACCCGTTGAATTTGACAGCTTTCTGGAATCTGTATCAGAAGTAGGTTTATATTGGATGGTTATAAACAGAGCCCCAAAGTAACTTTTATGGCAAAAAAAAATCAACATAAGCAATTAAAGGTCCTTCACCTTGAGGATTCTGCTGATGATACAAAATTTGTTCAGCGCACACTAAGGAAAGCTCTAATAGACTGTGAATTTAAAGTAGTTGATAATAAAGATGATTATCGGGTTGCTTTGAAAGATTTTTTTCCTGATATCATATTATCCGACCACTCCATGCCACATTTCGATTCCATTCAGGCATGCGAGATCTTTAAGCAGGAAAACCGGAACATCCCTTTTATTCTGGTTACAGGAAATGTTTCTGAAGAATTTGCTGTAGAAAGTTTACAACGGGGTGCTGATGATTATATCCTGAAATCAAGTCTTGAACGTTTACCCAATGCGGTTAAGCGTTCATTGGAAAAAAAGAAAACTGAAAATCAAAGAGATGAATTAGACCGAAAGCTGAAGGCTTCTCTAAAAGAAAAGGATGCTTTACTTAAAGAGAAGGATTATTTATTGCAGGAAGTCCATCACCGGGTAAAAAACAATCTTGCTATTATAAGCAGCCTCCTCAATATTCAGGCTAGTTCCGTTAAAGATGAAGGTTATAAAAGTTTGCTCATTGAGAGTGAAAACAGGGTAAAATCTATGGGTATGATCCATGAAATGCTATATCAGCAGGATGATTTTAGCAGTGTTCCTTTAGAATCTTATATATTGAAGCTGGTTCAGTTTTTATCATCCAATTATTCTATGCCCGGTTTAAAGGTTAATTATGATGTACAGGCTAAAGATGTTTATTTGGATATGAATACGGCTATACCCTGTGCTCTCATAATGAATGAGCTCATATCCAATGCTTTTAAGCATGCTTTCCAGGATCAGGATAATGGTGAGATTATGGTAAGCATAACTCAGGTTGGAAATCAATATACTCTGATGGTTAAGGATAATGGAATTGGCTTCCCTGAATGGAAAGAAGAATCAACAGTTGGTATGTCTTTGGTTCACGGTTTAACGCGGCAAATAGGTGGTAAGGCTACCATTGAAAGAAATAATGGAACTGCCTTTATTATTACCTTCACGTGCTGAAATTGGCTATTGCTAATTACATCACATGATTAAGCAAGTAATATAAATGACACAAAAAATTGAAATACCGGTTAAAGGTATGGATTGCTCCGGCTGTGCAAGAAATGTGCAAAATGCCCTTGAGAAAATAGAGGGTGTGAATTCAGTTGAAGTATTGCTGAATTCAGAAAAAGCTCATATCCTCTATGAAAATCCTATGCCGGACCTATCCGTCATAAAAAAAGCTGTCAGAGATATTGGTTATCAGGTACCGGAAGAGCAAGATCAAAAGGATGAAGGCAAAAGAGACGTTGAGGCTGTAGCCAAAAAATCAGTGCGACTTTTTGGCCTGGTAGTGGGAGCCGTATTGCTCGTTATAGTTGCCGGAGAATGGCTTGGCCTTTTTCAAATAGTGACAGGCCACATTCCTTTCTGGGCAGGAGCCTTTATTGTATTGGCCACAGGTTGCCCCGTCTTTAAGCAGGTAGTATTAGCAGCACGAAAAGGCCTGGTTACCCCACATGCGCTAATGGCATTAGGCGCGATAACGGCATTAGCAGCCGGGGAATGGGTCACTGCGGGCATAGTTGTCTTTTTTATGAGAACAGGAGACTATATAGAAAGCTATACAACGGATAAGGCCAGGGATTCCGTCCGTTCCCTGACCGAGCTGGCCCCACAGAAAGCAACACTCATTCAGAATGGTACCGAAAAAGAGGTACATACGGATCAGGTGAAAAAGGGAGATTCCATACTGGTTCGGCCCGGAGGCCGTATTCCCGTTGATGGTACGGTACTGGAAGGTCATGCAACAATAGACCAGTCATCTATTACCGGTGAATCAATGCCGGTAGAGATCTCACCAGGATCTAAAGTTTACGCATCTACCATGGCAAAAGGCGGACGATTATTAATTCTAGCAGATGCCATTGGCAGAGATTCTACATTTGGCAAAATAATACGCATGGTAGAAGAGGCGGAAGCCAATAAAGGGGAAGTGCAGCGATTTGCCGATAAGTTTTCAGGATATTATCTGCCGGTTGTTACCTTTGTTGCTGCAATGACCTATATAATAAGCGGAGATGTAATGGCAACGGTAGCTGTGATGGTGGTAGCTTGCGCCTGTGCCTTTGCCCTGGCAACACCCGTGGCATTACTGGCATCGATTGGTTCAAATGCAAAGCGTGGCCTGTTGATCAAGGGTGGAAAATATATTGAAAGTCTAGCCCGGGCAGATGTACTACTTCTGGATAAAACCGGTACAATCACATTTGGCCGGCCTGAAATATCTGATATTATTTCAATGAACGGATGTTCGGGGAAAGATCTGATGATACTTGCTGCCAGCGCTGAACAATTCTCCGAACACCCCCTGGGCCAGGCTGTGGTTAAGGCTGCCGGTGATCGTCATCTTGAACTTCAAAAGCCCTTGAATTTTGAAGAATTTACAGGCAACGGAGTCAAAGCTGAAATAAACGGCCATACGATAACTGTGGGCAACGAGCGACTCGTTCAAGCCGATAAAGCCGTCCTAAAGGTCATTCATGATTTAAAACAAGAAGGCAAAACGGTAATTACAGTACAGCAAAATGAAGTGCTTATTGGTTTATTGACTGCGATTGATACGGAACGGAAAGATGTAAAACACGCCATTGAACAAATACAGTCACTGGGCATTAACAATATTGAACTTCTTACCGGCGACAATGTTGATACAGCCCGTAATCTGGCGAAACGATTGGGTATTGATTATCAGGCTGAGTTGCTTCCAGAGGATAAGATCAGGATCGTCAAAAAATACCAGTCTGACGGCCATACGGTTGTTATGATAGGGGATGGGATAAATGACGCTCCCGCTCTGGCTCAGGCCGATGTTGGCATTGCGATGGGTACAACGGGAACTGATATCGCCATAGAAACGGCCGACATCACCCTTATGCGTGATGACTGGAATCTTGTTCCGGAATTATTTCAATCCGCCAGAAAAACAATGAACATTATCAAGTGGAATTTTGGCTTTACTTCTGTTTATAATGTAGTTGGACTTTCATTAGCTGCTTTCGGATTTCTTCCGCCCATCCTGGCCGCAGCCGCTCAGTCATTGCCGGATGTCGGTATATTATTGAACTCTTCCCGCCTGCTTAAGAAATAACTTATAAGTCTTATTAACCATTCAAATAGTATGATCCTAACCATCTGTTATTTTTGACGTACCGTGCCGCCAATGACGAGAGCCGCTGAAATGATTAATAAATTCTTTATGATATACTGGCCTTCTATTGTTGGTGCATAGGGGATTTCCTGAAAAGTAACTTCAGGAAGCATGACTAATGGCATAAAAGTCCCGATCATTTGGAGCGATAGAAGAGCAATGGCAATGCGGACAGTAGTATGATGTAAAAATGACACACCAATTGCAACTTCCCACCATCCAATAAGAGAAAGCCATTGATCCGGGTTAAATACAGGCATCCAGCTCACGGTAGCTTTTACCAATTCGCTTGCCGGAGATATGCCCATAGGCTTGAGAATGCCAAACCAGATGAAGATGATCGCTAATGATATTCGAAGCGCGATTATACCCCATTTGTTCATAAACCGGGCGATACCTGCATCAACTATGTCCAATTTACGGGAAAAGTCATCTCTCATGGAAAATTCTCCTATTTGTTGATCCGGTGAAACTAACTACGAATCAATAATATACGTAATCAGCATGAAAAGGGCAGGAGAGAGTGATTGTTTTATTCAGGATAACTATTGAACCCACAAAATGGGGCGGTTTAATTAGCGAGATATTTATAACCCTTTACTAAAAATCATTCACCTGAACGACCTGGCCTGATATCGTGATCTTGTTCCATCCCGGTAACATGAGGGAAGCAAGGAGCATTCCACCACCCATACCGGCACCTCTCCAGTTGGAATTTACCCCGTTCGATATCATACCAATGGTTCCAATCGTTCCGAATAGGAATAAACCGGTACCTGATATTTTTGTAAGTAGAGTCGTATTTGATTTTACGCTGAAATTAATAATGGCATTGCCATCGTTTTCCATGATGATTTGGTCCAATTCATTTGAAAAGTCAAAATGTGAACGGCCAATTGGGAAAAGTAATCCGGCTCCTAGTGACCAGGTTCTTTTGGTAATTTTAAAGTCGTCTATGATGGTATACGATTCAGCACCTAATTCCCGAAGATCTTCGGCATAAAGACTCTCCGTCATTGTAACAGGATATTGGTTATTGGTAACTTCAGCGGTGTGTTTATAGCCAAAACAACCGTTAACGGTGAATATCATAGCAATCAAAAAAATAAGGCGTTTTAAAAAAATCATGGCTTTGGGATTTAATTATCAAGGATGTTGATGAGGTAAGCATCTTCAGTATAGGTATAAACCTTTATGGCGAAGGAATGTTTATTCTTAAACCAGTTGATCACCCCAATGCTGTTCGTCTCATCCACGTAATTCATTACCGGCCTGACAGAAGCTTCGGAGGTGGTATTAATCGTAGTGGTTGTAATTCTATGAGTTAATGTATTTGAAGTTGAGGTTGTTTCCTGCCTCTCATGCTTATCTCTGATTTCCATTTCGGTGATCTTATTGAAATCATCAATAGTCTTGGTAGGGGTGATCATTTTTCCCACCATTATGGGGTGATTTATATCCTGGAATTCTTTGTTCACGCCGCAAGCCTGTATTATGATGGCCAGTGGAAGAACAGCAAAGAAAATGAGATTTCTCATAGCAAATAGGTTTTTAAGATGGGGTGGTTTACAATGTTCTGTAAATTGTTTGATTTTAAAGACATATCAGATGCGGATAGTCAAAAATCAATGATAAGAGAGGCATAATCAATACCCGAAATAGGGTATATTTCTGCAAATAAACGGAATTAGCTGTTTGTATCTATATTAAGATAGCTACTTTGCCAAGTGCTCCATGGTATCTTCTGTTTGTAAAACAGGATATAGAGGACTGTCACTAAATGACGGTTTCAATTTGTAAAATTATGTAATGATCATCTGAAATATAGGATGATTGCCAGTGGAGAAAACCGGTCTTCAAGAGATGATTTTTAGCTCAAATTTACCCCGTTTTTTGGGGACCTCGTCCCAGGCAAGTCTTACTCAAGCCTTATGCAAAACCCCCGGGTATGGGACATGTATAAAGCCAGGGTAAGGGTTGGTTATTGGAGTGCGTAAGCATTTATTTTTGTAAAAACCAAGTTGGAAACGGCTAACAAAATCTTAGTTACAAAATGCCAGCCATAGAGGGGGATAGATCAATGGAGTTGCAAGGGTGTAGGAATTAGTCAATTCTTCTTATGAGACAACGGAAGGACAAGAATAAACAATACATTTACTCATTCACTTTAAACTTAAATACATTTTCGGTCCCATTATTGTTGGTAATGGTATAACTTCCACTCATTTGCTCACTAAGCATTTTGACCAGATGAAGCCCAAATCCCTTTGACGTCTTCATGTCAAAGTTTTCGGGTAGGCCGTTTCCATTATCCTTGATCATCATAGTTACTTGCTGTTTGGCTTTTTCAATAGAAATAGAAATCTTCCCATCTTCTCTCTTATTGGGGAAAGCGTATTTCATCACATTCGTGAGAAGTTCATTAATTACAATTCCAAGATGAAAGAGGTTTTTTGAATTGAGTTTAAAATCATCGATCTTGGTGTCGATGGTGATATTTTCTTTATCACAAAAAAATGAAATTACAGAGTTGGCAAGGGTCTCTACATAATTCCTCACATTACTTTCTTTAAAATCCTCACTGATAAGTAATTTATCATAAAGAACTCTCATGCTTTTTACCCGGCTAATAGCGTCTTGCAGGGCAGAGAGCCCCTCAGGACTTGTGACCGATTTTGCCTGGAGGCTTAACAAACTTTCAATTGATGAAACATTATTTTTTATCCGGTGATGGATTTCCTTTAGTAAAATATCTTTTTCAGAAAGTTGTTTCTGTATTTCTTGTTCGATCAACTTGCGATCGGTTATGTCCTGAAAAGAACCCGATAGTTTTTTTCGATCAGGATCAGGTTTTCCTACCGAATGTACCCAACGTTTATTCTTTTTTGCGGTGATAATTTCCCACTCCTGATCGTAAAATTCACCGTGTTCAACCGCCCTTTTAATAGCTATTTTAGCCTTTTTCGAGGTAGTATTGGATACAAACTTTAACCAATCCGACACTTTGGGTGTCCCTTTTGTGATATCAATTTCGAATATATGGAAGGTTTCCTCTGTCCAGTCTTGAGTCATGGTTTCTATATCGAGTTCCCAGCCACCTATTTTACCGTTCTTCTCCGTTTCAAACAGCAGAGCTTTGCTTTTGAGCAATTCTTCATAAATATGATTTTGCTTTGTAATGTCCGTAAAGGTGACCACAGCGCCTTCGATCACATTATCAAGGGTACGGTAGGGTAAAATACGCATGGTATAACACTTTCCGTCTGCTGTACGTACTTCTAATTCTTTTGGTAATAAAGTTTTCAATACCTCTTTTATATCCGTAAGGAGGTTATCATAATCAACCAGATTAGAGACCACATGACCGAGAGGGCGACCTTCGTCGCTTTCAATCAGGTTGATAATATCAGTGGCCCCGGGTGTAAAACGCATGATTCGTAAATGTAAATCTACGAATATAGTGGCGATACCCGTGCCTGATATGAGGTTATTCATATCATTATTAAGCAGTGACAGGTCCTTCAGTTTTGTCCGCAGTTCCGAGTTGACGGTTGCTAGTTCTTCATTGATGGATTGCAATTCCTCCTTAGAAGTTTCCAGTTCCTCATTGGTTGATTGCATTTCCTCGGTCACAGACCGCATTTCCTCATTTGAAGATTTAAGCTCTTCGTTGGAGGTCATCAGTTCTTCATTTGCGTTGTGGATGTATTCTTCTTTAGCCTGAAGGTCCTGTTTTAATGATTCGATCATACTCGTTTGATCGGAATTCGATTCCTGGCTAGCCTTATCTTTTCCGGACGGAGGCAGATTTTTAGGGGCATATCCATCAGAATAGGCCTCATCCAAAACGACAAGGTATAACCGTGGTGAATTTGTTACGGAAGGGTCGGCCATAGCAGGGCAGATGCTCAAATTGACCGTGGTGAACTCCCCATTGGTCTTAACGCTTAAACCGTGGCAACGAACGACTCCATTGGTCGCTACGGTTTTGCGCAAGGCTGCTGTGAGTTCGTATTGCAAGCCTTCACGGGCCATTTTTATGATATTATAGCCGTTGACTTCGCCTGTTGAAGGTTCCAGATACATCCCTGTGCGTCCGTGAAGGTAGAAAATATCGCCCTGTTGGTTCACCAGGGCGCAAGCCGGAGCGAGATGCCGCATAAGCGCTTGTTCAGTCACCTTTCGCAAGGGCACATTTCCATTGGTAGCTTTCTTTTCGGGTTCTTGTTGAGAGGAGGATTCGAAAGGGGAGATAGGGCCTAAAGCCATACCCTGTGTTAAAGCATCATCATTGCGTTGATATAGCTTAGCCTTTCGAACCACCGTGGTAAATAGATTACTAAAATCACCTACAGTCTCCGAAGAGCCCAGAAAAAGGAACCCTCCCGGCTTCAGCGCGTAGTGAAAACGTGGAACGAGCTTCTTCTGCAAGTCGCTGTTCATATAAATCATAAGATTCCGACAACTAATCAAATCAAGCCTGGAAAAGGGGGGATCTTTAATAATATTCTGTTCAGAAAAAATCAGCATATCACGGATCTTTTTGCTGATTTTATAGGTGAAGGGTCCTTTTTTAGCATTATTCGATTCTACCGTAAAAAAATGGGATAAGCGTTCAGGAGAGATATCATCAGCGATGCTGGCCGGGTAGCGTCCGGCACGGGCGGTGGCTATGGCTTTGGAGTCAAGGTCGGTAGCAAATATTTGGACCATATGGTTCTGCCTTAACGTTTGCATATGTTCCTGCAGAAGCATAGCAATAGAATAGGCTTCCTCACCAGTGGAACATCCCAATGACCAAATTCGTATTTCGCTGTTTGGGCCTTTGCTTTCAAAAAGCTTGGGAATGACCTCTTCTTTAAGTGCCTTGAAGGCATCGGCATCTCTGAAGAAGCTGGTCACACCGATCAACAAATCTTGAAAAAGCGCCTTTGACTCTTCTTTAGTTTGCTGCAAATAGGCTACATAATCTTCGATAGAATGGATTTGGTGAACAGACATGCGCCGTTCAATTCGACGCATAACTGTTTTTGGCTTATACTGAGTGAAGTCATGGTTAGTCCGGTCACGCAAGATGGCAAATATTATTTCCAGGCTGTCCTCATTATTGCCAACAGAGGTTGATTCAGAACGGGGTAGTTTATGAAATGAGTGATTGACATAGGCGATAAGTGGTTTGGCCATGTCTGAGGGTGGTAATTCGTAATCAACCATTCCCGTTGCTATGGCGCTGCGTGGCATACCATCGTATCCTTTGGTAGATTCAGGCGACTGAGCCATAACCATGCCACCCTCGCCTTTTATTGCCCTTATACCAGCGGTACCGTCACTGCCGGTGCCGGAGAGTATAATGCCGATCGACCGTTCACCCTGATCGTCGGCCAGTGAACGAAAAAAGTAATCAATGGTCGTTCGCTGTCCGCGGTGAGCGCTGGGCTCCAGCAATTTTAGATTACCTTTTTCAAACGCCATTTCATGGCCCGGAGGGATGATGTAAGCACAGTTTTTGTGCACAGTCATTCCGTCTGTTACTTCATGGACTTGCATGCTCGTGTAGCGTTGAATAAGATCAGTAAGTATGCTTTTATGGTCAGGGGACAAGTGCTGTACCAATACAAAGGCCATTCCCGGATCAGAATCTTTGGGCATTCCGGAGAAAAAATTCTCGAATGCTGCCAATCCACCGGCTGATGCCCCAATGCCGACAATAGGGAAACCGGAAACTTTTGACGATGAGTCTATGTTACTTAGATCTGATTCAGCAGGAACTTCAGCTGTACCGTTCTTATCTTTATTAGGCTTATCCTTATTCATGGTGTCCATTCTTAATTTTGAGATGTTCCAAAAAAAGATTGAAGGCCAACTTTATGGTAGCCATTAAGGCAGTTTTATCAAAAGTTTTCGATACATATCCATAAGGGCTAATCTTTTTTGCTTTTTCTACAATGGTTTGCAGGAGTTGAGATGTTAAAAATACGATAGGGATATCATAATCTTTTAAAATAATCACGGCGGCTTTTGTCCCATCCATTCCACTCCCGAGATCTATATCCATAAGGATCAAATCAATGTTACCCACGCGGGAATTAATGATATCAATCGCACTTTCACCACTAAGGGTATGAGTAACTAGATACCCTTCAACCGATCGTATTTTGTGCGGTGATGGTTAGTAATTATCGTTTCCCTAATTTTTAAGGGTGAATAAAAAGCACGGTTTGCCGATTGATTTATTAAGACAGGTTTAAAGCAATCAGTGCTGGCAGGTAATCTATTCAAACTATACTATCACCATTAAATAGACTTCAATATACAAAATATTGACATGACATGCTTAATAACATTAATATACATAATTTCAGGGTTTGTTTTATATTGCTCATATAGTTATAAGTGTAAATACCACCAGGTATATGACATACCATTTCAGAAAGAAACTTGAAGGAAGAGCAGGCTATGTTTAAAGTCATCGATTAATACAAACCCGACAAACATCAACAGGAAACTCATATTATTAGGCTGAATAAAAATGACGAGTATCATTTTTGGACTGTTTGTCTATCACCAGCCTAACCACCTTCTAATCTGTGTAATTGTATAAGGCCATGATAAATTGGATAAATCAAATTGACAGGACTACTAATGAGTTAACTAAACTCTTTGGTTCGTTGACAAGTAAACAATTAAACTGGAAACCTAATCCGGAAACCTGGAGTATAGCTCAAAATATGGACCACATAATTGTTATCAACCAATCTTACTTTCCAATTTTATCTGATTTGAAAAAGGGTAGCTACAAACTTCCATTTATAGCAAAGATTGGCTTTTTGGTATCCATATTGGGTAAAATATTACTTAAAGCCGTAAACCCTGATCGAAGAAAAAAAATGAAAACTTTTTCGATATGGGAACCCTCTAAGAGAGAAATATCGGATGATATACTGGATAAATTTAAAAGTCATCAAACAGAATTAAAGCAACAAATAGAAGGATCAGAAGATTTAATTAAAAGAGGAGCCATTATTTCTTCACCTGCAAACAAGTACATTGTTTACAAGCTTGAAACAGCCTTTGACATTATTGTAACTCATGAACAAAGACATTTAGAGCAGGCAAAAGAAATTTTAGCATTATTGAAATTGAACACCAGCAGCATCAGGTGAGTTTACAGCGAATGAAAGTAACCAAGATACAAGAGGAGTTTCTAATAGCTAATAAATGCACAACCAGCACAGGATGCCCCGGAAGCCCGCAAGTAAGTTTTTATTGGGAGTACGTTTTAGACTTGGTTGAATCAAAAAGTGTACGTGAATGTGATCTTTATAATTATCATCAGATAAAGAAAACCGTTAATGACTTTTACAGTGGATATAACCAACAAGAACTACATGTTAACCAATGGTTGGCATTCGAGCTTTGGCGGAGTAATAACCGACTGTAATAGACATGTTATCTTTACCGGCTGTCCATTCTATGATCATCCTGACCATGTAAATTCCACTGTTTACCGATAACCGTCCCAGGTTGCCAGTATAGCGATCCGCCGGCCCAGAATATCGTAGACTTCCAGGACCCTATAGAATGCAGCAGGATGTTGAATTTCAGGGAAGACTTTCTGAGGTATTTATAGCAATCCGAACGGTTTCAGATCGAAGGACGGTTCTATAATAAGTGTTAATTTCAACATACCTCCGTTTATAAATGGAATCAACAGAGTTTTATATTCTGCTTTTTTTTCATCTCAGTTTTCTGATCCTGGGGTTTGGTTCTGTTCTTGTTACCGATCTTTATGGTTTGTTATGGATAGGAAATCGTGTTCATTTTAAGCAGCTTGTTAGTGTGAGTAGCGTCACCGAAAAGTTCATCTGGACAGGGTGGACCGGTATGGTGGCTGCGGGTATCCCGCTAATTATCCTGAAAGGTGAAGTTGATAATCTTATGCTTATTAAGCTAGCCTTTGTTGTTCTCATTGGCTTAAATGGCTTCCCTCTACATTTACTCCAAAAAAAACTAAGTGAATTTAAAAATAAAGATGTGGTTCCGGGAATATTTATTTACAGGCTCATATTATCCATCACCTTGTCACAAATTGGTTGGTGGGGTGCTGTATTAATAGGATTTCTTCATCGTCATGTATCAACGATCATAGAATGGCCGGGACGTCCCTGGCTTTATATTGTATTATTAGTTGCTATCTTCCTGGTTATCTGGATAATTGGCGAAGTTGTTTTAAAAAAGAAAGAGGGTGAGGCTGAAGTTGAAACTTAAACCCTTCTCATAGCTATATCATTTATTTCTTGAAACACTACCTTAATTTGAGCTTTTAAGAAGATGAGCTTGGTTAAGCAAGCTTTTTGGCTGTTAAAGTCTGATTTTTGTTGATTCGAATAATTGTTTTGAAGATATTTGATCTGGCACCCTTTTAACGATCATGGTTTTGTAGCTCATCAGTAAACAATACATTAGATGCCAAAAAAAACGTCACTTAATTCATTTAACCTGGCTGAATCTCTGATAAAAAGCCAACCGGGTTTATTTATACTTTTCGACAAGGAAGGTTGGATTCATTGGTGGAACACCAGACTTGAGAATTATACAGGCTACTCTTCTGAGCAGATACGCAGCCTTAAGTTACTTGATTTTATAGATGAGCAAGACCGGAAAATTGTACAAGAGAAAATTGACGAAGCTTTTCAAGAAGGTATGACAGATATTGAACTCCGGCTGAAAGGGAAAACGGATGAGACTATTTATTTCCTTCTAACCTGGGTTGCTGTCGAGTTAAAAGGCGAAGATTTTATCATCGCTACAGGTGTGGATATCACCAAACAAAAACAGCAGCAAGCACAAAAAGAGCGATATTTTAATATCCTGGAAAAGAGTAAAAACGAAATTCTCATGTATGATGCCGATACTCTCAACCTGATTTACGTCAATAAAGGAGCCAGAAAAAATCTGGGTTATTCGCTTGAAAAACTCAAGAGCATGAAAATCTATGACATTAAATGTGATTTTGATGACATTAGTTTCCGTGACCACGTCCGTCCGCTGTTAAAGGGGCAAGAAGATCAATTGGTATTCCAAACCTTTTGTCAACGTTCGGATGGAAGCCGTTATGATGTTGAGGTATCAGTTGAACTTGAAGA
>JBBDQY010000087.1:0-16286 GCA_040905745.1 Balneolales bacterium
AATGCAGAAAGACTTCGTTTTATAGCACTATGATAAAACGGTAGGTGCCCGACCTTACTTTATACTCTATCCTTTCGGTGTTATACGGTGCGGAAACCAGTTGCACATCTATAGCCGGCTCAAAACCCGATTCCTTTCTGGCTTTAACGGTAACATTATCCGGGGAGGTCGTAGGTACAGAAACAACTGCTGTCGAATTAGGAGGAATCGTCACTTCGTATGTGATCCCGTTTTCGGTTCGGTGCCAGGAACTCCCAATCTCACCTCTGACACTCTCGAATGATGCCGTTACGTCATCCAACCCAACAGGGAGTTCGGGTCTGAATAAAATACTTGCGTATCCCGGTTCCAGTGGTATGATTCCCGCAAGTTGCTCGTACATCCACTGAACAATCGCACCTAAAAAGTAGTGGTTTCGTGAGCGTGTGTTCTCTTCCCACCCTTCCCCCATAGCCGTCCAGCCTAATTCTTCTATCCAATAGCCCCAGCTTGGGTAACTGGTTTGTGTAGCGATGCTGAAAGCGGCATCGATATATCCTGCATCGGACAAAACCGGTAATAAATAGCGTGCTCCGAGTATACCCACCCATGGGTTACCTCCACGATGATTCGAGATATCATCCAGCAGCCGATGCATTACAGATTTGGTAAGATCGTTTGGTACGAGTCCGAATGCCAGAGGCAAAATCTGTGCGGATTGAGTATAGGGTGATTCGGGCGTTTCGCGATATACGCCATCAGTATGGAGAAATTGCCGGTTAAAATCATTTTTGATCATTTCAAACAATTCTTTATACCGGTTGGCATCCGCATCGTACCCAAGTTCATTTGCAATTTCGGAAGTGATCCAGGTGAGATGGGCATAATAGGCGGTCGCACTCAGCGCGTTATTAGTAGGAATACGACCAGGGCGACTCCAATCTCCAAGTCCTGAAGTCAGTGTATGAGCCTCGGGATCGCCGTATTTCACCGTCCACAGGGGGATCCATTCATCGAGATACTGCTTCATACCAGGGTACGTTTCTTCAAGAACCCGAAGGTCGCCAAACCGCTGATACGTTTCCCACGGGGTGATAAACCAGTGTGCGTCCCATGCCGGTGTTGCACCACAGCACTCCTCAGATTTCCAGACCTTGCCTACATACCCGTAATGTTCATTGGTAGGTGCCAGCAGTGATACCTCGCCCTCAGCCGTCTGTGAATCCATCATATCCTGGAACTTCTTAGTATATAGCCGTTCGGTGTCAAACATAAGAGCGGCAGTACCTGCGATGAGCTGAATATCACCAGTCCAGGCATTTTTCTCATAGATAGGGGTATCGGTAAGTACGCCGTGCGCATTACTCTCAATTGCCCATTTTGTATTATCGTGTATTTGGTTGAGCAGCGCACTTCCCGACTCAAATCTGGAAGTTTTATTAAAATCAGTCCTGATCTGTTCGATTTCAACAACCTCTACAATGACGTTTTCGTCAAGCGGCTTCCCGCCCGGCGCGCTTATCTGGATATATTGAAAACCTTTATAGGTGAACCGGGGAGTCCAGTATTCGTAGTCTTTATCCGGATTTATTTCGTTTTCTTTATTGGTATCTATGCCAGAACCTTTTGTAATATAATAATCGGTCTGCAGCTGACCACCGAGAAGTGGGAAACTCACATCATCACTTAACAACCCATCTTCATCCAGCTTTTCACTATAGAAAATTTCGATGGAGGTACCTTTTGGTGCATTCACTTTAATACGGGCCCAACCTGCAAGATTTTGCCCAATATCATAGACAACTATACCAGGCACCGGCTCGGTTGGTGTACCTGCACCAAGAGTTCTAACAACACGTATCGGCTCATGCATTTGTGCGCGCAACGTACCGGAGGGGGGTTCAACGACACGTACATTTGCCCATTGTGACGCATCAAAATCAGGGTGATCCCAATTCGGGATTTCCTGGCGTGCGTCATACGTTTCACCAAGATAAAAACTGTCATAACGTAGTGGCCCGTCAACACTCACTCTCCAGGAACCATCAGATACAATCGCCTCCTCACGTCCATCGGTATAGGTTATATGCATCTGAAATTTAAGCCGGGGTTCCTTGCGCCATTCCGCGTGCTCCCAGCCGAAATCCAGGGATTGTGTGGAGCTGTCAAATTGACCTGATCCCAGTTGAGTTGCGACGGTGTTCCCCCCCTGCTGAAGAAGTGCAGTCACATCGTGCGTCGTATAAAGCACCGTTTTACTATACCTTGTAAAACTGGGATCAAGAAGATGGTCGGAAACCTTAGATCCATTGATGGTAAGGTTGTTATAGGCCAGACCTGCTGTATATACACGTGCCTGCTTCACATCTCCGGATACCTGAAACGTATTGCGCAGCATGGGTGTTGGACGGACTTCCTGGCATTCACCCATCGGATTGGGATAGTTATTGGGGAAAATGCCTTCGACAGGCCAGTTCACTGGACGGCAGAATTCACCTGCATCACGAATACGGACATCATCGGCCTCACCCTCTTCGCGGGTAAATAGGGTGAGTTTCCTTTCGGGGCCGGCAATCCATTTCGCCTGCCAGTCTGCGGAATCAAGAAGCGCCGTTTCGAACCAGGCCTGATGGGCCCACCCGGTCGTATTTGGCTCATTAGTGCCATTACTGCTACTATCAGTGGGCCAGACACGAACCGTCCAGAAATACCGGGTCCGGGAAGTTAGAGGTGAGCCTTTGAACAAAGCATACGGTTCCGCCGAAATTACTTTGCCGGAATCCCATATGTCGGGCAGGCCGGTACGAAGCAATTCGGGATCTGTGGCAATCAGAAGCTGCCAGGCATACTGCATAACACCTACAGATGAACTTTCTAGGCGCCATGAAAACCTTGGAGTGGGATCATCCAAGCCCAGAGGGTGTGGATTCGCGTTGGTTTTAAGTCCTGTAACAAGGGTCTGCTTATTAGGAGAGATAAGAGAGGTGTGAGAATGTTCACCTACAGTTTCACTAATTAGAGATGTACAAGAAACAAAGACGATGGAAACTACAATACAAGTAGCGTTTATACTTATTCCAAAGATTGTATTCATGTTTTTTAGAAATTAAGCCTAATGTATCTATTAAAGGGCAACATATTATGAAGTTCAACTATAGAAACATTCAGCATTTTTTTAACGACATCATCATGAAATGATTTGAAATGTAAGTGATCATACCAATATACTCATCCAACATCAATCAGTTACTACGAATCTTATATAACTTCTTATGATAACCCGCAGATCTATCAGCACCAGGTTTATTGTTGCATTTTCAACATAACCAAACAACCCGAAAGGAGTATCATTCTGGCAATCGGAAGCATCAATGTCGGTAATCGGTAGAAAATGTTTACCTTCCAATTGGTTTACTTCCTGACGCAATTATTCAAAAGTCTCAATTATATAAGGATCTTCGGCTCTGGTACCGACTGCGAACTGGTCAAGAGCAGTATATACACGCCAGCCTAAAACAAAAAAGGCACAATTACCCATAAGTAATTGTGCCTTAATATGTGGGACCGGGCGGAATCGAACCGCCGACACACGGATTTTCAGTCCGTTGCTCTACCGACTGAGCTACAGTCCCTTTGGCTGTTTTGCTGCCCAAATATATTGAATAATAATCCTCGTGGTATACATTTAACTAAAGGAAGTATCAGGGCATTAAACCAAAATGTTGTCCCCTGCTGTCCCAGAAATCATGAACATTAAAGGATTGTTAAATCAGACACCAAATATACTGAAAAATGCCAGATGAAAAAAGTCTGACCACCCTTTTATCAGAAATTAGCCGACACCGGATAAATGGATGAGATATGTGTCCCAAATACCAATGTTTTTAACGGAAAATTATCTTTGCATAAATCATACCCTTAACAACCCCCGGAAACCCCTGGCCGCATAATAGGATTGCGCGCCATTATGATACATGAAGACATGGCCGTAACGATAATCGCCAAAAATAGCACCACCGTGTCTTCTAATTTCAGTAGGTGTTTTCAACCAGCTCGATGTTTTCGTATCAAAATTTCCAAGTTTCTGCAACTCGCGGTATTGTTCTTCTGTTAAAAGTTCAACGCCCATGGCTGCAGCCATATCAACAGCGTTATTTTTTGGTTTATGTTCTTTCCTTGATTCCAGCCCTTCACGATCATAACAAACACTTCTCCGGCCTTTAGGACTTTCCGCTGAACAATCATTAAAAATAAATTCGCCCGTCTTTTTATCATAACCAACAACATCCGGTTCCCCACCGGTTATTTCCATTTCACTGAGGGACCATAGTTTTTCAGAATTGGCTTCCAGCTTTTTCTGTACATCCTCCCACTTCAGACCTACATGGCGGTCCATGTTTTTCTCAAAACGGGCTTTTAATGTTTTGTGTAATTCTTCCCTTTGTTCTGGTGATAATTCTTTTTTATTTCCCATAGTTATAATGTGGTATTTTTTTGGTTATATGTAACTACCCTGTGTCGTGTCGGCTAAGGAATCGGTTAGCTTGCATCAGCTTGTAAATGCAAGCAACTGATTTGCAAAATGGGTAATTAATATAAAACTTACGTAATTAAGTTGGTTATAAATTAATACGGTCAAAAATATTCACATTACCTCACCCACGAGGCCGGGTCCTGAGCATAGAAGATCTTCATCTGGCGGTATAATACCGGATGCCGCCTTAGCAAATCGTTCGGTTGTTCAAAGAAGCTTTCTGTGGCAACGGCAAAAAACTCAACCAGGCTTGTTGCACCGTAAGCATCAAATAATACCGATTCGCCACGCTCTGTCATTTTGACCAATTGACGGTGCTCCCGGCTCAATGTTCGTGACCATTCCGAGTATGTAGGGTCATTAGAAACAGTATGCCAGTTCTCCGAAGCGCCAAGCTCACTATCAAGCAAATGAGCGAATTCATGAAGGACCAGATTCTTCCCATCGGTGTATTTCGCACCGGTTTTAACATCCTTCCAGGACAGCACTATACTGCCCATGTCCCATGCTTCCCCCTGACGGTGTTCATAGCCTTCGGTCACTATACCGCCCTCCTCATAATCTCTCACAGGGGCATGATATGAATGGGGATATACCAATATCGTAACTAATGATGGATAGTAATCACTGATACCTCCAAGAATCATGATACAAGCCTGGGTTGCGATCGTCAGGCGAATCTCATCGGTTATCACCAATCCACCGCACCCTTCAAACTTTTTCTCGTCGAGGAACACCTGGATATATCCATGAAGTTGATCCTTTTGCTCATCTGGGACAAATTTATAAATGGTCACATTTTTTTCAATAAGACGAACCCACTCAATTGGCATTAGTTGTTTTTTCAGCCGATCACGGCGCCTTTTCCTTATCCCAAACATTTTTTTATTCTTGTTAAGTCAACGATGTTCTGTCTGATGGCCTTTCTCTAATATAAGTTTTTTGTGAGACCAGCCGTTGATTCATTCCGGGACATATAATCTGGCCCAACGTTCAGAAAGACAGATAGAGAAGTTATTTGAGTTTACTAAATTTGTAATTTAAGAACAGGATTTAAAAACCAGATCATACTATGCAAGAATCTGATGTTGAATCTATTCATCAACAAACGGTCGAAAACTTCAATAAGGTTCGAAGCCATTGGGCTTATCTTTGCAAACCTTTGGTTAAAGAAGATTACGTGCTGCAAACAGCCGCCGGAGCCAGCCCCCCTAAATGGCATATGGCTCATACCACATGGTTTTTTGAACAATTTATCTTAAATAATTACTTCAGAGGATATCAGGTATATCACCCTGATTATCATTTCCTATTCAATTCCTATTACAACTCGGCGGGCGATTTTATAGACCGGCATGTCAGGGGGATGATATCACGGCCGACTATCGACGAAGTCAATTCTTATCGAGCCTATGTAGACGAGCATATGAATTCGCTTTTAAATCAGTTGGATGACCACCCATTTGAGGAGATTCACCCTCTTCTCCAGCTAGGTATCAACCATGAACAGCAACACCAGGAGCTTTTTCTGATGGATATCAAAAATATCTTTTATCAGAATCCTATCCGGCCTGTGTATCAGGAGATAGATTATAGCCATTCACAACCTGTACCCTTTGATTGGATTGAAAGTGAAGCGGGTATGATTACTATCGGGTATAATGGAGATGGTTTTTGCTACGATAATGAACAGCCGGCTCATAAAACTTACATCCATGCCTGCAAAATGGCTAACCGGCTGATACTGAACGGAGAATATTTGGAATTCATGGAAGCCGGTGGCTATACCGATTCCCGATATTGGTTATCAGATGGATGGGATACCATCAATCAAAATAACTGGCAGGCACCTTTGTACTGGGATAAAACCGAAGCCGATTGGGAAATCTTTACTCTTGGCGGTACCAGAAAATTGAATGAGAATGAGCCGGTCTGTCATCTAAGTTATTATGAGGCTGATGCTTTTGCACGATGGAAAGGTGTACGTCTTCCCACTGAATTTGAATGGGAACGTTATGCTGCAAATTCCAAGATAGAGGGTAACTTCATGGATAACGGCGGCTATCACCCAAAGACACCTATGCAAAATGGATCCCAGGTTCTGCATTTATTTGGTGATCTATGGGAATGGACGCAGAGTCCCTATTCAGGATATCCGGGATATGAATCTCTGGCTGATGGGGTAGGTGAATACAATGGCAAATTTATGTGTAACCAATTTGTGCTTAGAGGTGGATGTTGTGCCACACCAAAAAATCATATCAGAAAAACCTACCGTAATTTTTATTATCCCCATGATCGATGGGCTTTCACTGGACTTAGACTTGCCAAAAACATTAAATAAAACCCTTCCCAAAAATCTTACGTTTTATGAATTTCCTGTAAAAGAGGAAGACTTTAAAACCGCTGTTATTAAGGGTCTCACTAAACCCCAAAAAGAGCTCTCACCTCGTTTTTTCTACGATCAGCGAGGTTCCGACCTTTTTGAGGGTATCACACGCCTGAAAGAGTACTATCCAACTCGGGTGGAGAAAAAAATAATGGATCACCACGCAAAGGATATCCTTTTTGTGACGCGGGAACATACCATCATTATTGAACCAGGTAGCGGAAATAATGAAAAAATTGCTGCCCTGCTTAACATCTTGCCTCAAGTTAAATGCTGCATCCCCATTGAAATATCCGGAAACCATCTTTTGGAAAATAGTATGATTTTAGCAAAGAATTTTCCCAAGGTTAATATAGTCGCCGTGGCTTCTGATTATATGAACCCTTCTATCCATCTGCACAACCTGGTTCCGGGATATCATAATCCACTGATATTTTTTCCTGGATCATCCATAGGAAATTACAGCCCGAATCAGGTAATTGAGGTATTGAAACAATTTACCCACCTGATGCGTGGCAAAGGCCGATTGCTTATCGGTGTGGATCTGAAAAAAGATCCTAATATCCTCGAAAAAGCCTACAATGATAAGGAGGGCATTACTGCGGCTTTTAATCTTAACGCTCTTTATCACATAAAAAGAGAGCTGGCTCTGGATGAATTAATTCCAGTGTACTTTGAACATCATTCCGAATATAATGCTGAATTGGGAAGAATTGAAATGCATCTGGTTTCTAAAGTTGAACAGCAATTCGAGATCGACGGTACAATCATTCATTTTGATCAGGGGGAAACAATCCACACCGAAAATTCCTATAAATACACACTTGACGAATTTGTCCATCTTGCATCAAAAGCAGGATTGAATTTGAATAATTATTGGATGGATGATAATGAACTTTATTCGGTCCAGTTATTTAATCATCAACCTGATTCATAGAATATGAATGTCTTAAGAGGGCAAATTGATTTCTATCCTCCCGGTAAAATCAAAGATTAAACCCAGTACTAAAACTTTAATCCAACTCTTTGAAATGGTTTGATTTTGTGGTTAACACGCAAAACTTCTATCTTTATTCCCTGTTTAAAATTATGGTTATATTAAAATTATAGAATGAGAATCATATTATTTGGCCCTCCGGGTGCAGGCAAAGGTACCCAGGCAAAGTTGTTGGAAGATAGATTGGATGTCCCTCAACTTTCCACCGGCGATATGTTCAGAAGCGCCATTAAAAATAAAACTCCTCTGGGTGTTAAAGTGAACTCCATCCTGGCATCCGGTCAGCTGGTTTCTGATGAAACCGTTGTTAACCTGGTTGGAGAAAGCATCAATCAAGCCATTTATCAGAAAGGCTATATCCTTGATGGGTTTCCGCGTACAGTTCCTCAAGCTGAAGCTTTTGATCAATTATTAATGGAGAAAGATCAAAAAATAGATGCCTTTATCATTTTAGAAGTTCCTGATGAGGAACTAATCTCACGGATCAGCAGCCGGGGTGAAGGCCGGGAAGATGATACTCCTGATAAAATTAAGGTCCGCCTCGATGTTTACAAAGATGAAACGGCTCCGGTAAAGGATTACTATGAGGATAAAGGTATCTGCCATGCCGTAGATGGAGTGGGCACAGTTGAAGATATCTTTGCACGAATCATGGAAAAACTTCCACCCGTTCATAAGTACTAAAAGTTAACTGTCGTAAGCTTTATTATTAATACAAGCTAACCTGTATCTCATTTAGTTTATGCTAAATTAGTTACATGAAATGGCTTGTGCTATGTGTGAGGCCATAATTATAAAGACACCAGCATAGTGGCTAGAAGAGATCGGCCTGTGAGGGGCTGTTCCGGGCCTTTACCAATAATGACGGAAAAAAAGAATAATGATGCCGGACTAAGTTTACAAACCTACCAATCGTTATAACAATATCTTACATGAACGACAAGCACATATTTCTTAATTCTATTTTCGTCTGGTCAAGCTTATTTTTGATAGTAGTTATTTTACCACTTTACCTGACCAGTCTAAATCATACGCTACCCGACCGGGGATTCTGGATCGAATTTGGATCCGGCCTTGGTTTTGTTGGCCTGGCTATAATGATCCTTCAGTTTCTGCTTACCGCGCGTTTTCGAAATATTAAGCCATCCTTTGGACACGATGGCTTGCTATACTTCCACCGTCAAGCCGGCTTGATCGCCTGGTTGTTTGTTTTAGGCCATTTTATCATTCTGTTCCTGGCCAATAATGAATTTATAGCTTATTTAGATCCAAGAGTAAATGCACCTAGAAGCATTTCATTAATCTTTGTGGTCATACTTCTCACTCTTTTGTTAGCTTCATCTTTTTGGAGAAAAAAGTTTGGGTTAACCTACGAATGGTGGAGAATCACTCACGGTATCGCTGCGGTTACCGTTATCGTTATCGGCCTCGGACACAGCCTGATGGTTGATCATTATACTTCCGACCTTTGGAAAAAAGGGCTGTGGATTCTTCTCACGGGGGGAGCCATGCTTCTGCTGCTGCATGTCAGGCTGGGGAAGCCCTATCAAATCTCTAAATTTCCTTATAAAGTTACCGGTCTGAAATCCGAGACCCAGGACGTATGGACTTTGGAAATCGAACCCGATGGTCACAAAGGTATGGATTTTGAAGCCGGCCAATTTGCATGGATTACTTTGGGTGATACGTCTTTCTCTCTCCAGCAGCATCCGTTTTCGTTCTCATCTAGCGCTGACGATGAAACCCTCCAATTCACAATGAAGGAATTAGGTGACTTTACCGGAGCCATAAGTTCAGTAGAGATCGGAACCCCTGCCTATTTAGAGGGTCCGTATGGTACATATACATTGCCTCCTGATCCATCGGCCAAAATCGTCTTCTTTGCCGGTGGTATTGGGATTACACCCATCATAAGTATGTTGCGAACCATGAGTGACCGTAATGATCAACGCGAAATTCTGCTTCTCTACGGAAACAAAGACTTGGAAACGATCGCCTTCCGTCATGAACTAGAGAAACTACAGGAAACCCTCAACCTTAAAGTTATTCATGTCCTCGAAGAACCACCGGAGGAATGGGATGGTGAAAAAGGTTTTATCAATAAAGAGATTATGAGTCGATACCTGTTCGATGACTCAGAAAATATTGCTTATTATATAAATGGACCGCCTGTCATGCAAAAAGCCATTGAATCTGCCTTAACCGACTGGAATGTTCCACTTTGGAGGCTCAATTCAGAAAGTTTTGAAATTGTCTAATCTCAACCGATACGTTAACAATGCGTGATCTATTTATTCAGCGACTGGTAGTAATTCTCACATTTTTACTCCTCCTGGCAGTAGCGCTTTTCGCTATCTGAGCGGTATTGTCTCTGCAGGAGCGTTATAAGGGAAATTCTATTCATAAAACTTACGGTTTTTCTTCCCGTAATCTTTCAGGATCGGAGCTGCGTCAAATCGGTTACCATGTTTCCTTCCATAGGTATGCAACTTTTCTAAAATAACTGCCGGCCCTATTTGATCAATATAATGGAACGGCCCACCCAAAAATGGGGGAAACCCTAAACCAAGGACCGCACCCAGATCAGCGTCTTGGGGTGATGCGACAATACCCTCACTCAGGCAATGTGCGGCTTCATTAATCATAGTAAGCACCATGCGCTCCTGAACCTCGTTTGCCTCAAAATCCTTTCTGGCCTTGCCGCCTATATATTGATAAACATCTTCATTCACCTCTTTGTTTTTCCTCTTGAACAATCCTTCCTCATAAAGGTAAAACCCCATTTTGTTCTTCCTCCCTTTGAATCCGGCGTCAACCAGTGTCTTGGCGGATGTACTTGTTCCATGTTTTCTTTTTGCAAATAGGCCGCTCATGATTTCCGCTATATGCGCTCCCACATCCAACCCTACTTCATCCATCAACACAGCCGGACCAACCGGAAACCCGAATTCTTTCATAGAGCGATCAAGATCTTCTATTTTTATGCCTTCTTCCAGCAGAAGCATCGCTTCGTTCATATAGGGCGCAAGGATTCGGGTAGTATAAAATCCGGGTCCATCAGACACCACAATCACGGTCTTCTTCTGTTTTAATCCAACATCATAAGCCGTTGCAAGAGCTTGTTCAGAGGTTTTCTTCGTTCTGACAATCTCCAGTAAGGGCATCTTCTGTACGGGGGAAAAATAATGCATGCCCAGAATGTTAGCCGGACGTTTGGCTTTCTTCGCAATTTCAGATATTGGCAATGATGACGTATTTGAGGCGAAGATACCCTGTTTAGGTATAGCATTTTCAACCTCCGCAAGCAAGCTTTGCTTCAGTTTCAGGTCTTCGAAAACAGCTTCAATTACCAGATCAATTTTATTGAATTCAGAATAATCATCAGCCGGGGTAATCATTCCTATTAACCGGTCTCTTTCAAAGGGCGAGATGATTTTTTTTGCTACCTTTTTTTCATAGCCTTTCCATAGCCCTTTTAGTCCTTTGCCTGCGGTAGCTAAATCCCGGTCTTTCAACACCACCGGAAGGCCGGCTTGAACGGTCACATCGGTAATCCCACTACCCATTAGCCCTGCTCCAAGCACTCCTACCTTTCCTGTTTTTTGCACTTTTGATGGCCATGGGTTCTTTTTGGCCTCCTGCATGGCAAAAAATAATCCCACCATCATTTTGCTTTCCGGTGAGAAGGCTAAATGATCAAATTGTCTGGATTCCTCCTCCAGGCCGGCCTTCATACCCTTTTCCATCCCTGAACGCACACACTGGATGATCTTAAAAGGAGCAGGATAATGACCATAAGTTTTGGCAATAACCTTATTTCGAGCCTTACTATAGATCATTTTCCTTCCGGAAGCGGTCATCTCAAGTAAGGATTCCACCAAACTCTGTTTTTTCTTCACAGGGTGAGGTTTGCTTCCGGCCATACTTCGTGCCTGGGTTTTAGCAGCCTCCAGCAATCCCTTTTGATGGATAATTTCATCCACGAGCCCCATTTTCAATGCTTGTCTCGGAAAAACACTCTTACCTGTAAGCATCATATCAAGGGCTTTGGGGATGCCAATTAAACGCGGTAATCTTTGGGTCCCCCCGGCCCCCGGCAACAGGCCAAGGTTCACCTCAGGAAAAGAGAATTTGGTCTGAGATTCAACACTGGCGATTCGATAATGACAGGCCAAAGCTACTTCAAGTCCACCACCCATGCAAGACCCATGAATAGCGGCAACAACAGGTTTTGACAAATTCGCTATCCTTGATAAAAACTCATTACCCTCACGGCTGAACTTTTCCGCATCACCGCGCTGTTTGAAGGTGCTGAATATCCTGATGTCAGCGCCGGCAATAAAATTGTCCTTTTTACCACTGATCAATATAACGGCACGGATACTTTTGTCACCTTCGATATTCTGTATGCATTCCTTAAACTCACCCAGGATCTCTGCCGTAAGTTTATTCACCTTTTCACCGGGCTGATCCAGTGTGATGATGGCCAGTCCTTCTTTTTGGTCTATGCTAAAATTCTTCATAAGGATCGATAATAAAGGACAAACAAAACTAAGATGTAATCATCGTTCAAGAATGATCGCATGACCAAGCCCTCCTGCCGCGCAAGCGGAAACCAATGCATATTTTCCCTTTTCACGGATCAGCCGGTTCGCCGCTGTGGTAACCAGCCTAGCTCCTGTTGCTCCAAAAGGATGACCAAGTGATAAAGATCCACCCATGGTATTTAGTTTTTTCATAGGTATTTCTCCAACTTTACCCTTCCTGCCAAGCTTCTCCCGGGCGAAAGTGTCGGAATTCAGGGCGTGTAGAACAGATAAAACTTGTCCCGCGAAGGCCTCATGTAGTTCAAAGACATCGATGTCTTTTAACGTAAGTTTGGCTTCATCTAATACTTTAGGTATTGCATATGCCGGACCCAGCAGCAATTCTTCATTGGGATCCTGGGCTACATAGGTATAATTTTTCAGCCAGGCCTTAGGCTGAACCCCCAACATCTCAGCCTTATCTTCAGACATGATGAGCACCGCTGAAGCACCGTCTGTTAAAAAAGAGGCATTCCCTGCTGTTATCGTACCGTGTGGTTTGATAAAAGCCGGACTAAGCTTGTTGAGTTTTTCCATGGTGGAATCAGCGCGAATGCCATTATCGGTGGTAATCGGTTGGAAATTTGGTGGTACCATAGCCGGGATCAGCTCTTCGTCAAATAGATGATCTCGCCGGGCAACTTCGGCACACTGGTGAGAACGTACAGCGAATGCATCCTGTTCATCACGGCTAATGCCAAACATGGCAGCCATCTTGTCACAGCTTTGGCCCATGGATTCACCGGTGGTGTACTCTGCCACTTCAGGTATTTCAGGTTTTATATCTGCCAGACTGATTCCTTTTAGTAATTTAAGGTAATCCCCAGGACTCTTCATTTTCCTGGATTCCATCAGCTTCTGCCGTAGCTTGCGGCTAAAGCGGATGGGCACATCGCTCATGGTATCCGTACCCCCGGCAATAACTACATCCGCATGTCCGGTTTGAATAGCTTCAATACCGCTGGTTATGGCAAGGTTAGATGAGATACAAGCCATGGTTACCGTTTGTGCCGGAATATTATGGGGTAATCCCGCTGCCAAAGCAGAATCTCGTGCTACATTTCCGGTCTTAACTTCTTGTATGACCGTTCCCATGATAATTCTGTCTATATTCGCCGGTTTAAAATCAGCTTTTTTTATCAGCCCCTTGAGCACCTCACGAGCCAGATCATAAGACATCAGATTTTTATATCCTGTGCCCGACCGTTGAAAAGGAATGCGGCAGCCATCAACCAGAACGACCCTCCGCCCGAATTTTTGCTTTACCATAATACCGGCTAATTTTAGGTAAACAGTTTCTATACAGGAGTATAAGATTGACTATACAAATGGATAAAGCAAATGTATTGTAAAATTGTAATGGAGAATGCGTGAATTAAGCCCCATAATAAATAAGTTTCCCATGTTCATTGTAGTTTTTATCTCGAAATTTATATAAACCTTTATGTTATGTAGCATAACTTTTTGGTTTGTACTTTCTCCAAGAAGATCTATTTTAATCATATAGTTTTATTTGATGTGCTATTTTTCAGCCTTCTCTTTTCCTTAACAAGACATTACACGTTATGAGACCCCAGATAGTCTTATTAATGCTCATCATCCTTTTTTGTTCAATAGCAACAACAAAAGCTCAGGATGCACCCTTCATCTCTATCTGGAAAACTGACCACCCTGGAATAAGCGAAGACAATCAAATTATCATTCCTGCTAAGGGAAATGGATATCTGATTGAATGGGAAGAGGTTGACAATACGGACAATAACGGCTCAGAAACCGGTTCAGATGAGCATACCATTACATTTCCATCAGCAGGGACCTACCGTATTTACATTACGGGAGACTTAAAGAGCTTTAGTTTCAAAGGGGATGAAATCGATAATGAGAATTATGATTATGAAAAAGGTGACGCCGGGAAACTTATAGAAATTGATCAATGGGGAGATATGGCATGGTCTACGATGGCATGGGCTTTTTATGCTGTCAATGGCCTTTCAATATCGGCCGCAGATGCCCCGGATCTTTCCAATGTCACCGATATGAGCTATATGTTTCGTGAGTCGGAATCGACCTCTGGAGATTTGAGCCATTGGGATACCGGAAATGTGTCGGACATGAGCGGTATGTTTTTTAAAGGTCAGTCTATAGACGTTGATATCAGTAGCTGGGATACAGGAAATGTAACGGATATGAGCCATATGTTTCGTTACAGTGCCTTTAATGGTGATGTAAGCGGCTGGGATACCGGCAATGTTGAGAATATGTACCGAATGTTTAATTTAGCCAGATCATTTAATGGCGATATAGGCGATTGGGATACCGGCCGTGTGACGAATATGGATCGCACTTTTTGGCGGGCATATGAATTCAACCAGGACATTGGGGCCTGGGATGTCAGCAGCGTGTCAACTATGGGACGTATGTTTTGGGATGCGCATTCTTTCAATCAGGATATCGGTGCCTGGGATGTCAGCAGTGTGTCTACTATGGAACGAATGTTTTGGGGTGCTCATGCTTTCAACCAGGACATTGGTGGCTGGGATACAGGGAATGTTACAAATATGAACTCTATGTTTTTTGGGACCAGGCAATTCAATCATGACATAGGAGACTGGGATACAGGGAATGTTACTGAAATGGCAGGTATGTTTAGCTGGGCGAGATCCTTCAACCAAGATATCGGAGGCTGGGATACAGGGAATGTCACCAGTATGAGAAATATGTTCTATACTGCGGATTCCTTCAATCAAGACATAGGAGGGTGGGATACAGAAAGTGTAACCAGTATGAATTCTATGTTTAGCGGTGCACGATCCTTCAATCATGACATCGGAGGATGGGATACTGGAAAGGTTATCCATATGGCAGGTATGTTTCTCTATGCAAATTCCTTCAACCAAGATATCGGGGCGTGGGATACTGGAAAGGTTACCGATATGAGGAATATGTTTCACAATGCTAGTTCCTTCAATCAGGATATAAGAGGGTGGGATACCAGCAATGTTACCGATTTGGGAAGTATGTTTAGCCAGGCACGTTCCTTCAATCAAGATATAGGTAGCTGGGATACCCGAAATGTTACCGATATGAGGAGTATGTTTGGGACTGCTCATTCTTTCAATCAGAATATTGGGAGCTGGGATACGGGAAAGGTAACCAATATGGGAGGTATGTTTAGCTCGGCGCGTTCCTTCAACCAGGATATAGGAGGTTGGGATACCAGCAATATTACCGATATGGGAAATATGTTTTGGGGGAGCAAATCCTTCAATCATGACATTAGAGGCTGGGATACGGGAAAGGTAACCAATATGGGAGGTATGTTTCTCAATGCAAGTTCCTTCAATCATGACATAGGAGCCTGGGATACGGGCAGTGTAACTAATATGAATGGTATGTTTGCCGGTGCAACTTCCTTCAACCAAGATATCGGGGCCTGGGATGTAAGCAGTGTAACTAATATGCCAGGTATGTTTAGTTCTGCTAGTTCCTTCAACCAGGATATCGGAGGCTGGGACACCGGAAATGTCAGGAATATGCTTGGTATATTTTCCAATGCTGCATCTTTCAATCAAAATCTGGGTAATTGGAATTTAACCGGTTTAACCTTTTATATCATTACACTTAGCTCTAGTGCTTTTTCTGTTGATAATTATGATAAAACACTCATTGGCTGGTCAAAACAAAATCTGCCAAAAGGTATAATACTCGATGCTGAAAAGCTGAAGTATTGTCAAGCTAGTGATGCGCGAGAATATATTCAGGATACTTTTAATTGGACTATTAATGATGATGGTCAAATTG
>JBBDQY010000088.1:0-16217 GCA_040905745.1 Balneolales bacterium
CCTCAAGTCGGACTAGCCCTAACCGATATCGGCGGGACAATGAGCTTCCGGGATCCAGGAGGAGTTGTTGCCCCGCTACCGGGTCAAATACGCCTGGGAGCGGGTATTAATACAGAAACCCTGGAACAGGTATTAAATCGGCCCAAATTTGGTGTTTCCTTGTACGCAGGGGTCAGTAAATATCTTGGCCGGATAGAAGATAATGGATACGTGCCCTCGGGAATGAATAAACTGTTTACCACTTGGGGCAGCTTTATTTACCAGGGAGCCACCGATGGCAGGTTAATCAGCCCGAGTGAACAAATATCCACTAGTTTCGGCCTTGAGGGCAGTTATATAAAGACTCTGTTTCTCCGTTTAGGCAGGGTAAGCGGAGCCGATCTTTGGATACCGGCTCAATGGAATGCGGGGGCGGAACTGGATCTGTATTATATATCGCTTTCCTATGCCTATTCCCATTTCGATTCATCTAACAGAGTAGCAGGAAGGAGCAATCGCTCCACTTTTCAACTTAAGATCCGTATCCCTCTCGATGGTGAACCGCGCGATACTCTGGTTGGAAAAGTATTAGGTATATAAGGATCTGGAATTTAAGCTGAATTAACCAGCGGGACTTCGAACTACACTCCTGATCAGTTGAATATGGTGGTTTAGGTGGTATTTGACTTCAAGTCCTGGAAGGTTGCGTATTTGCCAGTTTAAGGTAGAAGATAAACTGAAATAGGCAGGACTTCATGCTTTTGACCCCACATATTTCTGTTATAGTAACTCAGTAAAACCATGCTCATTTCTAACTTATTGAAGATAAACATATTGACGTAAATCTGCTTCAATGACGGAGGAGAACCAAGGTGAATGTGTTCGGCCTATTGCAAATCAATTTCGGTGATACTACTCCATTAGTGGTGAAGGCGTAGCTTGACTGTATCTATCATTCTGCTATCAGTAACTTACTTTATGCTGGTAATAAGGTAAAAATCAAGATAGGATAATTGAGACAGAAATGAGAATGTGATACGAGTGGTAGCAAAGTTACTGTATTACTGTATTATCTAGTGGTAACCTGTCCGCACTACACGCATGGAGTATAATATCACTTCATCATTAGGAACGACAACTGCAACCTCATCAGGTATAAGCAAGTTATTCAATCAAACTTTTCCTGGTACTGCCATACTCTAAGTCAGTATTCTACTTCTAATTACCCCGAATATTAATGCTCATATGATCATCTAGGTTGTAGAAGTGTGTCGAATATAGCTAGTACCAGTAAAAAGTAAACTAATGCAGTAGTCTGTATTAAGTGAGTTTGCCGGTTATATCTGTGCTGTAGTTTCCAAGAGTTTATCACCTTTGCTTTTAAACTTCACAACAAAAGAAACACCGTCTTCAAACGAAACATCTAGGGTTCCACCCACTTGTGCTGTCAGCCCTTTTACTAATGTCATTCCGAGACCTTTTGTTTTATTAATGTCAAATGAGCCATTTCCACTATTCCAGACGGTTAAAGTGTTTACACTTTGATTTCGAGTTAGGGAAACTTTGATTAAACACTTAGCCCCACTATGACAGTTATATTTGAAAGCGTTGCTGACCAGCTCATGAATGATGAGGGCACAGGGAATACTGCTATTGACATCAAAATAAATATCATCATCAACTAAGGTCTCTGTTCTAACTTCATTTGCATTGTACACAGATTGAATGTGTTCAATTAATTTAAAAACATAGGGTTGGAATTTCACACTATCATATCTCTTCTGTTCATACAACATTTGATGGATCATTGCCATTGACCTGATCCTTCTTTCACTCTCATTGAATAGGTTTTTAATCGGCTTGTCTTTAATCTGTTCAGCCTGCATATTAAGTAGGCTGGATGCGACAGTCAGATTATTTTTAATGCGGTGGTGGACCTCCTCAAACAGAAGATTTTTCTCATGGATAATCTTTTTCAGGTATTCATTTTCCTTGCTTGAAATATCAACACCTGTAGCAATTATATAGTCATCTCCACTCAAATCAACTATTGTGCCCGAAAGCAAAAAAGGGATCTCGGTTTCTTTTGACATGATTTTAATTTCCAAATCGGCTATCCCTTCCATTTTCACATTTTCAATTTGATCCTCTACTTTATTTCTTACAGGATCATCGAAGAAGTCGAGTATCTTCATGCTTTCAATCTGCTTACTCGTATAACCTGAATAATATTCAAGCCGATTATTCCACCAATGAAGATTGCCATCTAAATCAAACAAGACAAATAAGCCGGGCAAACTTTTAATTAACGACTCAATTAGGTTTCCTTTGCTTAGATCCTTTTTAATCATCCGGATTAATTAATTTGTTAGAAAAAGAACGATTTAATTCTTTTGAAGTGGAAATTATGAATAATAAATATATTATTTGAATGAGTTGTTGCAAAAAAATTCATAAACTTCTAATCTTAATTCAGATCCGGTACAAGAATTCAGTCTTCAACTTATTCGAACTAAACTTAAGATCATTGGTTGAATCTATAAATCTGGTTGTGTCAGGCTTGGCATAGTACTAGGAAAAAGGAACCTAAGGTTGTAGCCTCTGATAGGTGTTGTTTATTAACCAACAACATATTATTACACCTAGAAACGACAGATTACTTTAGTGGTAACATGTCATCATTCAACAAAACTTTTACTAAACCTACTATTTCAAACTGGTCTGATAAGTGGACAAGATATTTCCCTAAACTATAATATTCTTTGAAAATAACTATGAATCAGAAGAACAAAACGAATTGATATCGCTTGGTCACATTGATAAGAAAAACATATTCCAAGGTGAAGCTACCAATTTCAAGATATTAGAACCGAAGAGTCAGTATTCTGTTAATCAAACAATCTTTGCTGCCCACCTTTTCTAAGCCTCCAGCGATCATCTCCAACATGCTCTCCTATATCTTCTAAGACTGTTAAGATTGTTTGGTTTTCAGGAGTAGTACCATTTTTTAGTAGTGGCAAAATAGCCAATACTAGTTCATCAAAGGTAGGTAGATTTCCTTGTCGTTCTCTTCTTCTAAGAAAGCTTATTAAATAATACCGGATGCGAAGTTTTACATCAATATTAGTCTGAAACTTTGTTGACTTACGTATTGTATATATGTCAGCATCCTCATCATAATCAAAATGGGCTTTAAGCGTAGGGGTAAGGTCAGAGTATTGTTTCTTCAACAAATCAAGAAATCCAAGTTCTAAGCCTTTAGTAATCAATTCATCATTTATTTGCTCTAGGGTAGCTCCATTATTTTTAGCTATCAACCCTTCAATGGTCTGCATGATTATACTCGAAATATCCATCCCAAGGTTAGCCTTCATGATAGCTTTGGGATTCCGAACTTTACGGAAATTCATGATAAGTTGACCTGATAAAACAGTGAAGGGATGCTGCCTTTTCTTAAAGCTAGACTGCCCATTCTTTTGTGGTACAGCACCGATATATTCAAAACCACAACCTTCAGCTGTATCTATAATCAAGTGCCAAAATTCAGGGTAATTCCATCTCCCTATTATTTCTTGCATTATGTCCCAGGCGACCATTGTTTCATGGTAGGAGAATATGTATATCACGGAATCTTGAAAAAAAAAGGGAATGCCTCTATTAAGCCGGAAGGAACCTAACAGGAGAGTTTGGATTAACGAGGATCAATACTTTGACAAAGTGCCGTTGATAGCCTGGGAATTTTACATTGGAGGCTACCAGTCGGCACAGAGAGCTGAGCTATTAAGAAATTCAGCACTACCAGAAGATCATTGTAGCACTAACTGAAACAGATAGGCTAATGGAAGGAAATAGACCTGGTAGCGGCTCCTACTATGCTTGACAAAGCCCTATAAGAAATATACAGCACTATCTACCCCCCTATGTTTGAAATTTGATAATAAATGATGTGCCGTTTTCTTGTTGAACATCCCACTCACCCCCAAGTTGCTGAGTTAGTCCTTTTATTAATGACATACCAAGACTTGTTTTTTTATTTATATCAATTAATCCTTTTCCATTATCAAAGACAACCAGTTTGTTCATGCCATTCTCGCGGGTTAGGGAAATTTTTATTATACACTTTTCTTGTCCTTGGCAGCCATGCTTAAAAGCATTGCTAGTTAATTCATTAATGATCAGAGAGCAAGGTATGCTTTGTTTAATATCGAGATACAAATTATCATCTACATGCGATTCAATGCTGATATCTTGAGTCTGATACATAGATGCTAGGTGCCTAAATAATTTTTTAACGTAAGGTTTAAAATCAATCTTAGTATAATCTCCTTGCTCATAAAGCATTTCATGAATCATGCTCATAGATTTAACCCTGTTAACATTATCGTTAAACATATTTTTTACATGCTCATCTTTAACCTGATCGCTCTGCATATTGAGCAGACTTATAACAGTGGTTAGGTTGTTTTTAATCCGGTGATGAGTTTCTTCAAGCAATGTATTTTTTTCATCAATTATATTATTTAATCGTGCCTCCTCTTTGCTGGTGATGTCAATGCCGGTTGCAATGATAAAGTCACCACCCTTTAGCACCACAGGCACACCAGTTAACAGAAAAACTTGTTTGCTGCCATCAGATTTTTCTATGTTTAATTCGAGATTAGTTTCGCCTTGATGGAAAGTATCTTTAATTTTCTTCTCCACAATCTCTTTATTCTGCTCGTCCAATAAATCTAGAACACTCATGCTTTTAATCTGCTCCCTTGTATAACCTGTATATTGTTCTAGTCTTGTATTCCACCAATGAATGCGACCTTCTATGTCGAATAGTATAAACAAGCCAGGCAGGCTTCTGATTAATGATTGAAATAAGTCTTCTTTGGTAAGATCTAGATCTTTTTGTTTAGGCATAATTTTAAACTATTGTTAAATCAGAATGCAATAACGGCTTATCTAAATTACTATTCTTGTTGGTTAGGTTAATTTAAATTATAGCAATTAGAACACGAGTACATGATATATGAATTATTATCTTAGTTAAGCCAATTTAATTTTCTTAAAAATTACCCACGGCGGAAACTCTTTCATGAATTGGGGTGAGGCTAACAGGCAGTTCAAGCTGATCTTGAATACCCTGCTTCACTCAGATATCCATCTTATAGCCTGTCTCACATCAGATCCAAAGCCGATTATGCTATGGAAAAGAATGAGAATGGCAAAGACAGTACCTAGAAAGATAGGTCTGGCACCCATTATGAGGGACGGAGCAGAATATGAGTTTACCACTGTATTCAATCTGGATTCCAGTCATCAGGCTATGGCAAGTAAAGATCGGACAGGTCTATTTACTGACAAAATCTTCCAGATCACCGAAGAGACAGGCAATGACATTGCCAACTGGCTCAAAAAGGTGACGAGCAAGAAATTACTGCAATAGACCAGGAGTTTGAATCTCTGGGAGCCAAGCTCTATGGTGGAGCCTGGACTCAGAAGAAAAAAGAGCTAGTCCTTCATGTATCCTATGGGGAACATGACAGCGGGGATAAGTTAACCATGAACCAGATGAGCAAGCTTATTGCTGGTATGAGGAATAAGCAGGTAGAGAGGAATGGTGTAAGAGTATGAATAATAAGAACCGTGGCTTTAACAGGCTGCGGTTCTTATTTATTACTAGATCTAATTTGTTTATAAAAGTATTCTCCAGATTCTGTACAAAAACTATATAAAAGATTAGATTCACTTCCTGCCCAAAAAAAACCTTAATAGTATTCATTCAACAAAACCTGAAACTTTTATCCTTAACCATCTATAGGTCATTATAATTATGTGATGTAACAATTACTTCAGTTATCAGGCAAATTGAAGAGGTATAGGAAATCTTATTTTTTTAAATCTGGTTTGGGGTTTTAGATGGTAATAATGATAAAAGTGGTGGCTTTAAACAAAGATTATATTTCATATCCGGGTAATAGTGGCTCAGTAGTATATTATGTTTGCGATCAAAGGCTTTTAAATAATAGGTATGCCCTTACGGTTAAAATCTTGAACTTGTTAATCAGAAGATGGCTTTTTAATATAAATTATTAATTTTTCTCCTTTTACTTTATTCCCTGCATAACCTTACGCTATAATAAGTTGAACATTTAACATGTAATTCTTAACGGATTAAAAATGAGTTAACTATTAATTTTAAATGGTTGATGAAAAAAATTAGCAAAAATATTAAGGATAGAAATGTGGACTTACCACCCTTTGTCTAATTTTCTTCCAAAAAACCCGGTCGTACCCGTACCCCTTTTTCTCATATTTTGATTTTTATATATCTTGAAAAGAAAGAAAAGAATTGCGAATTCGCAATTTAATTGCTTTTGCCGTTGCCTTTTAAGGCAATTACTTCACATAGTTTTTCTAAATCAACGGGTTTATTCATAAAACTTATAGGGTTAGTCTTTTCTGCTCTGTTTCGAGTCGCTTCATCTGTATTGCCTGTTAAATAGATAACCGGTATAGAGGAAAATGCTCTGATTCTCTCCATTGTTTCCACTCCATCTAAACTACCCTGTAGGTTGATATCCATTAAAATTAGATTGAAATGATTTTGCTCGACAACTTTCACTGCTGTTAAACCATCCCCGATACCAGAAGTCACTTCGTAACCAAATTCTGTAAGATAATTATCTAAGCTTGAAGCAATTAAAAATTCATCTTCGATAATTAGAATGTGCATCATAAAATGCTAAACTACTACCAATTATAAATAAAAACTATATGTCAACATAGTAAATATTCTCAAAACTTGCCATGTACCCTGTGTTTAGTTAGGTCTTTGCTCTGTTATTATCCTTGCTATGGAAGAGAAAAAACAGGTACAAAAAATATTCGGTCAGGTTCTTAAAGGACTGCGTAAGGCTAAGAACCTTAAACAGGCTAAACTTGCCGAAATATGTAGGATGGATGAAACGTATATATCAGATTTAGAAAGAGGTAATTATATGCCTTCCCTGTATACAATCTTAAAATTAGCTACGGGTTTGGAAATTGGTATTGAAAGGTTTGCCAAAGAAATCGAGATAAAGCTTAAAAGCTGAAAGAGGCGTTCTCGAATCCGGTTACTTAAAATGATAAAAATGGTGGGGTAACAGTTGACAAGGAATTGTCAATTAATTGGTAACAATACTGGTATCACATAAAAAAAGGTTCTGCAATCCCTTGATAAACAATTGATCACCGAACCTTATGTGCCCTGGACTGGATTTGAACCAGCACGCCGTTTCCAGCACCACCCCCTCAAGATGGCGTGTCTACCAATTTCACCACCAGGGCTTTGAAGAATGTTAAATATAGGGTTTATTACCGCTATTTTGCAAGGAGGCTTTTTTGAAAAAAGGATGCTCTGATTTGCCGGATAACTTAGTTGCCCGCCTTATTTATTAGGCTCATCATCATCTTCAATCTCTTCGAATTCAGCGTCTTCAAGATTTTCAATATTCGGGCGTTTCCTATCATGACCATTGGGGCGACGAACTTTTTCAAAAGGATTGGAGCCGTTAAAGGTGTAGGTCCGTCTGAATGTACCACGATTTGAGCTGTTTTTCACCAGCATCATCCGTACAATACGGACCATCAGATACAAGAATAATAGAAAGAATATTAAGCGCATTGGAAATAATAATTATAAAAGGTACTTAAGTAGTACGCTGCCAACCGTAAATTATTTTCGAACAGTCAACCGTAAGGATAATACTATTTTATTCTTTCATTTGCCTGTAAATCAATAAACTCCCATTCCGTAATTTCAATGCTCCCTATTGATACATATCCTGCCGGCGGATATCTTCACTTATATTCTCATTTTCGTAAGCAGAGTCATGTACGATCTGAGCTTGACTTGAAGTCCTTTGGCTTTTCTTGTAGAATAATTCAGCGGTATCCTTAAGGCCATTCTTTTCGAAATATTCTCCCATTTGCCTGAGCAGCATGGCGCTTTCCTCCAGCCCTCGCATGGCTTGCCAAAGCTGGTCATTAATATTCGCTGATATGCCTGCCATTAAAGCGCTAATCGTAAAAGCATGTCCCGTGTGACACCGGTACCGTATGGTCTTTCCTTCTTTAAGTCCAACAAAAGCTCCATGGCAATCAGGGCAGGTGTATGGGGTTAATTCACCCATATTCATAATGCCCATTTCAAAAGCATTGTCTTTTATAGAAATCAATACCTCCATTTCCAGTCTCTCTAATTCGTTTTTAGGTATTTTGGGTTTTTTGGGGGAAGGCTCACTAGTCAGCCTTGTTAACAAGGCGGCTATCTCGGAAGCCGGAACCAGATGGTCGGGCTCTACATATTCTAGTACATTAGCAGGCATATGTGGAAAAGGGGCATCATCAGGATCCTGAACGATGGCTACACCCCCCATTCGTTTGACTGACCATAAACCTGAGGTACCGTCATTAAGCGCTCCGGTTAAAACTACACCCACTACACGTGGACCATAAGTATAAGCTGAAGAGCGAAACAAGGCATCCACCGATGGGCGGAACCGATTTTCTTTGGGTCCTTTGCTGATGATAACGTGATCGCCTTCACAAAGCAAATGGTGATCAGGCGGGGCTATATATATCATTCCCTTCTTTACGACTTCTCCATCTTTGGGATGAATGGCAGTAAGTGGACCTGCCTTACTTAAAAGCTCAGGCATTCTACTTGGTGAATAAGGGGGGATATGCAAAACAATGAAAAGAGTAGCTGCGAAATCTTCAGGTAGGGATTTGGCCAATTCAATAAGAATATCTACTCCGCCTGCTGAGGCTCCTATCACCACTATATCTCGTCTGGCCATATAGACTGTATTTAATTAACAATTCTTGTTTGGTGAAACAGCTAGCCATATTTCAAAGTTCATCAAATAATGTTATGCGGGGTTAGTTTAAAAAGGATGAGCTTCTAATATTCATAAAGTCGCTATTCAAAATGAGGTTGGAGAGTTTAAAATCATAATATAGGGTCAGTATGATATTTCTCTGTAAGATTCTATTTTTGCTTGAAAATGACCACTCTGTACGATAACTTGAATTAAAATATCCTTAGCTCTTTTTAACCCCCATATTATGAATCTGACGGCTCTCGAAATAAAGCAGCAACAATTTGAAAAATCCATTCGCGGTTACGATATCAACCAGGTTAAAAATTTTCTTAACCTGGTTTCAAGCGAATGGGAGCATCTGGTAGGAAAAACCAAGGATCAGGAAAATGAGATCATACGTCTCAAACACAAATTAAAGCATTACGAGAAAGTAGAAGAAACCCTTCACGAAACCCTTCAATCTGCGAAAACATCAGCAGATCAGCGATTAACAAGTGCTAAGATGGAAGCAGATAGCCGGATTAAAAAAGCTGATTTGGAAGCGGAACGGATTATCAGTACTGCCCAGAGCCATCGCCGTGAAATACGAATGGGTATCATTAAACTGCTGGACCGGCGTGATGAGATGATCAGGGGTATGAAAAGCTATTTGAACATGGCTGATGAGTCGCTTGAGGCATTTGTGAGGGATGAGGCTTCTATTTTTAAGGCACCCCCATTAGAAGATACTCTGGCCCCCAAAGCCCTTAAAGATAAAGAGGAAGAACCCGCTATTCAGGAAGATAAAGTCACTGGCAGACAGAATGATCATAAAATTTCTGAAAAAGCCAACAAGAAAGAAGATGATCAGAAATTGAAGTACTTCTCAACGGATCCTGAAAACATGGATGACCTTCTTGACGAGATTGATTAATTCAACATTAGTACTTATTAAAGACTTTATAATTTATTATCTTTAGTTAATAAATTATAGTTGCATTATCATTTGCTAAACATCGCCTGTAAGTGCTATTGTTAATCAAAAATATGGCTATTGTAAGTGTTGAAGAATCAAGAATCAAGCGCGAACAGGCTCTTGCCTATATACAAAGGCAAACAGATTATCGCCCTGAATATTTGATTATTCTCGGTACCGGTTTGGGCCGGCTTGCAGAACAACTGCAGGTTGAGGCTTCGATTTCATATGCAGATATTCCACATTTCCCAACCTCTACGGTAGAAAGCCATGCCGGAAGATTACTTTTTGGAATACTTGGCGGTAAAAGGATAGTTGCCATGCAAGGCCGATTTCACTTTTATGAAGGCTATACCATGCAACAAATAGCCTTTCCGGTGCGTGTGCTTCAGGCTAATGGTGCTCATACTCTTATGGTATCCAATGCTTGCGGGGGCATGAATCCGAATTTCCGCAGGGGCGATGTTATGCTGATTAGTGACCACATTAATTTATTAGGCGACAATCCATTAGTAGGGCCCAATGACGAGGAGCTTGGCCCCAGGTTTCCGGATATGAGCGAACCTTACTCCAATGATCTTATAAAGTTAGCTATCCAGGCAGCTTCAGACCACGGCATCAAATTGCAGGAAGGTGTTTATGCTTCCGTCCCGGGTCCGATGCTGGAAACCAAATCAGAATACCGGTACCTTCGGAATATCGGTGCTGATGCCGTTGGCATGAGCACTATTCCTGAAGTAATATCCGCAGTACATATGGGAATGAAAGTACTGGGAATATCGGTAATTACCGATGAATGTTTCCCAGATGCCCTGGAAAAGGTAGATATAAAAGATATTTTGGAAGCAGCAGATATTGCTGAACCTAAAATGACAAAAATAATGACAAGTGTTTTGGAAAAATTATGAGGGCTTAATGCATGGCAGAATTTGAAATAATATGACTTTTCATGACGTTTTGACCTTGGACTTATCAGTTTGTCCCCAACCGTAACCCATAAATTGGCGCAATATGTTCAACAAAGATGATGAAATCTGGGATGAATTCCAGTGGGAAGTTCATCTTAAAGAAATGGAACAACGCAATGTACAAATGCGTGGAATTTTCACTTCTGATATCCGGGATGATAAGCCGAACTGGCTTCGGTTGTTAAAGGAATACCACTCAAAACTCGATGTAATGAATGCGTATATCGAGGAAGAGTTACTCATTGAAGAATCATATTTCCCAGATGATGAAGATTGGGAAGATGAAGATGATGACGATAGTGATCCTTTTTTCTCCTTGCTTGACGAAGAGTCAGAAGAAGACTGGAGCTCTTTATTCGAGGAGGCGGAGGATGAAGATGATTTTGAGTTTTCTGATGATGATGACGACGATGATGAAGGGGAGGAATGGAAAAAGCTCTCGGATGAATTCACTTTATCTGATTTCGGAGTTATAGAAAATCTCAATGTCTATCTGGAAGCTAAAAGTTATGGTGCCGATCTTCTGAAACATGCAGAGACCGACCCTGAATACATCAATAACAAAAAGTTCACCGAGTTTATCTCTAGTTCGTTGTCCATCAGTGCCAAGCTGGCGGCAGGGTATTCCTACGGTTTTGGGATCGATGTCTTAGGCGCCAATATAGTTTACTGCAAGAAAGCTCTGAATTTTGCGAATGCCTCTCTTGATAACCTGCATAACCTGAAAAAAACTAAGCTATTAAAACCTGCCAGATATATTGAAATTCACCACCAGTTATTTGAACTTAGAAATGATATCGGAATTTATATTCAGAACCTGAGGGAAAGGTTTTATAGCCTGTTATAGGCAATCGTCCTCTAGTGAAATGACAGTTACCCTGGGTTGAAAATGAGATTTAGTTCCGTGTAGCTAATTCTACATATCCGTCATAATGACCTGCAGTTCTAGGTTAAAATTGGTACCTTAAAGTTCATTAAGTGTATTAAAATAAATTACCGGATATGGTATATGCTCTAATTATGGCGGGAGGTATTGGATCCCGCTTCTGGCCAAGAAGCAGAAAAATTAAACCGAAACAGTTTCTAAGTTTAATTGGCGACAAATCACTGCTGCAAAACACTGTTGACCGTATTCTGCCCGTCATTCCTATTGAGAGAATTCTTATTATTACTAATGATAATTATACGGAGCTGGTTAAAGAACAAATACCCGATATTCCCAATGAGAATATTATCGGCGAACCTGTTGCCAGAAATACAGCCCCTTGCATTGCTTTAGCCTCAGCGATTTTACTGAATAAAGATCCCGAGGCTACCCTGGTAGTTTTGCCTTCAGACCATTATATCAATGATAATAAATCGTATCTGAAAGTTCTCTCTGCAGCCATTGAAAAAGCTCAGAAAGATAACGGGCTGGTTACCATTGGTATTAAGCCTACCCGGCCTGAAACAGGGTATGGTTACATTCAGGTTAAAGATAAAGTTGAAGAAACAGATGATAAAATACCTGTTCACCTGGTAAAAACGTTTGCCGAAAAGCCAGATATGAATACGGCTTTAAAGTTTCTTGAATCCGGAGAGTTCCTTTGGAATAGCGGGATGTTTATTTGGCGCGCCCAAACTATATTCGACCAGTTTGGAATTCATCTCCCTGACCTTTATAAGGAAGCTGTCAAAGTCAAAGGGAAATTTAAAACGGGCGAAAGGGATGAGGCCATTAATGAATTTTATCATAATTGCATCTCCATTTCCATAGATTACGGTATTATGGAAAAAGCAAAAGCGGTTCATGTTGTGCCGGGTGATTTTGGATGGAACGACGTGGGTAGTTGGATGGCTATCTACGAACTTGATGATAAAGACAAGAATGGTAACGTAATGCATACCGAAAATCACGCTATCGTTGATTCGGATAATTGTTACGTATCTACACTTAATGATAAGGTGGTTGCTCTGGTTGGAGTCCAGGGTGTGGCCTTAATTGAAACGAAAGACGCTTTATTGTTATGCCGTCTTGACGTTGCCCAGGATGTGAAAAAAATATACGAACAACTTGATACGGATCAGCTTGAGAAGTTTAAATAAGAAGTAGTATGTAGTTAAATGGCCTTTCGGTTATAACAAAAGCTGCCTTTTACATATCAATCTCCCTATAAATAGGGTTACACATCGATTTTGATTAAAAACATCATGCGATACAAGATTCTTATACTGCCCATACTTTGGCTGGGTTTATGCCATGCCACAGCTTATAATCAGGTTCAGGCTGAACGATGGCAACAGTATATAGAATATGACATGGATATCCGCATGGATGTGGAGAATCATCAATTTAACGGCAGGCAAAGGATTGTTTATTCTAACAACTCTCCCGATACACTACATAACGTGTATTTTCATCTGTACTTCAACGCCTTTCAACCCAAAAGCCTGATGGATGTGCACAACCGGACGCTTGTTGATCCAGATGCCCGGGTTGGCGACAGGATTTATCACCTGAATGATGATGAAGCAGGCTATCAGGATGTGCAATCCCTTCAACATAATGGGAGGTCAGTGGAATACCGGGTAGAGGAAACCGTGTTGATTGCAACCCTGCGGGAACCCATTCTTCCCAACAGCCGGGCTGAATTTGATATGGAGTATCATGCACAGGTACCTGTCCAGATCCGAAGAAGCGGCCGTGATAATCAGGAGGGCATTGCCTATTCCATGGCTCAGTGGTTCCCTAAAATGGCCGAATATGATGAGGAAGGCTGGCATACCCATCCCTATGTTGGCCGGGAGTTCCATGGTGTGTTTGGTGATTATGACGTTAAAATAACCATTGATTCATCCTATACCCTCGGCGGTACCGGCTACCTACAAAACCCGGAAGAGGTAGGCCATGGATACGAAGAGCCAGATATGAATGTGAGCCGGCCGGAGGGCGGTAATCTGACCTGGCATTTCTATGCACCCAACGTGATAGATTTTATGTGGGCAGCCGATGAAGAGTTTACGCATAAAATCTACCAGAGAGATGAAGGCCCTCGTGTTCATTTACTTTATGTAGAACGTCCCCAAACAGCAGACTGGGAATTGCTCGGTAATTACACCCTGGATGCTATTGCTTATCTGGGTGAGAATTTTGGGGAATATCCATACGATCAGTTTACGGTTATCCAGGGCGGAGATGGGGGCATGGAATATCCCATGTCCACATTGATTACCGGCCACCGGCCACTGCATAGTCTCGTAGCCGTTACCGTGCATGAACTGGCCCATATGTGGTATCAAACCACCCTGGCAACCAATGAAAGCCTTTATGCCTGGATGGATGAGGGTTTTACCAGCTATGTTTCGAACCTTACCATGTGGAACCTATTTGGTGGGATGGGTGATCCCCACCGAAATAGTTATATGCGGTATTTGAGCATCCTGGATACCGGCCTGGAAGAGCCTATGCTGAGGCATTCCGATCATTATACTACCAATTTAGCCTATAGTACAGCATCCTATTCCAAAGGTGCGATATTTCTGAACCAGCTTGGCTATATAGTGGGTGAGGAAACGCTGCATCGCTCCCTGAAAAGATATTTTGAAGAATGGAAGTTCCGCCATCCCAATCCGACAGACTTCAAACGAGTGGTGGAAAAAGAGAGCGGCCTCATCCTTGACTGGTATTTTGACTACTTCGTGGGAACCACCCACACCATAGACTATTCCATTGATGAAATGAGTCAGGGGCCTGACAGCCTTTCCGTCTGGTTATTACGCAAGGATGAACACCTTATGCCTATTGACCTGGAAATAGAGTTCGAGAACGGAGAGAGGATCACGGCTTATATTCCTCATAATCTCATGCTTGGTTATAAGGAATTTGAAAACCCTGGCCATGAAATTATTCGATTTTCAGCTTGGCCATGGACCCATCCTTATTACGAGCTCACCATCCCTAACAACGGCCGACGCGCGGTAAGGGTAGAGATAGATCCTTCCATGAGAATGGCCGACCGTGACAGGCTGAATAATGTTCGTCCCTTTCCCATTGAAACTAATTTTATGTACCCTGCACAGCCTGATTGGGCGCATTACGGGTACAGCTACCGGCCCGCTTTCTGGTATGGCGAGAATGCAGGCGCGCGCATTGGTTTATCCTCTTACGGTTCCTACCTCTTTGGTGATCGTTCCGTCGATGCTTCAGTATCTGTCACCTCCGGCACTCTTGATGATTACTCGCCCGGTAAAACGGATGTGGATTACAACTTCAGCTATCTCCATAAGCTCAGTGGCTTTGGTTTAGAAAGCTATCTGGATGTCAAACTAAAACGGTATTACGGTGTATTTGAAGAGCGTATAGGATTTACCAAACAACTGGGCAGGTTTGGCTTATTGGAAGATAATTACCGTGAAATTGGAATATCAGCATTTCACCAGGTTAAAACCGCCAACCGGTTCGCTGATATTCTTCAGGATACATGGAGCAGGGGGGATGTATGGGGCCTCAATCTGATATATACCCATGGTGAGCCGTCAATAACAGGGTTTCAGGTAAGTCTAACAGGTTCAAGTTATGGAGATTATCTTTCAGCCAGCAGGTCATCATTTGTTGGCAACCGTACATATTCCATAGGTACAAAGCTTGCTTCCCGCTTTGGTTTATCTTTTGGGTTGGGATCCCAGCTGATGCCTGATCAGTATCGATGGGCTCTGTCGAGGCCAACCACTGAACAGCTCTGGAATAATGAGGCCTGGTGGAGCACGGCTAACATCCACAGCGACATGACCGGTGAGTATAATCTTGGGGCTAATAACGGTAATGGACTCCTGGGTTATGGCCTCAGTGGCATAGGGTCGCCTGATGTAGCGGGCAATAATTATTTCAGCATGACGATGTGGAATACCTGGCAACCCTTTAGAAGATACAGCAGGCTGGGTTCGGTTTCCATTGAGCTGTTTTCAGGTTTAGGAAAGAGCTGGAATGGTGATTTTATAGGTGACTTTCCAGTTTTGGACGAAAGTCGGCAGAATAATTTCATGGCCAGTGTAGGTACCGGGATCACCTATGACCTTTCATCGCACAGGATACTAAATCGATGGCGTCCTCAAAGTAAGTTTCTCCAAAACCTAGAACTAAGCGTCCGCATGCCCTTTTATCTTTACGATCTCCGGGGCGAGGATGATTTTGGAGCACGCTTCATGATAGGGGTCAGCGAAAGGTTTTAATCTATATTGCTGCCCTTGAGGTAAATAACAATGAGTTATCTGCTGAAGTCTGACTTATCCGGACACCCTATTTGAAACTACCAAATTTTGCTTGGCTTTATTTTGGAAGTCGAAAAACTACGAGTTACTGCTTCTTCTTTTTTAGTTTGTATGATGCTTTTGGCCATTTCCTGCATAATATTTGAACGCAAATATTTTTCCTGTTTTCCGCAAGGGTTAAAAATATTGATGTAAGTTACTGATAATTAG
>JBBDQY010000089.1:0-15807 GCA_040905745.1 Balneolales bacterium
CGAAGGCGGCAGGACAGTAGGCGCCGGTGTTGTAAGTAAAATCACAGACTAAGAACCGGAATGGCTACACAACAAAAAATCAGAATCAAGCTGAAATCATACGATCATAAATTGATCGATAAATCAGCCGAAAAAATCATTAAAACAGTTAAGTCTACGGGAGCGGTGGTTTCAGGACCTATTCCGTTACCTACAGATAAAACCATCTACACGGTGAACCGTTCACCGCACGTAGACAAAAAGTCGCGAGAACAATTTGAGTATAGAGCTCATAAAAGATTAGTTGATATACTATCAACAGGTTCCCAGACTGTCGATGCTTTGATGAAGCTGGAGCTTCCATCAGGTGTAGATGTTGAAATAAAAGTTTAATCCAGAGATAAGCAATAATGAGTGGATTATTAGGAAAAAAAATTGGCATGACCAGTGTTTTTAATGCTGCAGGTGCGCACGTGCCGGTAACTGTCATTGAAGTTGAACCTTGTGTGATTACACAAATTAAATCAATTGAAACTGATGGTTATAACGCTGTGCAAATTGCATCGCAAGACAAGAAAAAGAAAAATGTCAGCAAGGCATTGATTGGTCATTTTTCTAAAGCTAACACAGAACCTAAAAGGTTCGTAAGAGAAATCAGGGATTACCTTCCAGAAGGCTTGAAAGTTGGTGATACTATTAATATAGATGATGTATTTACAGAGAACACATTTGTTGACGTTGTTGCCCAATCAAAGGGTAAAGGATTTCAGGGTGTAGTGAAGCGTCATGGATTTCATGGTGTAGGTGGTAGAACACATGGCCAGAAAGATCGTGAAAGAGCGCCAGGATCCATTGGGCAAGCGTCAGATCCATCCCGCGTCTTTAAAGGTATTAAAATGGGCGGTCGAATGGGTAATGAGCGTGTGAAGATTAAAAATCTTAATGTGGTTAAAATACTTAGTGATTCTAATCTAATTCTTGTCAAAGGTGCGGTACCGGGTCCTAAAGGCAAAATTCTTGAAATTCATAATTCCTGATTAAGTTCTAATGCAATTAACAATATTTAAAACGGACGGATCAGACAGCGGAAAGAAAGCTAACCTTAGCGACGAAATATTCGCTATTGAACCAAACGATGTGTTGGTTTATGAGGATGTGCGATCTTATTTGTCTAACCAACGCCAGGGAACGGCTAAAACAAAGGAACGTAGTGAAGTTCGTGGAGGAGGCCGAAAAGCTTATCGCCAGAAAGGCACAGGTAATGCACGAAGGGGCACTATGCGATCACCTCTTTTAAAAGGTGGTGGTACTGTATTTGGACCACGTCCGCGTACCTATTCGGTAAAGCTAACCAAAAAGATGCATCAGTTAGCCCGGAAGTCAGCTCTTTCATATAAAGCTACAGACAAAGCAATTATAATAGTTGAAGATTTCTCATTTGATGAGCCAAAAACTAAAAAAATGATGGAATTTGTCAATGCTTTAAAAGTTGATAATAAGAAGGTTTTACTTCTTACACCTGAAAGCAATAAGAATATCTACAAATCAGCAGGTAATCTCAAAAAGGTTAAGGTTCTGGAAGCCGGAAAACCATCAACCTATGAAATAATGAATGCTGATTATCTGATACTGCAAAAAAGTGCTATTAAGGTGCTTCAAGAGAATTTTAAACCTAAAGCTGAAAAGGTTGAAGCATGAATAACGTATTAATAAAGCCCCTGGTCACTGAGAAGCTGACCGGTATACAGGAAAAACTTAACCAATATGCTTTTGAAGTAGCTTATACAGCTACAAAAAAAGATGTTAAACAGGCTATTGAAGAAAAATACCCTGATGTAAAGGTTACTAAAGTAAGAACACTTGTTATGCCCGGCAAACCTAAAGGTAGACATACAAAAAGTGGATTCTTAAGTGGAAAGACCAAACAGGTAAAAAAAGCACTTGTTAGTTTAGAAACAGGTCAGGAAATAGATTTTTTCAGCGAAATATAAGTATTAAGATCTTATGGGAACACGTAAACTAAAACCAAATACACCAGGAACCCGGCACCGGATAGCACCTACTTTTGAGGATGTTACTACCGATAAACCGGAGCGTTCACTGTTGACCCCGTTATATAGCAGAGCAGGAAGGAACCATACAGGTCATATGACAGTGCGACATCGTGGAGGCGGTCACAAGAGAAAATATCGTATAATTGATTTTAAGCGTGATAAAAATGATATCCCGGCTCTTGTTAAAACCATTGAGTATGATCCTAACCGGACTGCACGTATTGCATTACTTGCCTATGCTGATGGTGAAAAAAGATATATAATTGCACCTGATAAGCTTGAAGTTGGTGATAAAATCATCAGTGGTAACCGTGTTGCACCTGAAAGAGGAAATTGCATGTTACTGAAAAACATGCCTTTAGGAACTACTATACATAACATAGAGATTGTCCCCGGTAAAGGTGGACAAATAGTACGCAGTGCAGGAGCCAGTGCACAGCTTATCGCTAAAACTGAAAAATATGTTACCATCAAGCTTCCTTCAGGTGAAGTGAGAATGATTTTGGGTAATTGTGTAGGAACAGTTGGGGTAGTCAGTAATGCTGATCATTTTAATGTAGTACTCGGCAAAGCCGGACGCAGCCGATGGTTGGGAAGAAGACCCAGTGTTCGTGGTGTTGTTATGAACCCGGTTGATCACCCAATGGGTGGTGGCGAAGGTAAAGCATCAGGTGGGCACCCAAGATCACCATGGGGGCAGGCTGCAAAAGGCCTTAAAACAAGAAAGCGTAAAAAACTTTCGTCCAAGTTCATTGTACGCAGAAGAAACCAAAAATAAGTAAACGGTATGCCAAGATCATTAAAAAAAGGGCCATTTGTACATTTCAAACTTCAAAAGAAGGTTGATAAGGCTAACAGCACAAGTTCGAAGAAGGTTATTAAAACCTGGTCAAGAGGTTCATTGATCACTCCAGACTTTGTTGGATTAACATTAGCCGTTCATAACGGCAAACAATTTATACCTGTGTATGTAACGGAAAATATGGTAGGTCATAAATTGGGTGAATTTTCACCTACAAGAATTTTTAAAGGCCACCCTGTTAAGAAAGGCTAAATAAATGGATAAATCAGTGGAATTAGTAGAATTGTCGGCGAAAGCCACCCAAAAGCATTTGAGGATATCAGCCCGAAAGGCCAGATTGGTCGTAGATATTGTTCGTGGTGAAAATGTAGAAAAAGCCTTAAATAAATTGGCATTTACCAGTAAAGCGGCAGCTCCATTTGTGGCTAAAGTTATTAAATCAGCAGCTGCTAACCTTCGGGATCGTAATGAAGATGTTGCCCTGGATAATGAGGATTTATTTGTAAAAGCAATTTTTGTAGATGAAGGGGTTACTCTTAAACGGATTCAACCTGCCCCTATGGGACGAGCACATCCGATAAGAAAACGCACCAGTCATATCACAGCGATTGTGGCCAAAGAAGAGATCATTGAAAAAGACTTACACGAACACGAAGAGGTATAAATTTGGGACAAAAAGTTAATCCAATAGGTTTTCGCTTAGGCGTTGTAAGAGGCTGGGATTCCAACTGGTTTTCTGAAGATAATAAAGCCGAGAATATTCTCGAGGATTTTAAATTACGTGAATATATTAATGCCCGTTTACGTAATGGTGGTATTTCAAAAGTTGTTATTGAGCGCACTCCAAAACGCGTTTTATTAACACTTATGACCAGCCGTCCTGGAGTTATTATAGGCAAAGGTGGTGAGCAAGTAGAGTTACTTCGGGAAGAGTTGAAAAAAATCACCAATAAAGAAGTTCAAATCAACATCAGTGAGATTAAACGACCTGAGGTTGATGCCAGTCTCGTGGCACAAAATATTGCACAACAGCTTATTGCAAGAATATCTTTTAGAAGGGCGATGAAAACTTCTTTGTCAGCAGCTATGAGGATGGGTGCAAAAGGAATTAAGGTCAGATGTTCAGGCCGGTTAGGCGGGGCAGAAATGGCTAGAACTGAACAATACAGAGAAGGTCGCGTACCTTTGCATACGATTCGTGCCGATATTGATTATGCTAATGCAACGGCGAATACAATTTACGGGTCAATTGGTATCTCAGTTTGGGTATTCAAAGGAGAATTGATTGGAGATGTTGATCTCACACCAGCAGGAGCAGCAGCCCGTGATGATAGTCAACAACCTCAAAGCCAACAAGGCAGACGTCCGAAACGCGGTGAAAAAGGCGGTTCACGTGATCAACGTGATAGACGTCCTCGTAGATAATAGCCTGAAAACAATAACTTTTGAAATCGCTTTAAATCAATGTTAGAACCAAAACGCTTTAAACGAAGAAAAGTCCAAACAGGACGTATTAAAGGCAATGCCGGTCGTGGACATCAGCTTGCATTTGGGGACTTCGGCTTGAAAGCATTAGAGCCAAAATTTATAACTGCAAGGCAAATTGAAGCTTGCCGTGTTGCCATTGCTCGTAAACTACAGCGTGAAGGCCAAACCTGGATACGTATATTTCCTGATAAACCTATCACCTCAAAGGCTGCAGAAACCCGAATGGGAAGTGGTAAAGGTGCTCTTGATCATTTTGTCGCTATAGTTGAGCCTGGCAGAATCATGTTCGAAATTAATGGTGTACCTAAAGAACTGGCTCGGGCAGCAATACGATTAGCCCAACATAAGCTGCCTATTAAAACCAAGTTCGTTGCACGACGTAATTACGAAGGATTATAAGGAAGATAACATGAAAGCAAGCGAATTAAGAGATCTTTCAATGGCTGAGCTTGAAGCTCGAATTGAGGATATTAACCAGGAAGTCACTAAGCTTAATTTCAATAAAGCTGTTGCCGGCCAGGTTGAAAACCCTGCTCTTATGCGGGCTAAAAGACGTGAAGTGGCTAGACTTAAAACGATAATACACGAAAAAAATACCGGTGACAAAGCAAGCCAAGAGGAAGTAAAAACCAATGAGTGAAGAAATTACGAGAAATCAAAGGAAACAACGGGTGGGTATTGTGGTGAGTGACCGCATGCAAAAAACTATTACCGTTGCTGTTGACCGGCAGATCAAGCACTCCATATATGGTAAATACATTACCAAAACGACTAAATATATGGCTCATGATGAGACTGGTGATGCTAAAATTGGTGACAAAGTGCAGATCATTGAAACAAGGCCACTATCTAAGCATAAACGCTGGAGATTAGTGGAAGTACTTGAAAGAGCTAAGTAAACCGTAGGATATAAAACAAATGGTACAGACACAGTCTATATTAAGCGTAGCCGATAACAGTGGCGCAAAGAAAATCATGTGTATAAAAGTTTTGGGTGATTCTAAAAGAAGATATGCACGCATTGGTGACCTCATAGTATGCTCAGTTAAAACAGCAATTCCTGGGGGTACTGTAAAAAAAGGGGAAGTTGTTAAAGCTGTAGTTGTAAGAACAAAAAAAGAAGTGCGTCGGGTTGATGGAAGTTATATCCGTTTTGACGAAAACGCTGCTGTTATCATCAATAATGAATCAGAACCAATAGGTACTAGGATTTTTGGGCCTGTTGCCCGGGAACTCAGGGAGAAAAACTTCATGAGAATAGTATCACTGGCACCTGAAGTATTGTAATCGAGATTAGATATGCCTAGAACGAAAAACAAGCAAAAAAAACTCCACGTCAAAAAAAATGACCAGGTAGAAGTACTTACCGGCAATGACAGAGGTAAACGCGGAAAAATCCTAATGGTTTTTCCTAATAAAGAACGTGTACTTGTTGAAGGAATCAACATGCGTACTAAGCACCAAAAACCAACACAAGAAAACCCACAGGGTGGACGCATGCAACAAGAAATGCCCATTCATGTATCCAACGTACTTCCAGTTGATCCCACAACAGATGAGGCAACAAGAATTGGTAGAAAAAGGATTACTGAGAGTGGAAAAGAAAGATGGGTTCGTGTGGCTAAGGTTAGCGGCGAAACGTTGGATAAATAAAGTAACTAGACAAAAAAATGGCTGAAGCAAGACTTTATACACAATACAAAGAAGAAATTCTTCCAAAACTACAGAAAGAATTCGATATTAAAAACAAGTTGGCTGTGCCTAAACTTGTGAAAATCAGCGTCAATTGCGGTGTTGGTGAAGCTGTGGCTGACAGAAAAAGATTGGATGATGTTGCTAACAATATAGGGTTAATAACAGGGCAAAAGCCGGTGCTGACCAAAGCTCGTAAATCTATAGCTAACTTTAAGCTTAGAGAAGGCATGCCAATTGGTTGTAAAGTAACTATGAGAAAAAAAATTATGTATGAGTTTCTTGATAGATTTATAAATCTGTCTCTACCTAGAACACGGGATTTTCAAGGAGTACCTGATAAAGGTTTTGATGGCCGTGGCAATTATACCATGGGTATCAGTGAACATGCAATATTCCCTGAAATTGATACTGATAAATTAGATCGAATGCATGGACTTGATATTACTTTTGTAACCACAGCTGAAACCGATGAACAAGCATTTAGTCTATTGAAGCATTTTGGAATGCCTTTTAAGAATCAAATAATGGAAGCATAATTATGGCAAAGAAATCCTGGATCGTTCGAAATGAAAAGCGTAAAAAAACAGTAGAAAAATACGCTGAACGTCGCAAAGAACTAAAAGAAAAGGGGGATTATGAAGGCCTCCAGAAATTACCTCGTGATTCAAGCGCAACGAGAATAAAAAACAGGTGTTCCATCACTGGCCGGTCAAGAGGAATGGTTAGTGAGTATGGAGTATCACGTATTATATTTAGAGAGTTGGTCTTAGCCGGTAAGATACCCGGCATCAAAAAGGCCAGCTGGTAAAACATAGACAATAATCAATCATGACTGATCCAATAGCAGATTTCCTTACCAGAATAAGAAATGCCCAAAGGGCAGGTCACAGGCGTGTAGATATACCCGCTTCAAAGATCAAAAGATCAATGACTAAAATTCTTCTGGATAAGGGATTTATTCAAAGATATCTGGATATCGATGATGGCAAGCAGGGCTTATTGAGAATATTTCTTAAATATGACCATTATGGCCAGCCTGTTATCAAAATGATGAAAAGAATATCAAAGCCCGGACTACGTAACTACTGTAAGTCTGAAGATATACCCCGTGTGTTGAATGGACTTGGTATTGCAGTCTTAACCACATCTCATGGTGTCATGACCGACAAAGAAGCCCGCAGGCTAAAAGTTGGCGGCGAAGTATTATGCCATATTTACTAAAAATTATTTGAACAATGTCACGTATTGGAAAATTACCGGTACAAATTACCAACGGTGTGGAAATAACAGTACATGCCGGAAATCTTGTTTCTGTTAAAGGCAATAAAGGTGAGCATTCACTTAAAGTGGATCAAAGTCTTAGTCTCGAGAAGAAGGATAATGAACTAATCGTTTCCCGTAGTTCAGAAAACAAGAGAATCAAAGCACTACACGGTTTATACCGGGTGCTTATTCAAAATATGGTTACTGGTGTAAGCGAAGGCTTTAAAAAAGAACTTGAAATCATTGGGGTTGGTTACAGAGCTAATCTGAATGGAGATATATTAGAGTTAACATTAGGGTATTCTCATCCGTTTTACTTTGTTGCGCCACCGGGAATTACTTTGGAAGTAGATACAAAATCAGGTAAGAATCCTCGGGTAATTGTAAGCGGAACAGATAAAGAAATTGTAGGCCAGGTTGCAGCCAAAATTCGATCGCTGCGCAAGCCAGAGCCTTATAAAGGAAAAGGCGTTCGTTATCTTAATGAACAAGTTCGCAGAAAAGCTGGTAAATCAGCAGGTAAATAATATAATTTTGCAATGACTAAAAATACCAAAAAATTACGAAGAGCTCGCATACGTCGTCGAGTACGATCAAAAATCGTTGGTACTGAAACCAGGCCGCGTTTGTCAGTTTATAAAAGTTCTAAGCATACATATACCCAGTTGATTGATGATTCAACAGGAACTACATTGGTCTCAGCATCAACCCGTAATTCAGATTTGCAGGATGCCTTAAAAGGCAAAACTCCTTTAGAGAAAGCTGAAGAGTTGGGTAAAGTAGTAGCAGAGAAAGCACTGGAAAAAAAAATAGAAACTATAACCTTCGATAGAAGTGGTTATAGTTATCATGGAATCGTTTTATCGGTCGCTACAGGTGCCCGAACAGCCGGACTGAAATTCTAAAAACCACGTTTGATTATGCCTAAGTTCAGAAGAAAGAAATATAATATTAAAGCCAGTGAGTTAAATCTCGAAGAGCGTCTTGTTAATATTAACAGGGTTGCAAAAGTGGTTAAAGGCGGTCGCCGTTTCAGTTTTAATTCTATTGTTGTTGTAGGTAACAGAGATGGTATCGTAGGTAACGGAATGGGCCAGGCTAATGAGGTTGCCGATGCCATTCAAAAAGGAATTGATAATGCAAAGAAAAATCTGATTAGGGTTCCCGTCACAAAAGATGGTAGCATACCACATCCAATTATTGGAAAGTGTGGTGCTGGATCAGTTCTACTCAGACCAGCTTCAGCTGGTACAGGTGTAATAGCTGGCGGAGCAGTGAAGGCTGTACTTGAAAATGCAGGCATTCGTAACGTTTTGTCAAAATCACTTGGATCATCAAATCCTCATAATATGGTCAAAGCAACCATGGATGCATTACGTAATCTACAAGATCCCATGGAAATTGCTCAAAGAAGAGGCGTTCCATTAAGAAAAGTATTTGAATCCTAAAAATTAGAAGTTTCATCCCATAGGATAATTATGAAATTACATAGCCTAAAAGCACCAATAGGAAATAAAAAAACCCGAAAGAGATTAGGTCGGGGAGAAGGTTCTGGCCTGGGTAAGGAATCAGGCAAAGGACATAATGGCCAGTTGGCCAGGAGCGGATCATCTGTAAAACCAGGCTTTGAAGGTGGTCAAATGCCTTTGCAAAGGAGACTTCCAAAATTTGGGTTTAAAAATCCATTTCATAAATCATTTATCGCTTTGAATCTTGATGTGATTAATGATTTCATAAAAAGCGGAAAACTTAAAGAATCTATTACACATAGTGACCTCATTAATGCAGGTTTAGTTGGAAAGAAAGAACTTGTTAAAGTACTGGGCCGAGGAGAAGTTGATAAACCCTATACAATTGAAGCTCATGCTTTCAGCAAAACAGCACTTGATAAAATCGAGAAAGCTGGTGGAAGCCTTACTAAAATCGAAAAATAGCAAAATAGCAAATTCAGCTACCCTACTCGAATGAGTCTATTACAGAATTTCCAAAATATATTTAAAATTGAAGAGCTCAAGAACCGAATACTCTATGTAGTAGGAATTCTTCTTGTATACCGTATTGGTAGTTTTATTACCATGCCGGGTGTAGACGCTTCACAATTAACCCAAACCACAAGTAGCTCAACTGATCTATTAGGATTATTTGACCTTTTTGTTGGGGGTGCATTCTCCAGAGCAGGTGTTTTTGCACTGGGAATTATGCCATACATTACAGCAGCTATTATAATTCAGCTAATGGGTGCCGTAGTTCCTTATTTCCAAAAACTTCAGAGGGAAGGTGAAGAAGGTCGTAGGAAAATTAATCAACTAACCCGGTACGGTACGGTATTGATTACAGTAGTCCAGTCTGTTGGTTTCAGTATTAATTTAATGTCAACCTCTCCAGAAGCTATTGTTGTCAGCAATGCCGCTTTCATCGCTACAGGTATGATTGTACTTACGGCAGGTACCATCTTTGTTATGTGGCTTGGTGAACGGATAACAGAGCGAGGAATTGGTAATGGAATATCCTTATTGATTATGATTGGTATAATAGCAGCTCTACCTACATCATTGATGAATGAGGTAACTACTAAAAACAACCTTATAATTGTATTGTTTGAAATTGGGATTCTCTTTTTAGTTATTGCGGCTGTAGTGTTGCTTACGCAAGGGCAAAGACGAATACCAGTTCAATATGCCAAGCGGGTTGTTGGACGTAAAGTTTATGGGGGAACTACACAATATCTCCCATTGCGTGTGAATGCAGCAGGAGTTATGCCTATTATATTTGCTCAGTCAATAATGTTCATCCCAAGTACGTTTGGAACGTTCTTTCCTGGTAACGATACTGTTCAAATGTTGACAGGCTGGTCAAATGACTTTACGGGAACTACATACTCTATAGTGTTTGCAATCATTGTCGTTTTCTTCACCTTCTTTTATACTGCGATTGTGATTAATCCAAAAGAAATGGCGGATACGATGAAACGTCAGGGTGGCTTTATCCCCGGCGTTAGACCTGGCAAGCAAACAGTAGAATTTATTGATAATATTTTATCCAGAATAACACTTCCAGGATCTATCTTCCTGGCTTTTGTAGCAATAATGCCGGCTTTTGCCGCTAACTTTGGAGTTACACCTGGTTTTGCAATGTTTTACGGTGGTACTAGTTTATTAATTATCGTGGGGGTGGCTCTGGATACATTACAACAAATAGAAAGTCATTTAATGATGCGTCATTATGATGGCTTTATGAAAACAGGCCGAGTTAAAGGCCGACGCAGAATGTAAATGATATACCTTAAAAGTGAAATTGAAATTGGAGCTATGCGTGAAAGCGCACAATTGGTATCCAGGACACTTGCTGAAGTTGCCCGGTACATAAAACCTGGAACAACAACCGCAAAATTGGATATTATAGCTGAAGATTTTATAAAAAAGAATAATGCTAAAGCAGCTTTTAAGGGCTATGGACCGGCTTCAAATCCGTTCCCGGGAACTTTATGTATTTCAGTTAATGAACAAGTTGTCCATGGTTTCCCAAATGATATTAAGTTGGAGGAAGGAGATATCGTTTCGGTAGATTGCGGTGTAAATCTGAATGGTTATTTTGGTGATTCGGCTTATACTTTTATTGTTGGTGAAGCTGATGAGCAAACTATGCAATTATTGCAAACTACCATGGAATCCCTCTACCTTGGAATAGATAAAGCGATTCATGGTAATAAAATTGGTGATATATCCAATGCCATACAAAAACATTGCGAGGATGCTGGATTTGGCGTTGTACGGGAATTGGTTGGTCATGGTGTAGGACGTGCATTACATGAAGAGCCATCTGTTCCTAATTATGGTAAAGCAGGTAAAGGTGTACGTTTACGGTCGGGCATGACTTTAGCAATCGAACCAATGATCACAGAAGGCACATGGAAGGTAGATACCTTAGACGATGGTTGGACAATAGTAACATCGGATAGAAAAAATGCAGCCCATTATGAGCATGATGTAGTTGTAAGGGAAGGAAATGCTGAAATTCTAAGTACTTTTGAGTATATTGAGGAGATAACCAAAATTCGAATTGATAACGTGGCACTAAATGGCTAAACAGGAACCAATAAAACAAGAAGGCACTATTATCGAAGCATTACCTAATGCGCAATTTCGTGTTGAACTTGAAAATGGCCATCAGATTTTAGCGCATGTATCGGGAAAAATGAGAATGTTCTATATAAAAATATTACCCGGTGATAAAGTGACCGTCGAGATGTCTCCATATGATTTAAGTAAAGGTAGAATCACATACAGGTATAAATAGACTATAATGAAAACGAAAGCATCTGTAAAAAAAAGAGGCGCCGGAGACAAGATTGTCCGCAGAAAAGGTCGTCTATATGTAATTAACAAAAAGAACCCACGTAACAAAAAACGACAGGGATAAAATACTAAGGAATTATGGCTCGTATAGCTGGTATAGATTTACCAAAGGACAAACGTGGAATCATAGGTCTTACTTATGTTTATGGTATTGGTCTGACACGTTCTCGTAAAATCCTTGACAGGATAGGAATCGGATATGATACGAAAGTAAATGAGTGGAGTGATGATCAGGTTGCTGACATCAGAAAGCTTATTGAAGAAGAGTTTAAAGTTGAAGGTGCCCTGAGGTCAGAAACTACTGCGAATATTAAGCGTTTGATGGATATAGGCGCTTATCGTGGATACAGGCATCGTCGTGGCCTGCCTGTAAGGGGGCAAAGAACCAAAACCAATGCCCGAACCCGCAAAGGCAAAAGACGAGCGGTAACAGGTAAGAAAAAAGCACCTAGAAAATAGAAATTTAAGTAATGGCTAAAAAACAAACTAAACCATCGGCAACATCAGCCCGTAAGAAGAAAAAGGTATTAACCGATTCTAACGGTTTGGTGTATGTTAAGGCGACCTTTAATAATGTAATTGTTACTATTACCGATTCTCAAGGCAATGTCATCTCATGGTCTTCTTCGGGTAAAGAGGGATTTAAAGGATCACGTAAAAATACACCATATGCTGCTCAACTTAGCTCACAAACTGCTGCTAAAACAGCTTATGATATCGGGCTAAGAAAAGTTGACGTATTTGTTAAAGGTCCTGGATCTGGCAGGGAAGCTGCTATCAGGGCTTTAGCTTCATCCGGACTTGAGATCAAATTGATCAAAGATACTACGCCTGTACCGCATAATGGTTGCAGACCGCCAAAACGACGAAGAGTTTAACGAAAAGAGATAATATTACATGGCACGATATACAGGACCCAAGCAGAAAAAGGCACGTAGATTTAAAGAACCCATTTTCGGACCCAGTAAGGCGCTTGAAAGAAAACCATATGGTCCCGGACAACATGGGCGGAACCGACGGATGAAAAAATCTGAGTATTCCATTCAGTTAGATGAGAAACAAAAAGCTAAGTATACTTATGGTCTTTTGGAAAAACAATTCCGGAATATTTTTGAAAAAGCCAACGCCAAAGAAGGCGTGACTGGAGAAAATCTTCTTAAATACCTGGAAGCAAGACTTGATAATACAGTATTTAGAATGGGATATGCTGCTACCAGAAGACAGGCTAGACAGCTGGTAAATCATAGCCATATTGTTGTTAATGGTGAAGTAGTTAATATTCCATCATTCACATTGAGAGCCGGTGATATACTTACCATCAGACCAAGGTCAAGGAATTTCAGTATCATTGAAGATGCTATTTCTAATGCTCCTAAACGTAAGCATAACTGGCTGGAAGTTGATAGAAAAGCCATGTCAGGGAAATTTTTACAATTACCTGATATGGAAGATATACCTGAGAATATAAATGTCCAACTTATAGTTGAACTTTATTCCAAGTAACAAAGTAAGAATTAACAGAAATTCAAACATTAACGTGTGGATTAATGAGTAGCAATAATCTCCAAATGCCGGACAGTCTCGTAGTTGATGAAGCAACAGAAACCTTTGGTAAATTTGTCCTTCAACCTCTTGAGCGTGGATACGGGGTAACTATAGGTAATTCTTTTAGAAGAGTATTATTATCTTCACTTCCCGGAATCGCCATAACAGCCGTTAAAATTCAAGGTGTACAACATGAATATTCTAATATTCCTGGAGTAGCCGAAGATGTATATGACCTCATCCTCAACCTGAAAGAAGTCCGCTTTAAGCAAGTTGAGCAAAGTGGTGGCGTTATTAACATTTCAAAAAAAGGACCAGGACATTTAACCGCAGCTGATATTAGCGAAGCTACAGATGAGTATACCGTTCTTAATACGGAATTAGTAATTGCTACACTAGCCGAAGATGCTGATATTAAATTAGAACTTAGGTTAGGTCGAGGTAAAGGCTATGTAACCTCTGAAGATAATACTGCTGAAGACGAAACTGATATTAATGTAATTGCAGTGGATTCTATATTTACACCGGTTAAATCAGTGAAGTTTGACGTGAGTAATGTACGTGTGGGACAACGCACTGATTTCGAAAAACTCACAATGGAAGTTACTACTGATGGTTCGGTGAATCCAAAAGAAGCTTTTACTATTGCAGGTAAGATTCTGAAGGATCATATTGAGAAGTTTATTACTGAAAAAATTGATGAACCTTTTGCTCCTAAACAGGATGAAGTTGACGCTGAAAAAATACGTATTGGTATGCTTCTTAAAACAAGCATCGAAGATCTCAATTTGAGTGTGCGTGCTTATAATTGTCTTAAATCTGCCAATATAAATTCTATCAGTGAACTTGTAGAAAAAGAAGAATCAGAACTTCTCAAGTTTCGTAACTTTGGACGAAAATCTCTTACCGAATTACTTGAGGTAATTGAAGAAAAGAACTTACATTTTGGTATGGATGTGTCTAAGTACCTGGACAATTAAAACTTTATTAGAAAATGCGTCATTTAGTTAAAGGCAGAAAATTAGGACGAACAACCAGCCATAGGAAAGCTACTATACAGGCTCTTTCTGTTGCATTGATTCAGCACGAGCGAATAACAACTACATTAGCGAAAGCAAAAGAACTTCGCATGCATGTAGAACCCATCATCACTCGGTCAAAGAATGATACAACACATAACAGGCGTATTGCATTCTCTTTTTTGCGGGATAAAAATGCTGTGACTAAGCTTTTTACAGAAATAGGTGAGCTTGTTGCTGATCGTCCGGGTGGTTACACTCGAATTATTAAGTTAGGCAAACGTGCAGGGGATAACGCTGACGTTGCAATGATAGAGCTCGTGGATTACAACGATGAAGCGCCCGCAACTACAAGCAAAAAGAAAAAAAGGACTCGAAGAGCTGGGCGTGGTAAAACCACGGAGAGTACACCAGCTAAGGTCGATCAAAGCGAGAAAGAAAAACCTGCTAAAGAAACATCAACTGTAGATACTTCGGAAGCTTCTCAAGTTAGTAAAGACACAGAGACGGTCAATGACCAGAAGACTGAAACAAAAGCAGATAAATCAGTAGACGAAACTGCTGATAAAAAACCTAAAGCTGCTAAATCACAAAAAAAAGATGATAAAACCTCTGATGCTGCTGATGCGCCTAAGGAAAAGTAAAATTATATTTCTTTAGCTAATAAGTTCTATAAGCTTTAAAAAAAGCCTTCAAATTAGATTGAAGGCTTTTTTTTTGGTGTTCCCGCACGCGAGCACTATTTATATTTAGCATTGTAGAACGAGATGCTATCGTCAAGGAATTCTAACAGGCAGCGAAAGAAAATCAGAGATTTGGTATAAGTATACCGTAGAAAAAGGTGAACGTGGAAGATTAACTCGTTGAATCTTAACTATGAGAAATCAAATTGAGGTATCATTGGACAAAAAGAACCCAATAAAACCCATGAAGAGCTGCAAAGTAAGATTAAACAGCTGGAAAGACAGCCTGAGATGGCGCAACTATAAGCTGAAGACTATCAGATATGATCGATATAGCCGAAAACGAGCTTAACATCCCCCGAAAAAATCGGGATACCAAGTAATCAGCACCTTGAAGGAGAGGCACAATCGACTGCTCTGCGCAGCTTTGTCTATTATTGAAATTACCCGACAAGCATATTATCAACATTTCTGGCGGGCCGAGGAAATGTGATTTGAACAAGAATTGGTGGTAGATGAAGTGCAACGGATCATGCAAAAACATAATGGAACGGGTGGCAGAAAACTGTATGAACTGATAGAGCCTTTTAAGCTGAGACATCAGATCAAAATGGGTCGGGATGCTTTGTTTGACCAGTTGGGTGGCCATGGCCTGGTGTGCAACCAATTCTTTCCATTGGCTGCGCAAATACCCAACGGTTCTATGTGAGGGGAATGCTAAGATCGCCGACAGTGGTCATGAAGCATGAAAGTTTAACTGATCATATTTTATTAAACCGGACCGGAACCATAAAAGTTGCGAAGGGATGAGAAGGTAAGGGTATCTTTGGTCAGTTCCCATGGCCGGATGGGTTTCAAATGGTGTAGATAACATCAGGAAAAACAGGAAGAAGACGGCAATAAAACCGGGGTGGTGTCGTGTAA
>JBBDQY010000090.1:0-15787 GCA_040905745.1 Balneolales bacterium
TGGGTTGAAGTTCATCTACATAGGCGGTAATCCACTGATCCAGAAGCCTCTTTTTATCTTTTAATATAAATCTTTTGTCGTCTTCCTTGATCAAGTAACCGTGTTCTTTCAAACCATCAATTACGGTCTTGATACTGCCCAAAGCAACGTCAGCCATTTCGGCAATTTCACGGTGTGTCTTATTTACCCATTCTTTATCAACTAAAAACAAAAACACCACTTTTAATCCGGTTTTAGTAAATGCCCGGCCTTTAATTGGCTTTTCCAGGGTTGTTTTATGATGATCAATCCACAGGAAATAATTCTGACCCTTAAGATGTATATTACCAGCACCATCCAGCCAGTCAATTCCCGCCTCATGCAAAATCTGTTTGATATTGGGGCTTAATTGGTCGGCAATTAACAAGTACGGTGCATTTTCTTGCGCTGTTTGCTGAAGTTGTGGGATGTGATGTTTTCGGATCTCTTTTTTTACTTTGGCATTACACTCGACCTGAACCTGCTCATCTAATCGTAACCTTACCTTACCATCAATATTCGCTCTGTTATTGGCATTTTGGGTAAAGTCACCGGTTATGCCGGTTTTATTACCAAGATTGTTTAGGGCTTTATCTGCTAAATTTGCTTCCATGTTCACTATTTATTAGTGTTCACGAATCATGAACATTAGAATATAATGAACGGATCTAAAAATAACTAGTTACATCTACTGCACACCAAACAGTTTACGATTTTATCCATCTCTTAATATCCAGAAAACGCTAATTTTTGAATTGACTAATCAAAGGAAAAACCTTTTAGTTATATTAAAATAACTTTATTATCAATCAGCTGCATCAATTTTCCAAAATGAGCTATTATGGATATCCTTCGGATACACAATGACATAATTACAGATTATAAAGAGTATGTTCACTCTTTTCTGAACATTAGGAACGATGAAATTGCTGAGTATATTAAGGATGAGTTAAATTCCGGAGGTTTATGGCCAGATCCCATCTTACAATTTAACCCTTCCTATGCGGGTAATGTGCCTATAAAGAAGGTTGTTCAGGATGATCCAAAACTTCACCCAGATTTGGGACACATCTTTGAGGGTTTTGAATTGTATACACATCAAGTTGAAGCGTTACACCTAGGGTCCTCAGATATAAATTTCATAGTAACTTCTGGAACCGGTTCCGGTAAGTCTTTAACCTATATTGCTACTATTTTCAATAAGATTCTAAACAAACCTTCAACTCAAGGTGGGCGAGCAATTATTGTTTACCCTATGAATGCTCTTGTGAACTCTCAATTGGAGGAGTTAAGGAAATTTGAAAAGAGTTATTTGAAGCATCATCTCCCAACAGGAGTTGAAATTGATGAAAAAGGGAGAAGCAGTAAAGAGGTTATCGAAGATTATAGGTTGCAATCAAATAAGAAGTTTCCAATAACTTATGCAATTTATACTGGCCAAGAATCTGAACATGAAAGAGGGGAAATAAGAAATACACCGCCTGATATACTTCTTACTAATTACATGATGCTTGAACTAATCATGACACGGTTCAAAGAGGCAAAATTGAGGGAGTCGATATTTCAAAACTTGACTCACTTGGTTTTCGACGAACTTCATACATATCGTGGGAGAAGGGGAGCAGACGTTGGCATGTTAATAAGAAGAATAAAATCACGATGCACTAATTCAATTGTATCTATAGGCACTTCAGCAACAATGATTAGTGGTGAAGACACACCATTAAAACAAAAACAGGAAGTAGCAAATGTTGGAGAATCAATCTTTGGAGATAAGTTTTCAATTCAACAAATCATCGAAGAAACCCTAAGAAGAAGCACCAAGGGAGATATGCCATCAACTAATGAGTTGATAAATGCTATTGAAAATGGTATTGACAGAAATCTTGGGATGGATGAAATCATAATTCACCCCTCTGTTATTTGGTTGGAATTAAACGGAGCACTGGAAAAAGATGGTGACAATTTTAAGCGAACAGTACCTAAAACATTAAAGCATCTAAAACAACTTTTTGCCAATGAATTAAACCTTAGCTTTCGAGAAGCAGATGAGCATTTAAATGAGGCAATTCTATGGCTAGGTGATGTTAATAAAAAAGCAGCCAACGATCACAAAACTATCTTGCCTTATAAATTACATCAGTTTATTTCACAATCTGGAGCTCTATATGCTACTTTGTTTTTAAATGAATTGGCATTGAATGATCCTCTCCCAAAAAATGATAAACCTGTATTTCCTATCGTGTTTTCTCGATATTCAGGTTATGAATTCATATGTGTTCGTAAAATTTTAGCTGAAAACAAACTTGAACCAAGAGAACATGGAGAGGGAAACGAGGATGAAGATCAAGAATTTACTGAAGGTTTCATTGTATTTGGAGACGATCTATGGGATGATAACACCGACATTGAACTATTACCTGATTCCTGGTACAAAATAGATCGCAAAGGAAAGATTAAAGTTGATAAAAAAAAGCAACCCTTTATTCCAAAGCTAATTTATGTTAATGAATCTGGAAGTTATGCTTTCTCTGAAAAAAAAGGGCACAAGAAAGGCTGGTATATCCCAGCAAAAATGTTGTATGATCCAACAGCAGGTATAGTTCACGATTCCAGAACAAAAGATTATGCAAAGTTTTTCCAGCTTGGCGCGGAAGGGAGAAGCACAGCTACTACCATCTTAAATTTTACAACTCTTCTTAGATTAGCTGATGCGAATGTTCCATATGAAGACCAAAAAATTCTCAGCTTTACAGATAATAGGCAAGATGCAGCTCTGCAGGCTGGGCACTTTAATGATTTTATCAAACTTATTCGCATTCGGTCTGCTATATACCAAGCAGTAAAAACATATAATGGTTTATCATTAAAGAACATTGGCCAAGCCATATATGAAAAACTTGACATTCCTATTGTTAAATGGTCGACATTAGACACCGAACCGATCCCGAGAGTCAAGGATCGATATGAAGATACATTTAAAGAAGCCCTGACATATCATGCATTATATGACCTCAGAAGGTCTTGGCGGGTTATTATACCCAACCTTGAACAATGTGCTTTATTAAAGATTAAATACAGAGAATTAGATGAGGTTATAAATGATGATATTTTTAGAAACGATCACATCCTCGGCAATTGGCCTTCTGAAAAGAGATATGAGTTTCTTCATAACTTTTTAGACTTTTTCCGCACTTCTTATGCTTTATTCGACGAGCAATGGCTTGATCCCAATTTAATGAGGGATAAAGCAAACGAAATTAAAGAACGAATTATACCTGAATGGGGTGTAGAAAAAGATGACAACTTGTATTCACCTAGTTTCATGAGGGTATTTGCAGTTGATCGATCAGTAAAAAATACTGCAAGCATTGGCTATCAAAGTGCATGGGGTAAATATGTTAAGCATTTTTTCAAATCTTTAGGTGAACAAACCTTCGATAAAAATTTCTATGACACATTTATAAAAGATCTTCTTAAAAAACTTGAGACGGCCGATTACCTAAAGTCGGAAGCCGTAAAAGGTAATACAGGGGAACGAGTAAACTTATACCGACTAAAAGTAGCTTCAATAAGGTGGGAGTTAGGGGAAGAAAAAAAAGCGACAATAGATGAAATAAGAACAAGGTTAGTTAAAAAACTTGACCACACACCGAATAAATTTTTCCAGGATTTTTATAAGAGAGACTTTATCAGCATCAAGCAACACAGAGCCGAGGATCATACAGGGCAGATAAGCAATGATGACAGAAAAGAGTGGGAATATCTATTCAGAAAAGGAGATATAAGCACTTTATTCTGTTCACCAACCATGGAGCTGGGTATAGACATTTCCTCTTTGAATACTGTACACTTAAGAAATGTTCCACCTAACCCAGCTAATTACGCTCAGAGATCAGGTCGTGCCGGAAGAAGTGGTCAAGCAGCTTTAGTCCTTACCTATTGTTCAAATAGATCTGCTCATGATCGTCATTATTTTAGAAATAATACAGAAATGGTTGCTGGAGCTGTAAAGGCACCGAAATTAGATTTATTGAATGAAGATCTACTAAAAGCTCACTTACATGCTTTGATTTTGGGAAAGGTGGAACTGGATATAAAAACGTCTGCTCTTGAATTGGTCGCTGAAGAGGATGCATACCCAATAAAAAATGAAATAAAATTGAAACTCTCATTAAGCAGAGAAGAAACTGCTGAAGTTTCTCGCTTATATGCAAAAGCAATAGAGTCTCTTCTACCCGAATTAAAAAGTGAAAAATGTCCCTGGTTTAGTCAAGAATGGATTAATCGGGCGATTACCAACATTCTAAAGGCTCTCGATAAAAGCATGGATCGATGGAGAGATGCTATTAGGGAGGCTAAAGATAGCCAAAGAGCTGCTTTGCAAGAATTAGAAACTACCAGAGCTCGTGTAGGATCAAAGGAATACAATAGGATTTCATGGGCTGTAAGTCAGGCAAAAACCAAACTGGAGCAACTTAGAAACGAAACCGGCTTTAGCTTTTCAGAATTCTATATCTACAGATACTTAGCATCTGAAGGGTTTCTACCTGGATACAATTTTACACGATTGCCAATCAGGGTATTTATTCCAGATGGTGCACATGGTACTTATATCTCCAGGTCGAGAGCTATATCTCTTCGAGAGTATGGCCCTCAAAACTTGATTTATCACAAGGGTAAAAAGTATGAGATTAGGAGAATTATATCACAAGATATTCAGCAGTCACTTGATAAAGCAAAAGTGAGCAAAGCCTCAGGATATTGGATGAAAGGAGAGCAATATAACCTATCTGTTTGCCCATTCACAGGTGAAGACCTTTCACAAAGCGCAAATATAACTTTCCATAGTGAACTTTTGGCTATGAGCGAATCACATGCCGAGCATCGGGAGAGAATAACTTGTGAAGAGGAAGAGAGAGTACGGCAAGGATATAATATTGAAACCTATTTTTCTGTTCAGGATTTATCTCAGGTTAAGAAGGCAACTCTCACTGTTGATAATGAACCTTATTTGCGATTACAATTTGCTCCAGCAGCTGATTTGGTGTATATAAATAAAGGTTGGCGAAGGAATGCTGAGGAAGGGTTCCCTCTTGGCTTAACTTCCGGTCAGTGGAAAAGGAGCGCGAGTCAAGAGTCAACCGAAGAGGTTAAACTAGTAAAGCTATTTACTAATAATGTTGAAGATGCTTTATACATTGAACCAGTTTCTTCTCTTGCATTAGAAAAAGATGGTATTATCACTTTAAAATACGCTTTAAAAAGAGCGATAGAACGTATTTTTCAGGTAGAACCTTCTGAAATCGGTGTAGAAACTATGGGTGAGAATGAATCGCCTAATATACTGATATATGAAGCAGCAGAAGGAAGCCTTGGTATATTATCTCAACTGGTAACTGATCCAAGTAAGTTTAAAGAGGTAATTGATATGGCCGAGCAAGTTTGTAGATTCGAAGATGAACCGGATGAGTCCATTAAAGCGACTTATGATGATCTTTTGGATTTTTACAATCAGAGGGAACATTTATTAATTGATCGTTTCTTAATAAAGGATTCCTTGCAAAAGTTGAAGTACTGCCATCTTGAAGTTCAATCTAATTCAATATATAAATCATATGATCACCAGTATAAGTGTCTTGTGGAAGAATTTGATACAAACTCTTCCACAGAGAAAAAATTTTTAGACTACCTGTACAAAAACAATATCAGGTTGCCGGATACCGCACAAGAAATCATAGATGGTGTTTACACAAAACCTGATTTTACTTACAAGCCCAACTATATCGTTTTTTGTGATGGGACTCCACACGATGATCCCGATATAAAGAAGAATGATCGGAATATTAGGGAATCACTTAAGCAAGCCGGTTACGAAGTTGTGGTTTACTACTACCGAGATTCTCTCGACGACCTGGTTAAAAAATGGCCTGAAATATTTACCAAAGCAAGATAATGTCAGAAGTTTACACTCCAGGAAAATTAGTGCATTTAAGAAACCGGGATTGGGTGGTGATGCCTTCACCTGATCCTGATCTGTTAATGGTCAAGCCATTAGGTGGTTCTGAAAAAGAAGTAACAGCGATTTATCGACCTCTCTTATTTAAAAATGAGAGAGTAAGAGAAACTGAATTTCCTCCACCAAAAGCAGATGACATTGGAGATATTGGATCGGCTAAACTATTACTTAATGCATCACGGTTAAGTTTTAGAAATGCAGCAGGGCCGTTTCGATGCATTGCCAGGCTGTCATTCCGACCAAGGGCGTATCAAATGGTGCCACTTGTAATGGCATTGAAGCAGGAATATATACGCTTGATGATTGCGGATGACGTGGGTATCGGTAAAACCATTGAATCGCTACTCATTGTAAAAGAGCTACTTGAACGAAAAGAAATTGAACGCTTTGCAGTAGTATGCCCACCCCATTTGTGTGAACAGTGGCAAACAGAATTGAAGGAAAAGTTTAATATCGAAGCTGTCATTATCCGGTCAAATACACAAGCAACATTGGATCGAAAAATTCACAATGATGAGAGTGTATTTCAGTTTTATCCATTTCAGGTTATTTCAATTGATTATATAAAGTCAGAGCAACGCCGTCAACTATTTATCCACGAATGTCCAGAACTGTTAATTGTTGATGAAGTACACACCTGTGCAAAGCCAGCCGGTGCCGATAGAAACAGACAGCAGCGACATAGCCTGATACATGCAATCTCCAAAAAAGAAAATCAGCACCTACTAATGCTTACGGCCACTCCACACAGTGGTAAGAACGAAGAGTTTCAATCATTGCTGGGCTTGCTAAATTCAAAATTTGAACATATTGATTTGCCATCTGCCGCCTCAGATCAAAGAAAAGAAATTGCTCAACACTTTGTCCAAAGAAAACGGGAAGATGTTAAAAGCTGGATGGGAGAAGAAACTCATTTTCCTGAGCGGGATTCTAAAGAGTTTGATTATGACTTGAGCAATGACTACAAAACATTTTTTTTAAATGCATTTCTTCCCTTCACACAAAAGCTCGTTGCTGGAAAAGTTGGAAGCAAAGCCCGCCAAAGAGTTCATTATTGGACAGCATTAGGGTTACTTCGTGGTGTAATGAGTTCTCCAGCTGCAGGCGTTAAAATGCTTGAGAAGAGATTGGATAAGATATCTGTCAATGATGATGATATCAGAGGTGATAATCCTGTACTGGATGATAATCAGGCTGGCTTTGAGAATGATCTCGCACCAACACAACTAACTCAACAAACACTATGGACTGATTATCAAAAAAAGCAGATCAGAGAGTTTGCAAAAAAACTTGAATCATTTAAAAATCTCGATAAGGATCATAAGGCTTTATCTACAGAATGGATAATTGAAGAGTGGATTAAGCAAGGATTCCATCCGGTTGTATTTTGCAGGTACATAGAAACTGCGAAATATCTGGGCGATATTCTCAAAGCTTCCCTTGAAAAAAAGATAAAGGGACTTGATGTGCAGGTGATTACAAGTGAAGACCCTGATGAGATTCGCAAGGAGCGTATACAACAAATGAAAATCAAACGTGAAGCGGGAAAAACCAGACGTAGCTTGCTCATCGCCACGGATTGTCTTTCAGAAGGAATTAACCTGCAAGAGGTATTTACTGCAGTTTTACATTATGACCTCCCATGGAATCCGAATCGACTTGAACAAAGAGAGGGACGTGTAGATCGTTTTGGTCAGGCTGCTAAAACAGTTAAAACGATGATCCTATTCGGAATGGATAATCCCATTGATGGAATTGTATTTAAAGTAATTCTCGAAAAAGTACGGGAAATTAAAAAAACCACCGGATTTGCCGTTCCCTTTCCGGATGACAGTGAATCTGTATTGGATACGATCCTACACTCTGTTCTTTTAAACCCTGAAAAAGCCCGAAAGTGGGTTCAGGATAGGACACAGCTTACACTTGGGTTTGATTTTGATGAAGCTGACGATATAGAGAAACGTATTTCAAATGAGCTTGAGAAAGCCACAGAACGTGAAAAAGTATCCCGAAGCATATTTAAACAGCATTCCATCAAAGCTCAGGAAATTGAAACAGATTTAAAACTTGCTGATGAAGCCATCGGCTCTCCCCAGGCGGTTAAAGAATTTATTGCCGGTGCACTCCCTCAGATATTTGGTGCCCAAATCCAGCAAGTGAAAGAGGGCTGGCGCGTCTCCACCACCAACTTGCCGGAGGAACTTAAACATCTTTTACCGGAAGGAAATGGGGTAAAAGTCACCTTCGAATCACCACAACCTGAAGGATTCATTTATTTGGGGCGTAATCATCCATTTGTAGAACAAGTAGCCAATACATTGTTAGGGCATAGCATGATTGGAGAAGGTCGATACAAAGCTGCAAGGGCAAGTGTGATTCGCTCTGATCAAGTGGATACACAGCATAACCTTATGCTATTACGTGTTCGAAATGTGATAGAATCAAGGAGAAAAGCACAACAGATTGTGGCTGAAGAAATGATTGTATGGGGGTTTAAGGGTAGTCTGGAAAATCCGGATTCGCTGACAGAAGAACAAACGAATGAGTTTTTGGAGAGCATAGTACCCACATCTGATTTATTGGAAGCTGCTAGGACAAGACGATTGTCAGAAATAACTGAAAATCTTAATCTGCTACAGCCCACTTTTGATAAAATGGTAGAAGAACGTTGTATCCGATTAACAGAAGCACATGAGAGATATCGTAAGCTAATGGGCGGAAGTACTTTTGAAGTAGTATATCCGGTTCAGCCAATGGATATATTGGGGTTGTATATTGTTCTGCCAGAAGTACAATTGGGAGTTGGCTCATGAAGTTTTCCAGTATAAATATAGAAGGCAATATTTTAAGTACAGATTTGCTTTCCAAAATTGAAGATGGCAGTGAGCTTACCGGCCAAACACCAAGCGATTTTGGACTTGAAACTGGAGATAAAGTTAGTGATTCCATCCAAAGTGCCTGGGCAATGGCTTCGAATCAATGGCAGGTTTTTAAGGAAAGACGAGAACAACTAGATGAAGATGACTATGGCACCACCCTTGTACGAAGGTTTTGGATTGAACCTTTGCTGGACTTGCTCGGTTACAACCCGGAATATGAAAGAAAAGCCGAAGAAATAATGAATCGGCCATATCCTATAAGCCATCGGGAAATTAAAAGAGGTCGATTTCCGATTCATATAGTTGGCTTTCAGGATAAAGCATTGGATGCTCCGGAGAAACGATCTACTTTGGACGTTAAACCTAGTTCAGGAATAACTCGCATGTCTCCACATGCCATGGTTCAGGAATATCTAAACCTCACTGAACATCTTTATGCAATTGTTTCTAATGGACTACAGCTAAGGGTTTTAAGGGATAGTTCTCGACTGGTTAAACTCTCTTACATTGAGTTCAATCTAGAACAGATGATGGAAGAGGGGCATTTCTCTGATTTCAGACTTCTTTTCCGATTGGTTCATGCTACTCGTATGCCGTTGAAGGAAGGCGAAGGATCGGAATCTCATTTCGAAAAATTCCATCAGGAATCTCTGATAAATGGCGAGAGCATTCGCGATGGATTAGGAATGGCTGTTGAGGACTCAATACTTCAATTAGCCAACGGGTTTTTACAGCATAAAAACAATTTTAATTTACGTGAACTTGTTGAAGATGGCACTCTCACGGCAAAAGAGCTTTATCAATATATACTTCGCCTAATTTATCGTCTCCTGTTCTTAATGGTAATTGAAGAACGTAGACTTGTATTTTCAAAAGGAATTGAACCCTCAAAAAGGAATATTTACTACCATTTCTACTCAGTTAACCGATTGAGACAGCTAGCAGAAAGTAATATTCATGCTGATAAACGCTTCACAGATTATTGGGAAGCACTGAAGAATACCTTTCGGCTGTTTGAAAAAGATTATTATGGCTCAAAGCTAGGCATTAAACCACTAGGAGGTGACCTTTTTAACGTAGAAGGCATCGGCTACCTATATAATTGCTCCCTAGATAATCAAACTCTTCTGCAAAGTTTGAAACGCCTTGGACTTTTCAAACATAAAGAGACAAAACAATATATTCGAGTAAATTATGCCAACTTAAATGTTGAAGAGTTTGGTTCCGTATATGAAGGACTTTTAGAGTATGAACCTAAACTAATTAAAAATGGACGTTGGGTATTTGAATTTTATAAAGGTAGTGAACGCTCAAAAACAGGCTCTCATTACACACCAGATGAACTTGTTCAACCTTTGATCAAACACTCATTGGATCATCAAATTAAAGATAGGATTGAACATCCGGATAATTTTATTCAAGGTTTCGTTTTTGATAACAAAAATGAGCATGTAGAAAAAGCCCTCCTAGACCTTCGTGTTGCTGATGTCGCTTGTGGATCAGGACATATTCTTTTGTCTGCTGCCCGGCGCATTGGATTAGAGCTTGCTAGGATTCGAACCGGAGAAGATCAGCCATCTCCGGAAGCAATGAGAAAAGCGATACGGGATGTCATCACAAATTGTATTTATGGTGTTGATAAAAACCCTATGGCGGTAGAGTTATGTAAAGTAGCGTTATGGCTTGAAGCGCATAACCCAGGTGAACCTTTAAACTTTTTGGATCACCAAATTAAATGTGGTGATGCTATTGTAGGTATGGCTCATTTTAAAGAGTTGATGAATGGTGTGCCAGATGAAGCGTTTAAGAAAACAGGGGATGATGATATATTAGTTGCTTCTACTCTCTTGAAAGCAAATAAGAAACAAAGGAAAACCGGAGGCCAATTAAGCTTGGCAACGGAATCCGATGTCGTTCGTGATATGAGTATGATTCTCAGGTCGATTGACAGAATTAATGCCATGCCGGAACAGACTCCTGAACAGATCGATGCCAAACAACAAGCCTATGAAAAATTTGTAGAGAGTGGAGAGTATTGGCACTTAAAAACACTGGCTGATATTCCGATTTCGCAGTTTTATATTCCTAAAAATCAGGCAAATAAAGAAAAAATCATTACTGATAAAAAATATCGGCAATTTTTGTCAGGAAATGAAAATCTGAAGGGGATAGCAATTGCCAAAGCTCAGGGAATAGCGAATGATGAGCGAATCTTCCACTGGTTTTTGGAGTTTCCTGAAGTTATGGATAAAGGAGGGTTTGACTGTATAATCGGTAACCCACCATTTTTAGGCGATCGAAGGCTAAAAGGTGCTTTTGGAGAACAGTTTTTAGAATGGATCCGATATAATTTTACTCCGGGTGCCACTGTTGACTTGGTAGTCTATTTCTTTATACATATTTATAGAATCTTGAAGAAAGGTGGTTTTCAATCTCTTATTTCTACAAATACTGTAGCCCAAGGTAAAGCAAGAGAAGAAGGACTTGCCAAAATAATTAGTGAAGGAGGAAGTATTAACCATGCTGTAAAAAGTATGCGTTGGCCAGGTAAAGCAGCTGTCGAAGTATCATTGGTTACAATACATAAAGGAGATTGGCAAAAACCGTTTTACTTAAGTGGGTGTATAACGAAACTAATCACTTCTTATCTGGATGATTCCATAGTAATAGGAGATCCCTTTCCTCTATATCAAAATATAAATAAAAGCTTTCAGGGGACCATTGTACTCGGAAGTGGTTTTGTATTAGATCAAAATGAAGCTGAAATATTGATAGATAAAAACCCTTCAAATGCCGATGTTATCCAACAATATTTAAATGGTAGTGATTTAAACGGTCAACCTGATCAAAAATCGACACGTTATGTAATTAATTTTAGAGACTGGCCGCTTCGAAGATATACCAATGAGAAATGGATTGAGTTGGAAGAAAGTGAGAAAAATAAAATTATTGACAGAGTTATTAAAGAAAAGATAGTTGCTTTTGCTCCTCCCAATTATCAAAAACCTGTAGCTGAAGATTATCCAGATTGCTTGGAGTTAATTGAGAAAAGAGTAAAGCCTGAAAGAACAAGATGGAAGTCTGATAAACATGGAAATGAAATCGTTGGTAAATTTCAATTGCGTGGTACATTGCCTATTTATTGGTGGAGGTTTGCTGAAACACGACCCAAGTTATATCAAACTATAGAAAAACTTGAAAGAGTATTAGTAGTAGCACAAGTTAGTAAAACATTAGGCTTTGTATTTGTGTCGGTAGACCAGACTATATCAATGATGTGTATCATATTAACATATGAGGACTCATCTCATTTTTCAATATTTCAGTCTGATCTTCACAAAGAGTGGGTACATAAATATGGCTCAGCATTAAAAAATGACATCAGATACACACCTTCAGATGTATTTGACACTTTTCCTCAACCTCATACTGTAAATGACATAGTAAAACAGAAGCTTGAATCAATAGGAGAAAAGTTTCATAGTTTTCGGGAAAAAATTATGTTGGACACGCAGCTAGGCTTAACAGGTTTATACAACTTGTTTCATTCTCCAAAGCCAGAAATATCTTTAAATGTAGGTGCTGTAGATTTATTAAAACTGAGACAACTTCATGAAAAGATCAATCTAATTGTATTGGAAGCGTATGGATGGGATGATATAAAATTAAGACTTGATTTCTATGAGGTAGATTATCTACCAGACAATGATAACATCCGCTTTACAATCCATCCAGATGCACGTAGAGAAATACTGGCACGTCTACTGGACTTAAATCACACCATTTTTGAAGAAGAAGCACGCCAAGGATTACACAAGGAAGAAGACGTAGAAGCCTTCTACAAACAAAAAGGTGCGGTGCCTGATGATGTGGAGTTTTCGGATAAGAAGAGGAGAAAACCGAAACCTGCCCAAAAACAAGAAGCTGCTGAAGGAGTACAAACACTTTTCGATATTCTAGACCGTGAGGAAACTATGCTACCATTTACATTAGACTCAGGCATATACACAATTAATGATGCGAAAAATATCATCAATAGTGTACTGGATGAAAAATCAGATAAACTTACTTATCATAAAGTTCGAAGGTGGTTCAAGGAGCTGGCAGAATTGAATTACCAGGGACTAAAAGATTCTGTCGATAGGGATATTGAAAACCTACGGATCAGTTTTCACGGAATGATCGAACTGTATGTAATTGGTGTGCTCCGGGATCAGAAGTTCACTTTGAGGAAAATTATGAAGGCTCGTGATGAACTGAAAAGAATTACCGGAAAAGCTTATCCTTTTGCTACAAATAATGTAAGAGATCATCTTAAAGTATCAGGTAGTTCAATTATTTTTCAACTTCCAACCGGAGAAAAAGTTGAGTTAGATGGAACAGGGCAAATTAACCTCGATCTCATCAAGCATTTCTTTACTGATATCTATTTTAATACCGATGGTATTGCTACTCAGATTATTCCTTCCTTTGGTGATGAGTTGATTATTATAGATCCTAAAGTTGAAGGTGGTAAACCAATAGTAAGAAACAATGGAGTCTGGGTTGAGACTATAGTTCAATCATATTCTGGTCCTGATTCAGCTGATATGATCTTGGATCAATATGATCTTGAAGAAAAAGAATTGACGGCGGCTTTGAAGTATTCACAACATTATCAAAACTGAAGCAGATGAATATATACTTAGACAGACAATACCCCAAAAATTTGGCTAGAGCCTTACAGCTGCTTCATACTATCTCAAAATCAGATCGATTTACTATCATCTACAAGGACAAAAAGCTGGTCGATTTGGATAAAAACAATACAATTGTTTTTCTATTCGATCCGGCAAAAAATGGAATTGCCCCAACAACAATAAAACATTATGAAGCTGGCTATCAAGTTTTTGCTTTTATGACACGTACAGCTGATAAAACAAATCTTTTTACACTTTCACTTCAAGTATTATCACTCTGGAAAAAGATTATCAAAATAATTGAATCCAATAGAGATCCGTTTGTTTGTACCTATGGTTATCGGGGAATGAACATATGCCAGGTAGAGCTAAAAGAGGAATGATAATTAAAAATCTTAATTATGCAAGAGCTACAATCTATACAGGATATATTTAATCAAAGAATTTTTAAAATACCAGACTACCAACGTGGCTATTCCTGGACGAGAAAACAATTAAAAGAGTTTTGGGAGGATGTTAATAATCTTCCATCTCATCGCTTTCATTACACCGGAATGTTATCCCTCAAACAGGTGGATCTGTTAACGTATAAAAATTGGAACGATGAATTATGGCTTGTTCAAGAAAGAAGCTATAAGGCTTTTCATATCGTGGATGGTCAGCAGAGACTTACGACTATTATCATATTTATTCAGGTTATTTTTGAACTTTTAAAAGACCTACCTGAAGCTCAGGGTAAACAAGATGAGGAGATTTATATTGGGTCTTTTTCTCTAAAAGCACTCTGTGAGAGGTACCTGTTCATAACAAAGCCACCTGATTTCCTCATTACCTCCTATAAGTTCGGTTATGAAGTCGATAACCCTAGCTTCCAATATCTCCGACACCGCATATTCAATGAGCCAAATGGGGGAAGTATAGAAGAAACTCTTTATACATTAAATTTAAACAACGCGAAAAATTTCTTTAAAGAGAACTTAGACTTACATTACAAAGAATTCGGTTTTTCGGGAGTTGAGCTTTTATTTAAAAAAGTAACACAGAACCTGATGTTCAACTTATATGAGATCAACGATGATTTTGATGTGTTTGTAGCATTTGAGACAATGAATAATCGTGGCAAGAAGCTGTCTAATCTTGAATTACTTAAGAACAGATTGATCTACTTAAACACGCTTTTTGCTGAATCCGAATTGGCTTCCGATGAGCGAATTACACTGAGGGAGGATATTAATAAGGCCTGGAAAGAAGTTTACAAGCAATTAGGACGTAACAAACATAAGAAACTGGACGATGACGAGTTCTTGATGGCTCATTGGATTATCTATTATAAATATTCCAGGGAGAAGGGTAATGATTACATCAACTTTCTACTGGAAGAACAGTTTACCCCTCAAAAGGTTTTCAGCAAAACAGAAATAAAAACAAATTCTCTTGAACATGTTGAAGAACTACATGATGAGGCTGAGCCGGAAGAAGGCGAAGAGAATGGTGTTGAGGACCCGGTTGTGTCAAGTTCCAAACTTAAACCTAAGGAGATCCAGGATTACGTGAACAGTTTAAAAACTGCATCCGTACACTGGTATAATACATTTAATCCTTTAAATAACCATGATTTAACCGAAGATGAAAAACTTTGGATAGATCGTCTGAATAGAATAGGTATGGTCTATTTCCGTCCACTAGTTACCGCTTCTTTTATGAATAATTCGGTTACCTCTGAAGATCGAGTTCATTTATTTAAAGAGATTGAAAGATTCATTTTTATCATATTTCGCATGGGACGTGCATATTCTACATATAGAAACAGCGAATTTTACCGTGCTGCAAGAGAGTTAAATCGTGGTGATACTAGCATAAATGACATTATTTCAACTTTAAATGAAAGGATGTCATGGTCATTCAATACAAACGAAAATGGTAATACATATATCGATCACGGTTACTTCCAGAAATATCTACAAAAGAAATTTAACAATGGTGGAGGATTCTATAAATGGAATGGTTTGCGGTACTTTTTATATGAATACGAGATGAATAAAGTTCGCCAACGCGGTAGCCAGAAAATAGACTGGCAGCTATTTGTCAATAGTCCCAAGGATAAAATTTCGATTGAGCATATCTACCCTCAAACACCTGTATCCACCCGACCAACCCCATCTTTACTCCCGGGAGCATACCGCGTAGCTTGA
>JBBDQY010000091.1:0-15600 GCA_040905745.1 Balneolales bacterium
ATCCTGTTTTTACTGATCAATTAAGCTTAATTTAAAATCGAACTCAGGTTATTAGCTTACCCGAATACCTTTCAGGTTGGCATAGCCACTGCACCGGCCACTGACTGGCGCCTTTATGACACCATCTACACCGAACGCTACATGGGCTTGCTCAATGAAAATGAAGATGGTTATGAAAACAGCTCTCTGACGAATAAGGCAGAATACCTCAAAGGCAAATTGCTGTTATTCCATTCCGCTATGGATGAAAATGTTCATATGCAGCATACCATGCAACTGGTAACGGCCCTCGCCAGTGCCGGTAAGGACGCAGATCTAAGGATTTATCCACCCGGTGCACATGGAGTATCTTTCGATCGTACCAGCCATATTTTGCTTTATACAGTTTATACAAATTATCTGGAAGAGAATTTGTATAAAAAGTAATATTAGTATCCGGCAAATCACCTAAAGATTTCGTAACCATCTAAGCAAAAGGAGTTTATTATAATACCTGTGTAATGGAAGCTATTAATAAATAGCGACAAATCGTAATCTGGTGTATTACAGCTAACTTAATATACTAAACCACAATTTCAGGATCATGAGGGTAAGTACCGCTCAACAGATCAATCAAGTGAAAAGTTAATACCTTTTCCTATTTGCATACCCTACCAGTGAAAGCATCACCGGAACCTCAACGAGTACACCCACTACACAGACCAAAGCAGCCGGACTTTCCAGCCCAAACAGAGCAATGGCCACTGCAACGGATAGTTCAAAAAAGTTGCTTGCTCCGATCATTGCTGCTGGAGCACAAACTGCGTGGGTTAAGTTGAGTTTCTTTCCGCTGAACCAGGTTATAAAAAAAATGAAATACGTCTGTATGATTAGAGGAATAGCGATAAATACAATGATCAGCGGATTGCTAAGTATATTCCCACCCTGAAAGGCAAATAATAAAACCAGTGTAAACAAAAGGGCAAAAATACTTACCGGTTTAAACTTTGGAAGAAACTCGGCCGTGAACCACTCCTTACCTCTGGCTCTTATCAAGGTGCGGCTAGTAAGATATCCCGCTAGCAGTGGCACTACCACATAGATGACAATACTCAAGAACAGCGTACCATAGGGAACGGCTATATCTGTCACTCCCAAAAGTAGCCCAACAATAGGTACGAATGCGACTAGTATGATCAGGTCATTGACCGATACCTGCATAAGGGTATAATTGGGGTCTCCATCACTCAGATATGACCACACGAATACCATAGCCGTACAAGGCGCTGCTCCCAGAATAATCGCTCCGGCAATATACTCTTTGGCTAAGTCCGGTGATATGAATGCTGAATAGATATTGGAGAAAAACAACCAGGCAAAGAAAGCCATGGTAAATGGCTTGACCAGCCAGTTCATGACCACCGTCAGTACGATGCCTTTTGGTCTTTTCCTGATTTTATTAATACTTGAAAAATCAATCTGCAGCATCATTGGATAGATCATCATCCATATTAAAATGGCTATTGGGATGTTGACCCTGTACAACTCCATTTTACTCAGGAATTCCATGGAATCCCCGGCTATATAACCGATCAATATTCCACCGAGGATACATAAAGCGACCCAGAGGCTAAGGTATCTTTCAAAGAAGGCCATTCTCTTTGGGGGGTTGGTTGTAAGCTGACTCATAAAATACTTAACCTTTATAATATTATGTTGAAGCGGCAATTAACACCGCTCTGGTTTGAAAACTTTCGATCATAGATTTTAGATCCGACTATCAGATCACTCTGGAAAATGCATAACTTAACTCAGAAGCTATTTGCATACTTCTTTCATCATATTTGATGGCTTCTTCGTCTGTGCCGTCAAAATCTTTTGGATCATCATACATAACAGGAATTCGTACTTCGGCACCCGGTATATATGGACAATTAGCATCGGCATGCGAACAGGTCATAATAGCGGCAAATCCTTCAGTCGGATTTGAAGCGTCATCGTAGACTTTTGAATAAGCTATTATGGGAGGTGACTGCTGGCTATATCTGACTTCCACTATAGGATTCTCTCCTTCACCATGGCTAACCAGAAAGCCGGCCCTTTTTATAGAGGCAATAGCTCTTTTATTAAAGGCAGTCACTTCCACCCCACCAGAGAAGCTTAAAATATCCAGATTCTCCTCAGTGGCCAGTGTTTTGGCCCATATTTGTCCAAACTGACTTCTACGTGAATTATGTGTACAAATAAAGTTAAGTAAAACAGGCTCTCCGTTATCTTTTTTCTTTTGGATATATTCTACCAATTTATGTAAGACTTCTTTCCGTTCTTTAGGGATCGGTAAACTTTTCGCCTGCTCAATAGTGGCTTCCAGAGTTGGATTTAACAACATCCTCCCCCCGGGGTACAATGAGTCGATGAATCCTCGAGTATCTGCAGCTCTACGGGTGACGGTGTTCCACAGCAAGCGGCATTTGCTTCTTCAGGTGAACCCGCACGATCTTTTGCCTTGCAGGTTGTCTGGTTTGTCACAAGTTGTACGGTCATTTTTGAATCATCAACCATCACATTAGCAACAGGTAATATGGCAGTGGTAAAGGATGAATTACCATATTCAAACATCACTTCAGTATCCTGATAGGTTGGCCTGACTTTATTTACTACCTCAAATATCTTTAAGGCTTTTGTTGTATCCACTTTGTTCGGTGAATCATGTATTTCACTTTCCCAAAGCTGTACATGAGTTTCCTGCCACTGATTTTGATGTCCACCGCAATCTACCGTATCAAAGTTGACGTTCTTTATTTCGGTAATATGATAATCTGGTCGAATATACCTGCCGGGTTTGTATTCAAAATGTAGGTCAAGTCCTTTATGTGTTTCCAGCAATTCAATAAACTCTGATGTTTTCATATACTTTCTGTTTTAGACTTAATGATGAATTTTATTTTTTAGCAACAAATATTGGAATCAGGCTCCACATATTGATCAAATAAGTTATTGAACAAATCCCTGATTTCATTCCAGCAGGTTTTATTGATGCAGTAACTTACCGATACCCCCTCAATGGTTCCCTGGATGATCCCTATATCCTTCAACTCGCGTAGATGTTGACTGATAGTAGCCTGAGCCAAACCTATCTCACGAACCAAATGTCCATTTATACAGGTATTGGATTTTAGTAAATATTGAATAATTGCTATACGTGCCGGATGAGCAAGTACTTTAGCAAATAATGCCAATTGGTTTTGTTCATCTGTATATAGATCTGATTTGGTAACACCCATAATATTGATGCTTAGTAATAAAAATGATCGTAAAAACGAAAAACCAAAGAGATACTAATCTTCCCTATCCGTATTGCCTTTGGGTACTTGGTGTATAAATGATTTTTTTCTCAGCTATCGTTCTAACTACATTGCAATGTTACGATGATTAAAGATAAATCGCAATAACAAATTTATCAGTAACGCATACTATTGCTACCTACTAAAAATAAGTTATAGAACAGAAGGATAGGGTAACCAATGGATCAATAATGCAATACTACAATCCCCCAATAAATAAAGTTCAATATTATGAATCTTGAGACCTACATCGTACGTTCTGGCAGTACTCTAACCACCCCACTAAATGATGAACTGGTTATGTTTGATTCTGCAACAGGTAAGTTTTACGGTTTCAATCAAGTAGCAACTGTTATCTGGGATTTACTAGAAGCTGGAATGACCGTCAAAGACCTCTGCATCAAACTCACAGATGATTTCGATATTTCTGAAAAGCAATGCCACGAAGAAGTTCTTGCATTCTTACCAAAACTTGTAAAAAACAGATTAATTACTATTCAGGACTAAATAAGACAAAATTTTTGATTTCTAGCTCAGTATATAAGCTAAAGGATTCTGAACAGGCCGTGATAGGTTTTGAATAACTCCCTATCAAATCCATATCAAAGCCATATCAAGTCCATATATATATGGACTTGATATGGCTTTGATACGTTCTTAATAGAGAGCAGGTCTTATGAGGGTTGCCAAATATGTGTACAAATATTTTCAATTCACGGATGATCAAATCCTGGAAAGTGATTTCTACATTTTAAACGGCATTTTTATAAGTAATTTAAAAATGACATTAATATTCATCATTGATTTCAAGCCAGTACCCATCTGGATCGGTAAGATAGATTTGTCTGACACCATCCGGCCGGTGGTTCATTTGACCTTCATTACCATCCAGATCCATATATTTGACCCCATTGTTTGTGAGTACATTCGCAAATTCATCCAAATCATGCACACTCAAACAGATATGATTTTGCATGATATGTTCCGTTCTTTGGTCAGATGATTTTATGACATGAAGTTGAGTTCCGCCAATATCAAACCAGGCATGCCTTCCCACTCCAAAGGGTTCAGGTATTTGCTTGAGACCAATTATATCCCTGTAGAATACTTCACTTTCTTCTAAATCGGTTACCGAAATGGCTACATGATTTACTTTAATTTTAACATCTTGAGAATGTGGCTGTCCGAATGAGCTCATATTTATAAATAAAAGTATGAACGTTAGAAATAATGGAAATAATGGTTTCATAGAGAAAATTCATGTACTAGTTTCATTTGAGATAAACATACAAATTACACAGTTACTTATGCATTTTAATTCTTGTTCTTTAGTGAACCTTGGAACCAATGTTAACTATGCTTCGTTGCTATCCACGCATAAATGCCAATATAATTAACAAATTACTAAATATATATTGATGAAATCTCAGATATAATCCACCCTTCTTATCTGAAAAGGTTAAGGTGAGTAACATTCATATCATAGCTTTCCGTGTTTGTATAAAATATCTGAGACAACAAATCAACTCTTGAATTACTGATAATAATTATGGAATCAGCTTATACCATACCCGACCAAACACATATTGGCCATGTACATCTCAAAGTCGCTGACCTGAATCGTTCACTTGCATTTTACCGTGATTTGCTGGGATTTAAACTGACAACTATGTATGGTGATCAGGCAGCATTTATTTCTGCGGGTGGCTACCACCATCATATCGGCCTGAATACCTGGCACAGCAAAGGTGCACCACCGGCTCCTTCAAACCAACCGGGTTTATATCATACAGCCATTCTTTACCCAACCCGAAAAGACCTGGCTTTTATATTCAACCGTTTGCAAACAGCCAACTATCCTATATCGGGTGCAAGCGACCATGGTGTATCTGAGGCCATCTACTTGAATGATCCAGATATGAATGGTGTAGAGCTTTATTGCGACCGGCCGAAGGATGAGTGGAAGTATAATGCAGATGGCAACGTCATAATGGTGACTGAACCTCTGGATTTAGATAATCTTTTAAAAGAGCTCTCTTAAAATGTTTAAATCTTCCAGATTTATGACCATTGGATTTCTTAATTAATATCAAGTATTATATCAGACATCCAACTCTCAATAGTTTATTTAATAGCTATAATCAATTTAAGTTCAGCCGGATTGCTAAAAAGGATTACTTTATAATTACGATCAGATATCTAAAGCAAAAGGAACCATGAATAAAGAACAGACAAAATCTACCAGTGTGGTAGTCGGAGATACAGAATACTTTAAAAATATTGATAAGATCTCTTACGAAGGTCCGGATTCCGATAATCCTCTTGCTTTTAAGTATTATGATGAGAATAAAATGATTGCTGGTAAAACTATGCGTGAACATTTCCGGTTTGCCGTAGCCTACTGGCATAGCTTCTGCAATACGGGTGAAGATCCCTTTGGTATCGGACCGCGTCAATACCCCTGGGATACACATAAGGATCCTATACGCGCCGCTAAAAACAAGTTGGATGCTGCCTTTGAATTTATGTCCAAGCTTGGTGTGCCCTATTACTGTTTTCACGATGTAGATATGGTCGATGAAGCCGATACTATTCAGGAAACCGAGCAACGCTTGCAACATTTAGTGGAATATGCCGGAGAAAAGCAGAAAGCTTCAGGCATCAAATTATTATGGGGAACGGCCAATCTCTTTTCCCATCCGCGCTATATGAATGGGTCCGCTACAAATCCTGACTTTCGGGTGGTTAGTCATGCAGCTGCTCAGGTAAAAAATGCATTGGATGCCACGATTGCCCTGGGTGGTGAAAACTATACTTTTTGGGGTGGCCGGGAAGGTTATATGTCGCTTTTAAATACCAATACGAAACGTGAAGTTGATCATTTGGCCAAATTCCTTCATCTGGCTAAGGATTATGCGATTAAACAAGGGTTCAAGGGTACTTTCTTTATTGAACCTAAACCCTGTGAGCCTATGAAGCATCAGTATGATTTTGACGCTGCTACTGTAGTCGGCTTTCTCCGCCATTATGAACTTGATGAACATTTCAAACTTAATATAGAAGTAAATCATGCTACTCTGGCCGGACACACGTTTCAGCATGAGCTGCAGGTAGCTGCCGATGCCAGACTTCTTGGGAGCATTGATGCCAATCGGGGGGATTACCAAAATGGCTGGGATACCGATCAGTTCCCTGTCAACATTTATGAAATTGTTGAAGCTCTTCTGATTATCCAGGAAGCCGGTGGATTGAAAAGCGGCGGTATAAACTTTGATGCCAAATTACGCAGAAACTCTACTGATCTTGAAGACCTCTTCCTGGCTCATATAGGCGGAATGGATGTTTTCGCAAGAGGTTTAATTGTCGCTGATAAGATGCTGAACCAATCGGCATACCATAAACTTCGAAAAGAAAGGTATGCCTCTTTTGATACCGGCAAAGGAAATGAATTCGAAAATGGACGATTGACATTGGAAGACCTAAAAGAAATTGCCATGAATACCCCACCGCCAGAACAGAGAAGCGGTAAACAGGAAATGTTTGAATACATGATCAATCAATATATATAAGGTCCTTCACCAGGTTTTTTATGTATTCTTTAGGCTTTGATATTGGGAGTTCATCCGTAAAAGCAGCTCTTTTAGATGTTGAAAATGGGAAGATTGTAGGTACGTCTCAGTATCCTGAAACTGAAATGCCTATCTCCGCACCAAAATCAGGTTGGGCTGAACAAGAGCCTGAGGATTGGTGGAATAGTATTAAAACAGCCTCTGCTATTCTGAAGAAAAAATTACCGGATGAATGGAATGAGGTTAAAGCTATAGGCATTACTTACCAAATGCACGGTTTGGTTCTTGTTGACGAAAAACAACAAGTGTTGCGGCCTTCCATTATCTGGTGTGACAGCAGGGCAATCGAGATAGGTCAGAAAGCCTGTCAGGAACTTGGGGAGCAGTTCTGTTTATCAAACTTTTTAAACTCTCCGGGTAATTTTACTGCCTCGAAACTTAGATGGGTACAGGAAAATGAACCTGAATTATATCAAAGGATCCATAAAATAATGTTGCCAGGAGATTATGTTGCCATGAAGCTTTCCGGTTTCATCAACACGACAGTCTCGGGATTGTCAGAGGGTATTATGTGGAATTTTACTAAAGGTGAACTTGCCTACGATTTATTGAAGCATTGGGATATTGATCCTTCGATCATTCCAGAACGCAAAGACACCTTTTCCATACAAGCTACTGTCAGTAAGGAGGCTTCGGATGAATTAGGGATCCAAATGGGTGTGCCAATTACCTATCGTGCAGGAGATCAGCCCAATAATGCATTCTCTTTAAATGTACTCAATCCAGGAGAAATTGCAGCTACAGCTGGAACGAGTGGTGTGATCTATGGGATTACCGACGAGCCTGTCTATGATCCAAAATCCAGAGTCAATACTTTTGTTCATGTGAACCATTCTCTTAATGATCCACGATATGGCATACTGTTATGCGTAAACGGAACTGGGATTTTGAATAGCTGGATGCGTAAAAACTTGTTTAATGGCAGCAAAATGACCTATCATCAAATGAATGAGATGGCCGCACAAATTAAACCGGGAGCTGAAGGTTTATTAATATATCCCTTCGGAAATGGGGCTGAAAGAAGTTTATTGAACAGTAATCCCGGTGCTTGTATCCGCGGGTTATCCTTTAATAGCCATGACCAACGCCATCTTCTGAAAGCCGGTCAGGAGGGCATCGTTTTTGCCTTAAATTATGGGATGGATATTATGAAAGAGATAGGCATAAGGATCTATACAGTTAAGGCTGGAAATACCAATATGTTTCTGAGTCCTGTTTTTCAGGATGCATTTGTTAATACCACGGAGGCACAACTCATCCTATATGATACCGATGGAGCATCAGGAGCGGCACGCGGAGCGGCTAAAGGTGCGGGTATTTACTCTACTTTTGAAGAGGCTTTTTCAAGTCTTCAAAAGATAGAACAAAAAGATCCCGATCCTAAGTTATCCTCAGTTTATCAGGAGAAATATGGATTATGGAAAAATCATTTGAAACAATTTCTGGAAAACTGAAGATTATTTCACAAATAAACTAAATAATAGACTTAGGAAATAACCCTGTTAATTCAACAAGGTTATACTTGATCAAAACAATTTCAGCATGCGTTTCCAATTGCCCTATTTCCAATAATCGTTCATAACGGCATCGACAGAATGGATTCATTTCACCAGACGCGCGACTAAATTAAATCTTTCCAATCCATTAATAATGTTTCAACCTCGATCAGTTACTTCAAATGAGATCAAGGCATTTACTCCGTATGAAGTGATTTCATTATTATCTACATGAGCCTTCATTTCTTTGATATAGATAGAATGAATGTTTTTAATCGTCTTTGAGGCTTCTTTTAATGCATTACGTGTAGCATCATCAAAACTCTGTTCTGAACTGGCTATTATTTCAATAACTTTGAGGTTTAGTTACAGGCTAGACCAAATGACACACTTTATTGAACTCTCTAGAAGTATCACGCGGGAAAATAGCCTAACTACCTGTCAAAGTATCTGATAAGTAATTAAAAGAGCATCATTAACTCTGACTATTTGGTCATTTGGTCATATGATCTTTATACCTTACAAATTCATATAAAGCTATGGATAAAGCTATGGAAGCATTAAGACTTTCAACGTCCGGAGAAAAACCTTCACCAGGTATCTTAATCAGTGATCTATGGTCTTTCAGCAAAGCCTTATCCAGCCCTGTAGCTTCATTTCCGATTACAAGAATGCTCTTAGGTGAAGGTTTAACCTCTTTTAGAGAAACTGATTGTTCACCTGCATCCAACAAGTAAATGTTCCATTGATGCGATTCAAGTTCAGACAGGGCAGTTTCTAAATCTCCCTCCCATTGAGCAATTGTACCCATAGCTCCAGCTGTACTGCGAACTACTTTTGGGTGATATATATCTACCGTACCATCATCACACAGTATTCCTGATGCACCGAACCAGGCCGCACTTCTCAAGATGGATCCCGCGTTGCCAGGATCCTGTATACGGTTTAAAGCTATTATACAGCCTTCCTTGTTGTGAAATGCCGACAATTCTGTTGACTGCGGCATACGGCAAATGGCCATTATGCCCTGGGGTGTATCCGTGTCGGATAACTCCATAAACTCTTTGTGGCTTATCCCTATTCTTTGCACCGTAGAATCTAATCCTGAATAGGTTATATCATCCATCAGATGAGTGCTCTCATCAAATACCAGATAATCAATCACTATAGAACTATTAGCAATAATTTGTCTCACGGTGCGCAGTCCCTCAGCGACAAATTGCCGGTTTTGTTTACGGTATTTTCTTCTGCCTAGTTTACGCAGGTTCGTAATAAGTGATTTTGACATAATCTGCTACATGTATGGCTTAAGGTTCCGCCGGTAAAAATACAAAGATCAACGTAATTCTAATTGGTTATTTTGGTTGATGCAGACTACACATCTTTCACTTGTTAAATGTATTTTGCACGTGTCGAAAAAAACAGCCCTTGATGAAGCAATTCCACATACCTCTTTTACTATTCCTTTTTCTTTGGGGCAACTCGCAGTTAGCTCATGCTCAGTTTTTCCCTTTGGGTCTTCAGGGAGAAACCCGGTTCGTAAGGCAACTTGATGCCATGCGTTGGAATCTGGATGGCAGTGTGACACGTACCGGTGAGAATTATAGCTTGAGCCTAAATAACAGGTTTAATTCACGGATATTTATGACCGGAGGAATTGCCCGGAATGCTCAGGATGAAAATGTGATGACTCTCGATGCTACCAGATGGTTTAATCCACGGATTGGAGCTGTAACTGAAGCTCGTTCATACACTTTCACCAATACCAACCTGCGCCAAAATGTTGCATTCGGAGGCCTTGCTATTCGTCCCATAGAAATGATGGAAATTCGTGCATTAGGTGGTTTCATGAGCGACAGGCGTAGTGACCATGAAGATCAGGGTGCTGCTTTTGCTTTAAGGGCTAAAATGGATCCTTTTAAACTTGGTGAGGTTGACATCCTCCCTGGGTTTTCTGCTGAAAGGGCAATGATTAGTCCGCGTACCTATCAGACACTTCAGTTTGAAATGGGGGCAGAATATCAAAACGATGATATAACAATTAGAACCTTGTTAGGAATGGGAGGGTCAACACGTGAAAGCTATCAACCCACTAGTTTTTTTAATCGTGATGTAACGAATATCGTCGAATCTGTTGGAACGGATACAACAGCGCTAAATCTTGCAATTGCATTTCCAATTGGTTCGTCAATGAATGGCCAGTTAGATATTCAAGCTTTGAGCAATGATCGTCGTATCGAAAGCAGAATGCTTATTGAAGATCCAGGAACAACGATTTACGATAATGAAACTCGCCGACAGGAAGTCAATGTACGCTATGTAACAGAATATCCCATTCAATCTCAACCCATTTCATTTGGGATGGAGTATACTTTTATTAACAGGGAAAGCAGGCTCATTAATACGGATGCTATTTCGCCTGATCAGGTAAACCGGCAAAATGAGATATTACAAAACTCAAACTACAACCAGAGCAGGTTTGAGCTTTTCAGTGATAACAGAATCCAACTCAACGATAGAAATATTCTGATTACACGCGCCCGTATGGGTATTATGCGTTACGATACTCCTGAACTTAACATGGATGACCGTGACGAATTGAATTACTATTTCCAGCTAGGAAATCAACACCACTTCTCCGACTATTTAAGCGGGCAAATTACAGCCACTGCGGAAGCTTTGCATTACGTTTATATTCATGCTGTGCGAAGTATTGAAAACAATTGGAGAAGATCCATCAGATTGGTACCTCAATTAAATTGGACTCCGGGACGCAGGCTTCAAATAAGTCAGCAGTTTTTGATTAGAGCTAACTATACTGTAGAGGACTACGAACTTGAAGGTAGGGAGAAAAACGACAGGGCTTCCAGAGAGTTCGGTTTTCAGACTGAAGCTGACCTAATCCTGAATAAGGATTGGGCTATTGAAATTGAAGGTTCCCGTAATGAACTTCGTATCGGTCGGTTATTTTGGGATACATTTCAGGAAATGCCTATTGATACACTTATTACCTATGATGGCCGATTAATGTTTGTGAGAAATTATGATCATTTACGTGTGGCTGTAGGGGGCAGATATTTTCTTAGATTCGATCAACTACTTCAAACTTCATTGAGTACTACTTTTATAAATGAAGAAGGAATTGAACAAAACATTACCAGAATTGGCCCAGGCAGGCAGGTAACACATCAATTTGGTCCTGCAGTTGATATATCATTACCATTTATGTCAGGTAACAGATTATACATCAGGGGCTGGCTTCAAAAACAAATGGTCAGGAAAAACCTATTTATTACTTACCCTGAAGCTTATTCAGATGCTTTTAGACGAGAAGAAAGTAGATATAACACACGTATTTTACCTAATTTTGAGATGACTGCGAACTTCTCGTTTTAAGTTTATCTTATATACACTGGGCGCAGATGAGAAGTTTATTTTTTTGGATACCGCTACTCCTGCCACAAACAACAAGTATTTTAACTTTCTGTTATTTAGAAAACTCGTAATCTTAACTTCATGGAATTCCTGAAATCACTTGGCATCACAGAAAATAATCATGGCACCTGGACAGGACTCGAAAGTACTGGGACTAACACTAAAAATCTACTGCCTAGTTATTCTCCTGTAGATGGTAAAATTATTGCTTCTATCAGCCAGACAACGGCAGATGAACTGGATCAAGTTATTAAAACCTCTCAGAAAGCTTTCAAAACATGGAGAACTATTCCGGCACCCAGACGTGGGGAAATCGTGCGTCAAATTGGACTTGAACTAAGAGAACATAAAGAAGACCTTGGGAAGCTGGTCTCCTATGAATGTGGTAAAATAATCCAGGAAGGCCTTGGTGAAGTCCAGGAGATGATCGATATTTGCGATTTTGCTGTTGGCTTATCCCGACAGTTATATGGATTCACCATGCATTCTGAAAGACCCGAACACCGAATGTATGAACAATATCATCCATTAGGTCCGATAGGGGTGATTTCAGCCTTTAATTTTCCTGTAGCGGTCTGGAGTTGGAACGCCATGGTTGCTGCTGTCTGTGGTGATACCATAATTTGGAAACCATCCGAAAAAACTCCTCTAACTGCCATCGCATGTCAATATATTACAAACAAGGTACTTAAAAAAAACAATCTTCCAGAGGGTATCTTCAGTTTGGTAACAGGCGGACGTGATGTTGGAGAATTATTGGTTAGTGATGATAGGCTACCATTAATTTCAGCCACAGGTTCAAGCAGAATGGGGAAAATGGTCGGTGAACGTATAGCTTCACGGTATGGTAAATCTTTGCTAGAACTTGGCGGAAATAACGCAATCATTATTAGTTATAAAGCTGACATTGATATGGCTATTAGGGCTACCGTATTTGGTGCGGTCGGCACTGCCGGTCAGAGATGCACTTCAACCCGACGATTGATTGTACATGAAAGTATAATTGAAGACGTACAAGATAAATTAATAAGTATCTATAAGAGCATTAAAATTGGGAATCCGCTTAAAGAAGGTACTTTGGTGGGGCCTCTTATTGACAATGGAGCGGTAAAATATATGCAAGATTCTTTGAATAGACTGCGATCAGAAGGAGGCAAAGTTTTGTATGGCGGGGAAGTACTGAGTGGAAAAGGGTATGAAAGCGAAACCTATGTCACACCTGCACTTTGCAGGGCTAAAAATGAATATCAAGTGGTACAGGAAGAAACCTTTGCACCCATTCTCTATATCATTCCGTACAAAACACTGGATGAAGCAATTGCTTTGCATAATAATGTTGTACAAGGTTTGAGCTCGTCTATATTCACTTTAGATCTGCGTGAAGCCGAAATATTTCTCAGTAGCCTGGGCTCGGATTGCGGAATTGCTAATGTAAATATTGGAACCAGTGGAGCTGAGATCGGCGGTGCCTTTGGGGGTGAAAAACATACCGGAGGTGGGCGAGAATCAGGATCAGATGCCTGGAAAGCATATATGAGGAGGCAAACAAATACTATAAATTGGGGAGTAACCCTGCCGTTGGCTCAGGGGATTAATTTTGATATTTAAATCTTAAACAAGTGTACGAAAAAGGAATAAAATCCTTTAGAGTATTTTATAGTTAAAGCCTATGGATAACATTTGTTTAATTTGCAATGCACGAGTAACGCTATCATTATATTGAAAAGCTAATTCAAGATTAGCTCTTAAATATTGATTGATTCTCCCGGTAAACTCATTATTAAAAGTAAAATCAGTGCTGTCCAGTTTTTTTAGAACATTGCTAAAGGTTTCCAAATACCCATTATATGTCACATTCTCCATCAATTGTTTTTCATATTTAAAGATCATGGAAAAGCCAGCCTCGTTTTGAAACCTTTGGCCCTCATCTAACCCATAACGGGTTGATAAATTAGTATCCCTGATATAGGTTTGTTTCAACGCTAAACCTGTATCCATCTCAAAATCGGTATCCTCGGGTGAATATGAAAATCCAATAGTTTCAGTTAGGTAAGCGGGGGCAAAAAAACGGGATACGATTTCATCCCTATTTTTATTGAAGCCTTTATCAAACTGGGTTTCAAAATTTATATGAGTAACCATACCAAAACGCTTATCTTCAAATTTCCTGGTAAATTGATTGCGAAATCGTATTATATCTTCACTTTTTCTAACTTCGTTATCTTCAAGTCTCGATTGCCCGTAACGCATGTTTAATTTACCACTATATCGATATACCCCTCTGCTGAAATCACCTGTACCCTGTGTATAACCGATTGCGGTAATATTATTGACTCCACCCTGATTCCATTTTCGGTAAGCTGCCTGAGTACCATTCAAACCTGATTGTAAACTAAATTTCCAGTTTGGCTTTTTAATGATAACCTTAGCTGTATCTGAAGTAGCCTGACCAAAAATATGAGCGTCCGAAATTGCAGGGATGAATACTATAATTAAAAGGGTTAATAAAGTAGCTCGTTGCATGTACAGTGTTTAGTTGCTTCGATGATTCCCGGCTGACGGATTAGGGGGTTTAAAAAATAGTTTTATATACAGCCTCATTTGGGAAAGATACGAAATTATATTTTTTTAATCTTAATCAGAAGAACTCATAAATAAATATTTTTAGCCCTCCAATTACCCTACTTCCCCTAAAACTTAAGTGGATTATCTAATTTTTATTACCACTTAGTACATTTATTTTGTTCTATACTTAATCCACGATTATGGTTTTAATTGTTTTTTTCGGGTAATATGGAATTGATTAGAGATTTATTCCTATCAAATAAAGCTGAAGAAATTTACTACCTTGCCATTGTATTACTTAATTAGTATTATATAAATCATGATAAATAAAATGAAAAAATCACTATTCCCTCTTGGGGAAACAGAAATGGAAATTTTGCACTACGTCTGGAAAATGGAAAAAGCCACCGTAGGTGAAGTGCATGAGCTCATCCTTAAAAAAAGGAAAACCGCTTATACTACAATCATGACGATCATGAAAAACCTTTATGAAAAGGGTTATTTAACGTATGAGAAAAAAGGGGTCACCTATGTATATTCCCCGGCCATAAAGCCTGAAGAAGTCAAACAAAGTCTGCTTGCAAGCTTATTGAATAAGGTATTTGAAGGCTCTCCAACCGATCTTATTCAAACCCTTTCGGTTAATGAAGAGCTTTCAAATGATGATCGTAAAGCGATAGAAGCCATAATAAAGAACATGAAATAATACTTATGTATGAAATACTAGCCTTATTACAGCAACTTGGTCAGTTTGGTATTCAATTATTTTGGATGCCGTTTCTACTTTGGACTGCGATATGCATTTTAGGGATAGGGCTATTAAAGTTAAATCTGATATCACATCCTTTATTTCAGTATAGCGGCAGGTTAGCACTGTTGATCACACTGCCTCTGGCATTTATTTCCTATCACTTTTTTACGCTGAGTTTTATAGATCCCGGAACTCTTCCTGCCTCTGACTTATGGATAGAGTTTCGACTGATTGTTTCACCGGATGAATCATCAACTTTCTCTGCTTCCTGGCTGAAGATCATAATTGGTTTTGTAACCATTGTGGCTATGGTACTTGCTGTTTTTAACCTGGTAAAACTACTTTTTAGCTATTGGGTATTACATCAGTTAAGGTTGCGCTTTATTTCTGTAAAAGATGTG
>JBBDQY010000092.1:0-14744 GCA_040905745.1 Balneolales bacterium
GAGCATGGCGATGGCCGTGCCAGAGCAAACCAAATTGGCCGTGTACTTGGCAAAGATATGATTGCACTTTTAATGGAGGTCAAAACACTATGGGACCCAAAGAACATATTTAACCCCGGTAAGATTGTGTATCCTAAGCCAATGGATGCCGATCTTCGTTTTTCCCCAGACTATACTACTCCCAACGTAAACACTGTATTTCATTGGAGGGCTGAAAATGGTTTTGCTGAAGCTCTGGAAATGTGCAACGGTTCGGGTGATTGCCGCAAGAAAGCTGACAGCAATGGCACAATGTGTCCCTCTTATATGGCTACTTTAGAAGAAAAAGACTCTACCCGTGGCCGGGCTAATATATTCCGTCAGATATTCTCAACTCGTCAGGATGATGGCTTCAGTTCACTTGAAGTCAAGGAGGCTCTGGACTTATGCCTGAGTTGCAAAGCTTGTAAATCGGAATGTCCTGCCAATGTTGATATGGCTCGCATGAAAGCCGAGTTTCTAAATGGCTGGCATAATAGAAATGGGTTTACAGCTTCCGAACGTTTTTTTGGTGAATCAGCTAAAGCCTATCCTCTGGCTTCAGCCTTTCACTGGCTGGTTAACCCGATAAACAAATCCAGGGTCGGGAAGGAAATCCTCAGACAGGCCTTTGCCATTCATCCCGAGAGAAACCTTCCGCAATTCAGCAACCAATCTTTTATGAAATGGAATAAAAAACGAGCCTCTGAAGCGATTAGGAATCCTGCCAAAAAAGTAATCTTACTGGCAGATTATTTTATGAACTACCATGATCCTGAAATTGGAAAGGCCATAGTTCTTGTTTTGGAAAAACTAGGTTATCAGGTCTCCGTTATTGGTCCTATTGAAAGTGGTCGCACGCACATATCGAAGGGTATGTTGCCCCAGGCCAGAAAAAAAATAATAAAGAACATAGAACACCTTTATCCATTTGCTAAACTGCACACTTTGATCGGATCGGAACCATCTGAAATTCTGACTCTTCGCGATGAGAGTCTTGACCTTTGCAATGATGAACAATTGGAGAAAGCAAAAACTATAGCTGGAAATTCTTTTCTCTTTGAAGAATTTATTAATAACACATTTTCTGATGAACAAATTTCCGAGCATTTTGATGCCAGACAAAAGGAGGTTCATGTTCACGGGCATTGCCATGCTAAAGCAATGGTTGGCATCAACCCTACCATCGATTTGCTCACAAGGCTTGGATATAACCCGATTGATATGAATACAGGATGTTGCGGTATGGCTGGTAGTTTTGGATATGAAGAAGATCATTATGAGGTTTCCATGAAGATTGGCGCTCTCAAGCTATTTCCCTCAATTGAGAAATTAGATCAGCAAACTCCCATCTGCGCCCATGGATTTTCATGCCGGCACCAAATCAGCGACGGTACAGGCCGGGCCAGTAAACATCCAGCCGTTCTGATGTTAGAATCGATAAAAGTTTAAAAAATTGATACCTTATACTCATTGTTAAGATTAACTCAGGTTATAATATTCTCATGTCTTACAAACCTTCACCTACCCGCTATCAAACAATCCCCTATAATCGCTGTGGACGCAGCGGTCTTAAACTTCCCGCCATTTCTCTAGGACTTTGGCACAATTTTGGAGGCATTGATTCCTACGAAAATGCCCGGGCAATTATTCATAGGTCATTCGATCTAGGTATCACCCATTTTGATTTAGCCAATAATTATGGGCCGCCCTATGGATCTGCAGAAGAAACTTTTGGAAAGATATTATGTGAAGGATTACATACCTACCGGGATGAATTAGTTATCAGTTCAAAAGCGGGCTACGACATGTGGGATGGGCCTTATGGGGAATGGGGAAGCAAGAAGCATCTTGTTTCCAGCCTGGACCAAAGTCTTAAGCGCATGGGGCTAAATTATGTAGATATCTTTTACCATCATCGGCCTGATCCGGATACACCCTTGGAAGAAACTATGGGGGCTTTGGATTCAATTGTTCGGGCGGGAAAAGCTATTTATGTGGGAATATCCAACTATACACCGGAACAAACTAAAGAGGCCGCTAGAATATTAAAAGAACTGGGAACACCAGCGATTATTCATCAGCCATCCTGTAGTATGTTCGATCGCTGGATTGAAGATGGCTTGCTGGATGTACTTGAGGAAGAAGGTATAGGATGTATTGCATTCTCTCCACTAGCACAGGGTATGCTTACCGATAAATATTTAAACGGGATTCCCAAAAATTCCCGGGCATCACAAGAACATAGCTTCTTAAAACCGGATGAAATAACAGAAGATAAAATTAAACGCATTCGGGCATTGAACGAACTTGCCGGTAAGCGAGATCAAAGTCTGGCCCAAATGGCCCTGGCCTGGATTTTGCAGTTAAAAGGAATGACTTCCGTATTGGTTGGGGCCAGTTCTGTTGCACAGATTGAAAATAATGTGGCATGCTTACAGAATCTTCAATTTGAACAAACGGAACTCAAAAGTATCGAATCTATTTTGGCTTAAGACTTTATCTTAACCAAAGGGGCCGCTTTAGATATAATGATTCTTACCATCACCCTCTTTATTTATTCTGGAGTGAACTTCTAACTGCTTTTTCAGCAATAACTTCTTGGCCATAAAAAACTTCCAGGGTGATGGAATAAGTATCGTTATTTTGAAGGTTCAGATTAACCTGACTCAAAGGGATTTTCTCACCGGGAGCTGCTTCGAATAAGCCTCCCTCGCTTGATGAATTATGTCCCGAAATCCCTCTTTGAATAATTGATATTCGGTATACAAATTTCACCCAGTCACTACTATTGTTTTGGAACACCGCCTGAAATTTAGTTCCAGAACTCATTTTTTCTATTTCAATATCCGCAATATACTTATCAGGTTTTAGTTCCTGCTGACTATTTGTGGATGGATTTGCAATGAACATGGTGATAGTAAGTAAAATTATAAGTATCAAAATTGTATTCTTTATAAGTGCTTATTTTTGTCTGAAGCCAATCAGTTTATTTGTTATTCATACCTCTTTCCCTCCTTAAGCACATCATCATGACTGACTTCATTAATTAAAAACCATTCATCTGGAGAGGAAGATTTGCCTGGAATCCCCCATAATTTTTCATTTTTATCTATGGTATTATGTTCCTGTTTACTATTTACCATTGAATTAAGCGAATCTTCAAATAGGTAATCAGGAGAATAATCAACACCAGATATGAGATAAATAAATACCATCAAGCCAAGAAAATTATTTTGATGAGCCGCCCTCTTTTTTTTATCCTATAAATAGGAGAACCTCCGTTACCGGTATATATCATGTTAAATCCTCTCTTATGAATTCTTTTTAAACATGTAGAAGCAGAAACCTAAATTGCTGCTTCATTCTAAGTAATCAGATTTGATGAAGAATTATAGCTAATCTTAATTACTTGTGTTTAATGTAAAAAATAGCTAACAAATAGAAAAATTATGATTTATAAATATATTAATATCTATTATACTAAGAATACCTAATCTAATGATAGTAAATGGTTTATATTATAGTTATATATTATGATTAAATAAAAAAGGATTCCCAATCATTTTCAAAGTTATCCTCTTTATCCTCATATTATTAACTATCTATACGATAATGCCATATAAAGACAATGTGGATCAAAACCCATATTCAAAGATATTCCTGCAAACTTAAGGTCGTTTGCTATTTTTACTTAACCAAAAACTTAAGTTGGTACATAGTAGCCTGGCAAAAGACTTGTATGAGGCAAGTTAGGCCTTATCACCAAGGCTGTAACAATATCATTACGGCCAGAAATCTAAAAATATCGGTAGGTTTAAAGGCTGGATTAATGATGATTGTACATACACAGTTTTTTGTACATTGATTTAACTATAAATATGATCACAACCTATTAATCAGATACTGGAAAACCTCATATGAAAATTGTATTGACTGGTGCTACCGGGTTTATTGGAACACATTTAACGAATATGCTGGAACAAAGAGGTCATGATTTGGTTATTCTCACCCGAACTCCTGATAAGTATAAGGGTATGATTAACCGTAAACGAAGTTACAGATCGGTAGACCATGATGTGGACAGCTCAGTAGAGGGATGTAATGCCATCATAAATTTAGCAGGAGAAAACCTGATCGCAAGGAGGTGGACCAGGAAAGTTAAAGAAGAATTGATCCATAGCCGGGTATGGATAACGTCAAAATTAGTTGAGGCTATAGAGAAAGCAAATAAGAAACCGGAAGTAATGATTTCTGCTTCGGCAGCCGGTTATTATGGGTCCAGGGGAGATGAAGTACTCACAGAAGATAAAGCTCCGGGTAATAAATTTGATTCTGAGATATGTATCCATTGGGAAGAAGAATCGCGTAAAGCTGAGAAGGATGGAGTACGAGTTGTGAACCCGCGATTTGGAATTCCTCTTGAAACCGATGGCGGGGCTCTGGCTAAAATGCTTACGCCATTTTGGTTTTTTGTCGGCGGACCAATAGGAAGCGGAAAACAGTATTTCCCATGGATTCACATGAGAGATCTTGGAAACTCCATCATGTTTGCGTTAGAGCATACCCAGATAAAAGGCCCATACAATGCAAGTTCACCCAATCCGGTAACCATGGAGGAATTTGCTAAAACTTTGGGCAAGGTGATGAATCGTCCATCGGTTTTAAAAGTACCTGAATTCGCTCTGATTCTCGTTTTCGGTGAAGGGGGCAGGGCTATGATTACCAGCAGTCGTTTAGAACCAAAAGCAATCTACGAGGCGGGCTTTAAATTTGAATATCCACTTCTAGAAGATGCTCTTCAGGCTTTGCTTAAAAAGTAACAGGAAATTATGGGAAGCTTAGAAACTCGTTTTATAAAAATTAGTCTGATACTTGAGGGGAGCAGTCGATATGGTTTTCTGATATCTTATATCCTTATCTTACAGAACTTATGATATAATAATTGGCAAATAGGATTCATGAATCGAAAAAGAATTAAAATAACGGCATTAGCTGTCATAATAATCTTCCTGGGATTTGTTTTTGCAGATTCCATCGGTGTTTTCAACACCGAAAATTACAGAGTGGTACCACATGGCAGTCATAACCATTATGTTCCAAAAGACCGTGATATGAATGCTCCTCTTGATGCTTTCCCAACTGAAGAACCAGCCGAGGGAGAACGAATCACACCATTTGGAGATGTGGTCAGAGATTAGATAGACAAATGAGTCTTTCTGCAAAAAGTTTATTTTATCTTTCAATAATTCAGGCATTAGATGATCAAAGAGACCTATTTTTATTTTGCCTGCTTTTTTATAGTTTATCAAAGTGCTTATCGTCTTATACCCAATGGGTATATTATCTTGCTGCAACATTATCATTCAATAAGAAAAAAATGGATAAAATAACAACTGTATTTGGTGTGATCTTAATAATTCTTGGTGTAGGGGGCTACATCATAAGCGAAATGGTGAGTGTTACTGCTTTGATCCCCGCCTTTTTTGGAGTGATCTTTGTAATTCTTGGGCGACTGGCTGCCAGAGAAACTTTGAAGAAGCACATGATGCATGGGGCAGCTGTATTATCATTGTTATTGATATTTCCTACTATCACAGCTCTTCCAGACCTTTTTGCAGGTGAAACATCCCCCGCTGTTATCTTACGTTCGGCCACAGCTTTGTTCTCATTAATATTTCTGGCATTGTGCGTCAAGTCTTTCATTGATGCCCGAAAAGCTAGGAATGCCATTTAATATTCTAGTTAACCTTAACTCTTATATCATTACCTCACATGCTAAAAAAATCTACTAAACTTATTCTCTGCCTAATGTTGATGGTCTTTTGCATTAGTATGTCTAACCAAGCCAAAGCTCAGGATGGGCCTTTCGGTATCGGGATTTCTATCGGCGATTATACCGGGATTAGCTATAAATATTGGCTTACTCCCGATTATGCCCTAAATGGTGTGGTCAATGGTACCATAAGAGAACATGGGTCTAACTTATACGCTCATTGGGACATGTTGGTCCATCGGCATAATATGATAGAAGTAGATTCAGGCTCCATCCCATTGTACTATGGCTTTGGCTTCTTCGCCAGATTCCACGATGGCTTTGACAATGACGCAGGTTTACGCCTGCCGGTAGGGATTGAGTATTTATTAGAAGGGGATAAACTGGGGGTATTTATCGAATCGGCCCCCACCTATCAGTTTACCGGTAATAACTTCTTTACCTTCCAGGGTGCTATTGGCTTCAGATATTACCTGTAAACTAACTAAATCAGGTATTGAAAAAGGGGGTTGGAAACTTATGAATAATTCATGTATTTCCATCCTACCATTTCATGGTGTATAAAACCACAGTCCTAACTAACGGTACACGTGAATCCGTTCAATAATAACCGGTTCAGCAGGCTGGTCACGTAGCCGTGGGTCATTACTTTTTGGTGAATCAACAATAGCATCCACAACATCCATACCCTGGGCGACTCTACCGAATGCAGTATATTCATTGTTCAAATGAGAACTGTTTGCATGCATCAGGAAGAACTGAGATCCGGCACCCGCCGATTTGTCTCCGGTTCTGGCCATGGAAAGAATCCCCCTTTTGTGATCAATATCATTAAACTCATGGGGTATGGGGATGATGGGTCCACCAGAACCGTTATTATAAGGATCACCATCTTTGGAATTTGGATCTCCACCCTGAATCATAAATCCTGGGATAACGCGGTGAAATTGAGTCTGATCGTAGAATCCGCTTTCTGCACGGGTTATGAAGTTAAACACATGAATAGGGGCTTTATCTGGAAAGAACTCAAGCTCGATCTCTCCCATATTCGTTACCATTCGGGCTTTTACCCCTTGCGACCTGGAAGCCAGGAAATCCAGCTTCTCTTTTGAATCACTTAGCTCAGCTATTTGTTGCTGTTGTATTCGGTTCTTATTACTAAGCTCGCTATTTATTCTCTGCAGGCGTTCAATTTCTTCACTATTTCCACATCCAAGAAGAAATATTAAGCAGATCATCCATAAAAAAGAAGGTGTTTTCATATTAACAATTAATATTGGGGTTATATAAGTGTTGTTTAAAAGGTATGAACAAGCAAACCAGAGCGTAATTTAGGTTCAAACCATGTAGATTTTGGAGGCATAAGTTTACCAGCATCAGATACATCCACAAGTTCTTCTGCAGCTGTGGGGTACATGCTGAATGCTATCATAGCTTTCCCGCTGTTTACCAGATGTTCCATTTTTGAGATGCTGTCATGCCCGCCCACAAATGCAAGATTCTTATCCGTTCTAGGCTCTTTAATGCCGAGGAGATCATTAAATACAAAATCCTGCAATCGTGAGGCATCAAGGTTTTTCACGCTATCACCACTTGCGGGGTTGGGTAACGCAAAACTATACCATTGCCCTTTAACATAAATGCTAGTGTCGCCTTTCTTCTTTGGTATGGGATTAGCCTGATTGGTTATATGATATTTTTCGTCAAGTTCCTTCAAAAGTTTATTCGTATCAGCTTTTAGTACTAAACGGTTATAAGCCAGAATACGAAGCTCATCCATAGGATAGATCACTGCTGGGAAGTATTCAAATTCTTCGGTTCCTTTTAATGAGCCATTTCTCAGCTGCGCAGCAACATTAGAGGCACTCTTGCAACGGTGATGACCATCAGCTACATACAGCGCGTCGACTGATTTAAAGGCATCAACAAATTCATGAGGTGAGTCTATTCTCCAGACCGTATGTTCAACATCATCAACTGCCTTGAAACGGTAAAGTGGTTTGTTCTCATTAGTGATTTTAACCGACAGGTCTTTAACCTTTTGATGAGGCTTATAGGTTAACATGACCGGCTCAGCATGGGCTTTTTGAGTAAGGATATGGCGGGTACGGTCTTCTTCTTTATCAGGCCTTGTCAGCTCATGCTTAAGGATGCGATCCTCATCATAATCTTTTACGGATACGCAACCGAAAAGCCCGGTTTGAATATGTTGACCTTGTTGTTGGCGGTACAGGAACAGACCTGGCTGTTCTTCCTGGACGAGGACCTTTTCCTGAATAAACTTTTCGAGGTTTTCTTTCCCTTTTTGATAAACCGCATCATCATATAAGCTTATTTCTTCAGGCAGATCTATTTCCGGACGAATTACATGAAGAAAACTCTTTTGCCTTCCTTCAGCCAGTTTATTTGCCTCGTCAGTATCAATTACATCATAGGGAACGCAAGCAACTTCATTTACGGTTTCAGGATTAGGACGCCAGGCTTTGAAAGGGTGTATAGTGATCATTACAAAAAGTTTTTTTAAAAAATTAGCTTTATAGAAAATATGCAAACATAGGTCAATGATTACTGACATTGACCGGAATAGTATTGGTTGATAAAATATAAAAAATGGGGTAATCTAACCCGATTAGATTTGTTATTTTAAAGGTAACAAAATTTTTATTTAAGGAAACCGGATATGTCAGAGAAATCATTTAGTGAAGAACAACAAGATCAACTTTTATTCATGATGTTAGTGCAACAGAACGAACAAATCGCTTTGATGGGGTTGGGTAAAGAAAAGAACCCAGCCAGTGATAAACTTGAAAAGGATCTTAAAACGGCCAAATTTGCTATCGATACTCTTCGTATGCTCGAGAAATATACGGCAAATAACATCGACAAGGATCTTAAAGAATATTTAAACCGCACGCTTAGTAATCTTCGGATCAGCTATGCTGAAGAGGCAAAGTAATCCATTTAACTATTACACCTGTAAAGTTACTATTCAGCCCCAATCTTGAAAAGATGAGGTTCAGTTAATCTAAATGAGGGAATCTGTAACAGCAACCAGCACCAATATCTCTAAACCTGTTATTGCGGCAGGGGGAGTTGTCTTTAAAATAGACAAAAATGATACGCTCATCCTCCTCATACATCGCAAAGGAGTATGGGATCTGCCCAAGGGCAAATTGGATGCAGGTGAATCCATACCTCAATGTGCTGTCAGGGAAGTAGCCGAAGAGACCGGTTCAGCTCCACCGATGATCGTCAAAAAGCTAGATGTCACCTATCACGGATATGAAGATAATGGTCAATCCATACAGAAGTCTACCCATTGGTATATTATGGTGACTCGGGATTACTCTTTTACACCCCAGTTAGAGGAGGAGATTGACGAAATTCGATGGGTACCTATTAATGAGGCAATTGACAGGGTTGGGTATGGCAACCTGAAAAAGGTGCTTATCAATTTCCAGAAGTGGATGCAGGAAAAGCTGATATAACCACTGGATGTCGTCAAAGTTGTTAGCAAAAAAAAAGGTATGATAATTAACCATACCTTTTTTTTAGATGATTGAGTTTAACTGCTTAGCCTAAACTGCACAGTATAAACAAATCGTACTGGAACGGGACGGCCTCTTTGACGGCCAGGCGTCCACTTGGTATTCCTGATAGCATTTACAGCTTCTTCATCAGCACCACCGCCGATCCCGCGAAGTACCTGAGCGTCACTTACATTACCATTTACATCAACGGTGAACTGCACAGAAACCCGGCCTTCAATACCGGCACGTCTTGCTACTTCCGGATATTTAAGATTATCATAAATAGCTTGAATTCCTCCCACAGGTTCAGGCATATCCTCTACAACCTGGAAAAACTCCGGTTCTTCTTCTTCGTCGTCAGGTGGAGGAGGAGGTGGTGGTAAATCCATTGGTGCATCAAGATCCAGATCGGAATCCAAATCAAAGAAGTCATCTTCAATGATTTCATCGTTTGGAACTTCAACAGGCACCGGTGGACGTGGAGGAGGAGGAGGGGTTTCAATCTGCTCGGTTTGGATGATTTCTTCCATCTCAACAATTTCTTGTTCCCTTTCCGAAAAATCGGTATTCCCACGGACGTTAAAGTTGATCCGAAACAATATTATGAGGACTGTCAAGGCTAATATTAGCCCTACTTGCATCCTCAAAATGTAAGTTCTTTGGAGATCTGCTTCAGGTGTTTTACGATCAAGCGCTGACATTGCAGTAAAATTTCGTGATTATTGAAGGGTAAATTAAATCAATTTATCCCTGTATTGCAAACACTAATTTACCACCTTTAACGTACACAAAAATTTTATAGTTTATGTAAAGTGTCCATGTGGCTTAGTAATGTTGCCAGGCATCTTTCTTATTCTGAATAAGTCGATTTTGAATATGCCGTAACACCCCCCAGGCTGTCAGGGAACCTAAACTATTTGCTACCATATCCATAAAACTGGGTTCGCGGTTGATAGGCAGTGTTAATTGCAATAGTTCAATAAAAGCTCCAAAAGATAGTCCTATTATAATAAGCGGTAACAGATTAATAGTATGGTTTTGTTTATAAACCATTAAATACAATCCTATGAGGCCGGTCCATCCACCACACATGGCAAAATGCCCTATTTTGTCATACTGAAATAACCCTGCACTGGCGAGATAGTCAGAAGGACTAAGAGTCAGGTAGAAAGTTAATAACGTCCATAGAATGAGCAATCCAGGAATGATTTTATATAAGTTTGGATAGCGATTAAGTAAGGATATCATAGTAGGTCTAAAGGTTCCGGAAGAGCTGAGTTGTTCTTGCAATGCTCATCATATTTATGCTTTCCATCCAATAATGCTTTCGTGCAGCCCAATAATGGATTACCTGTAATCTCCCAATAAGAAGCTATTTTGCCAGTAAGGATATCCCCAAATCCTGTTCTGGAGAATGCACGAGTATCGTATTGAGTTAAAAAGGAACTTCCATCAGGTGTGCATATGATAGCAGGCAATCCTTTAGACACCATATGTAGTTTATGCTCTTGACAATAATTGGAAATAATATTCATTCGTTTTAAGCTATCATATACATCTTTGCCTGTCAAATTTTTAAGCTCACCGGGATGGGGAGTCAATATAATGGAGGCTTTGCTGTTCGTTAGGTCTACATCCTTACGAGCTAATGCCCATATCGCATCTGCGTCAATAACTATATTTCCCTGGTGTGCTTCAATGATCATACTTACCAGTTTAGCTGTTTCTTCATTTCTGCCTAATCCCGGACCTATAGCTACTGTGCCTTCTCTACGGGATAGGTGTTCCATTATTACATCAAAATGATCAGTCTTAAAAAAGGTATCATCTTTTTTACCGACAGCAAATTTCGTCTGGTGGATCAGGTGAGCTTCAAATACACTTAGGAGCCCTCGGGGTGTAATCACCGAAACCGATCCTGCCCCAGCTTTCCAAGCGCTCTCAGCGGTCATGATGGCAGCTCCTGTTAACCCTTCCGAGCCCGCAATCACATAGATATTCCCCGCCTCATATTTATGATTCGGTTTTTTTTTACGCCTATCCAGGGTATTTACCCATTCGTTTGATAAAACATACTGCTTGATATTGGATTTCAGATATCCCGGAAACCCAAGGTCTATATAAACTATCTCGCCCGATCTCGCTGGTCCTTCGCCCACATAACACCCTATCTTGTTGGTGCCAAAGCAAAAAGTATAATCGGCCTGAATGCATTTTCCTAAAACACTGCCATCGTCTGCATTTAAGCCTGTAGGTATATCCAAAGCATAAACAGTCTGGTTTGCTTTGTTTGCAAACTCAACCATCAGGTTGTAAGGGGCACGAAGTTCACCCTTTATTCCTATACCCAGCAGACCATCTACAATAATGTTATGGATAGGTAAGGTTTCCAGATCCGGTAAGCTGGTATGGATGGTAATAAAATGAAGGTCATCCTGATCCTGTAGCTTTTTAAGGATGTTGTAATTGGTGCGGGCATCAGGTGATAGGTTATCAGTACCCTCGGCAAATACAACAGATACCAAAAGTTCATTTTGACTTAAATATCGCGCCGCGACAAGAGCATCCCCTGCATTATTACCTTTTCCGCATAAAATCAGGACCCTTGCCCCAACGTCAGTCTTTGAAAGAATATACTCTGCTGCTTTAGCCCCGGCCACTTCCATCAACATTAGGCCAGAGATACCAGTTGATTCAATGGTATTAGCATCTATATGCTTTGCCTGTTCAGAAGTTGCAAGACGGAAACGAGAAGGTATTTTCATAGGCTGACCTTGATTATTCTAAATAAATATCTCTTCGACTTTAATGTACTCATCTGAAGGGTCTAAAGTTAGCTTAATAGGCCTTTGCAAAAAGCACACGTCTTTCAGAAGGTTTTCCTGTGACCATACATAGGCCTGGCTCAGGATTTTTATCAAGGGGAATGCAGCGGATGGTGGCTTTTGTTTCTTCTTTGATCTTTAATTCTGTTTCGGTTGTGCCATCCCAATGTGCGTAAATGAAGCCGGCTTTCTTATCTATGATCTTTCTGAATTCTTTATAGGTATCTACGGTACGAGTATTCTCCTCGGTGCGTTTTTTTGCACTATTAAACATGGATGTCTGAATCTCATCCAGTATATCCTTTATGGTTTCAGCAACATCAGTATTATTATGGAGTGATTTTGTTTTGGTATCACGCCGGGCTATTTCCAGCTTATTATTTTCTACGTCCCTTGGTCCAACGGCAATCCTTAGAGGTACACCTTCCACCTCATACTGTGCAAACTTCCAGCCGGGTTTGTAATGATCCCGGTCATCTAGTTTTATTCGTACGCCACTCGTTTTAAGTTCTATCTCTATTTTACGGGCATAGTCAATAACGTTATCCCGTTGCTCATCTGTTTTATATATGGGAATGATTGCTACCTGTACGGGTGCTAATTTCGGTGGTAAGACTAAACCGTCGTCATCGGCATGTGTCATAATCATGCCACCTATTAAACGGGTGGATACGCCCCAGCTGGATGCCCATACGTGTTTAACTTGTCCATCCTGATCCTGAAAAGTTACGTCAAAAGCTTTGGCAAAGTTTTCACCCAGGAAATGAGAAGTGCCTGCCTGCAGGGATTTGCCGTCTTGCATCAAGGCCTCGATACAATAAGTATCCACGGCACCGGGAAATCGTTCTTCTTCACTTTTTTTCCCAATGGTAACAGGCATGGCCATAAATTCTTCAGCGAATGTTTGATACACCCCGATCATCTTTTCGGTTTCTTCAATAGCTTCTTCTTTTGTCGCATGGGCTGTATGACCTTCCTGCCAAAGAAACTCCATGGTTCGGAGGAAAAGGCGAGTACGCATTTCCCAGCGAACAACATTCGCCCATTGGTTGATAAGTATGGGCAGATCACGGTAAGATTGAATCCAATTGCGATAGGTGTCCCAGATAATGGTCTCGGAAGTAGGCCGAACGATCAACTCTTCTTCGAGTTTGGAGGACGGGTCTACTGTCACACCATCTTCACTGTCGATGAGGCGGCTATGGGTTACTACGGCACACTCTTTAGCAAAACCTTTCACATGCTGAGCCTCCCGGGATAAGAAAGATTTGGGAATGAAGACAGGGAAATATGCATTCTGATGACCGGTTTCTTTGAACATAGTATCCAATGCCGCCTGCATATTCTCCCATAATGCATATCCATTGGGACGGATCACCATGCAACCACGAACAGGAGAGTGTTCGGCCAGCTTGGCCTCTTTGATAACATCAAGGTACCATTGGGCGTAATCTTTGTCTTGCGAAATAATATTCTTTGCCATGTCTTAGTTCTTGTATAGGATGTCTAATAAGCCTTATAAGGTAGTCACAAAGGCGTAAAGAATCTATGATCGTATTGACTTAGCCTTTGTTATTTCAAAGAAAGGGAGTAAATAGGTTCTGCTGACTTTTATGTTTCACCAACAATCAGTAACTTTAAGGCTTATCAAAATCTGATAATTTGTATTGTCAACCAGGGTGGCATGCAAGGAAATGAGGCGTGGTAGCTCAGCTGGTTAGAGCGTCGGATTCATAACCCGGAGGTCGACGGTTCAAGTCCGTCCCACGCTACACAATTAGCTGTAATCTATTGAATGGCAATGATTGCTCTATTTTGGGGGAAACATTTGTACTTTTAATCGTGTTTTCTCTCAGTTGGTCATTCTTTACACCAATCATTCCAACTTTAAGGGAAGTCGATCTTGGAGAGTTACAATATTTGACATACAAATAAAAGCCCAGCCGCTTTGCTGCCAGAAGGAATGGAAATACCGGGCGATAGGAAATAAAATATCGTTCTCAGCTCCATCCACTTTAATCCAAGCATCTTTGTCTCCGCATTTTCTTTTTTATGCCTGTTTATGCAATAACCCCTTTAAATCAACTATAAATCATATTAGATACTTGAATTGTTAAGGTGTTTCTAAAATATCGCTCTAAAACAATGCTTCGTTCTTGTTTGGCGTGTAGTATTGGCTGGAATAAGATTACCTGAAGAGCATTATCCTCACATCTTAAACAATTAGCTCTCCATTTGTATATACCCTTTGCTATGAAAAACAAACAGGGTGTACAGGAGGCTTTCGGTAAAGTTTTGGCTGAGATTCGAAAGGCTAAAAAGTTGAAGCAAGCAGAGCTTGCTGAGAAAAGCCAGATGGATGTGACCTACATTTCAGACTTGGAGAGAGGACTTTATATGCTAGCTGAAGGATTAGGTGTAAGCTTTCAAGAAGTTGCATCAAAATAGAAGAAGGTCTAAATAATTAAACTCATTTCTTCTCTGTAAAGATCACTGTAACATATTCTTGATCATAATTATAGACCTACATTAAAGGTGATCTAATTAGTCGAACCTGAAGAACTCTATGTTAAGCTTCGGATTAAGCTGGTTCGG
>JBBDQY010000093.1:0-2388 GCA_040905745.1 Balneolales bacterium
TGTAGTTGGCTTTGTCATCTACCACATCTTTGACCTGGCGGGCCAGAAGGATCAACTTCTCATCCGGGTACACAAAGTCGTATTTAACGGCCAGCGCTTTTAAGATGTCATAAAAGGCTTTTTCTTCAAAGTCGATGCCCATTTCATTGAACGATTCTTTTTCCTTTTTCAGAGCATGATACAAATCAATGATTTCATCGGTAAAATCATCAAGCACTTCGCTTCTGAGCACATCACCTTCCTTACGTTCATTATACTTTTCCACCAGGCTCTGCATCTTCTTACTAAAATCAACTCCCTGCATCCGGTTTACTTTCTTAAACTCATCAATGGCTTTGGCAAGGAGCTGCTGAAGTAACTTAATTTTGGTGTTCGGTAGCTTTATTTTTTCAATCTTTGCCAGGTAATCATCATCAAAAATGTCGACCTTTGAGTTTTTGTCGTCATTGAGCTTGAAGATTTCCTCTACCCCATCACTAGTCAGGGCGTCTTTGATCATTTCCCTTACCCGGGCGTTCATTTGGGCTGTGTCAGGAGCGGTGCCTTTGGTGAGCTTAAATACGATGGATCTAACCGCCATATAGAAGTGTATTAAATCCCTTTCCCGCTGATCCAGTTTTTCGCTGCCGACACAAATATCATAGGCGGCTTTTAATCGCTTCACTAAGAACATGAAACGTTTCTCCAAGTCCTGCGTTATCTGGACAAATTCAGCAGCCATGTTTAATGTGTTCAACTGCTCTACCGGCGATCCATTGAAGTATCTTGAGCTATCAAACTTGTGAAAGATTTTAGCAAGTAAATCCAAATGGTCTTTTACAACAACAATCGATTGCTCAATATCCTCAATGTTCTTGCTGTCGGTTTTATTATAATGCGCCAAAGCCAGGTTCATTTGTTTCTTAATGCCGATATAATCTACGACAAGCCCTTTTCCCTTTCCTTTGAATTTTCGGTTAACCCTGGAAATAGTCTGAATGAGATTGTGACGCTGAACCGGCTTGTCAATGTACATAGTATCTAAAAACGGCACATCAAAACCGGTAAGCCACATATCAACTACAATGGCTATTTTGAAGTTGGACTTTTCAACTTTAAACTGTCTGTCGAGTTCTTTACGGTAATCTTTCGTTCCGAGTAATTTGTAAAGTTCATCGGGGTCATCTTTTCCTCTGGTCATCACCATTTTGAGACGTTCCATTGGTTTGATTTCCCTTTTCTCTTTCGCTGATAGTTCCGCATCTTCTTCGGAAACTTTTATCTCAGCCCACTCAGGGCGAAGGGCAATGATATTCTTGTAGAATTCATGGGCTATTTGACGGCTGCTGCACACGAACATGGCTTTGCCTTTGATGGTAGCCCCTTCATTCACCCTGGTTTCATAATGCTGCACAAAATCATTCGCCAAAGCTTTAAGGCGGTCAGGATCTCCCAGGATGACATTTATGTTCGTGACCGCCTTCTTGCTTTCTTCTATTTGGTAATCATTGGTTCCTTCTTCTGCGCACTCGTCATAGTAATCTTCGATTTTCTGAAGTTCGCTATTGTTCAATATGACTTTAGCGGCTCTGCCTTCATACACGATAGGTACTGTAATTTCATCCTTCACGGATTCAGTCATCGTGTAAGCATCTATAATATCCCCAAACACATCCAGAGTGGCGTCAACCGGAGTACCTGTAAAGCCTACATAGGTTGCATTGGGTAAGGAATCATGCAGGTACTTAGCGAAGCCATATCTTTTTGTAACACCGTTTGAAGTTACCTTCACTTTTTGCTCCAGATTGACCTGGCTGCGATGGGCTTCATCCGAGATGCAGATTACATTGGCTCGCTCAGTAAGCAGTTCAGTGTCTTCCGTAAACTTGTGTATGGTAGTCAGGAAAACACCCCCGCTTTGGATATTCTGTAAACGTTCCCGCAATTCCACTCTGCTTTCCACACTGATGATATTATTGTCACCAATATATCCTTTGGCATTGGTAAACTGGCCGGCTAATTGATCATCAAGATCAGTCCGGTCGGTGATGAGTACAATCGTCGGACTTGAAAACAAGGTACTGCGCATCAATAGACGTGTTAGGAAGAGCATGGTGAAACTCTTACCGCAACCTGTAGCCCCGAAATAAGTGCCCCCCTTGCCGTCACCCTCCGGACGCTGATGTTTCATTATATTCTGGAAGAGTTTTTTGGCACCATAGTATTGAGGATAACGGCACAATATTTTCTCATCCTTTTTTGAAGAATCGGGTAGATAAACGAAATTCCGGAGAATGTCACGCAGGCGGTTTTTGTCGAACATGCCCTGAATTAGAGTGTACATGGAATCAATCCCATCCACTTCTTTTGCCATTCCTTCAATCCTGCGCCAGGCATAGTAGAATTCAT
>JBBDQY010000094.1:0-68526 GCA_040905745.1 Balneolales bacterium
CAAGCTACGCGGTATGCTCCCGGGAGTAAAGATGGGGTTGGTCGGGTGGATACCAATAAACTAAAAAAGCCTGCCATTACTTATGGCAGGCTTTTTTACAAAATTCAATCAACTAATATTCGATTAGTTACCTTGCTGTGGTTGTTCCATTTGTGGTTGAATTTTTTGCTGGATTCTTTGCTGTAAGTCAGGATCTTGTTGGATAGCCAGATTAATCTCTTGAAAACGGTCCATACTCATCCCTTCACTTTCAATAGCTAGCGTCATTTTGCCATCCATATCTTTCTCAATTTCATCGATTTCAGCTGATGCTTTTTCGAATTTTTGCATATCTTCTTCTTCAATATCAAGGTCTTCCTTTGATTGCCCCATTTGAACCGACTGGGCTATTTGATTATAAGTATCAACATCAATTTCTTCCTTTTCTACAACAGCAAGCATTTCCTGTTGAGCTTCAGCTTGAACACCCTGAGCTTGATTCATTGCTCCTACAAATTCATCAAGCTCTTCATCAGAAACATCTGTATTAATGTCTTGGTTTTGAGACATCTGATTTGACATTTGATCCTGCATTTCTCCCTGCATCTGTTCCGGGGTTGAACCTTCACTATTGGAGTTATCGTTTTGACAGCCAACTTGTGCAATTAATAATCCTGCAACTACTATATATTTTAACATTTTTAATTTTTTTTATTTACGGTTGATTACATACAACGGCTTAATTAGAAAATCTTACTTAAGTCAGCCGTTTTAAAATACTTTAACGTTATTTTATAAATGAAAAAGCCTTTAGATGGGTTTTTAATAAGTAAGCATTTAGGCAATAGTTGTATATCAAATCAATTTGCGAAGCTCCCTGAGTTATCGGATATTGTATGTAATTACTTAATCAATAACTTATTTATTATGAATTCAGATATCCAACAAGTCATTAATGATCAGATTCAATCTGAATTACAATCTTCCTACGATTACCTGGCCATGTCAGCTTATTTTGAGGAGCAAAGCCTGGAAGGTTTTGCTCATTGGATGAAGAAGCAATGGGAGGAAGAAACCGAGCATGCCATGAAATTTTATAATCATCTTCTTGCCCGTAACGGACATATTGAATTTAAGGCTCTTAAACAACCTATCAGTTCATTCAACTCTCCCCTGGATGTTTTTAGAAAGGCATTAGCTCAGGAACAAAAAATTACTGTTTTAATTCATGATATGTATGGCAGAGCAGTAAGCAATAAAGATTATGCCCTTCAACAATTACTGCTCTGGTTCATTGAAGAACAGGTTGAAGAAGAAGATTCTGCCCGACGAATCATCGACAAATTGGAAATGGTCGGTGAATCAAAATCAGGCCTCTTTCTCTTAGATAAAGAACTCGGCGAACGGTAATGAACTTGTATGGGTTTGGTTGACCCATGTACTTAAGGATCATTCAGTCTATGCCTTAATCAAGACAGATAATTCGAATACCAGGCCATAAAGCATGACTTTTGCCTCTATTATCATACTTTATCGTAAGGTTTTAGACTGTTGAAACGAGATATTATTTATGAAAATCGAAACCAAGGATATTTATCTTTCCACACAGGGGTTTTCAGACATCCATGACCTTACGCCTCGTGTGGAATCAATCATCAGAGAATCAGGAGTCAAGGAAGGGTTTAGTCACATTTTTGTTGTGGGTTCAACAGCCTCCATTGCTACAATGGAGTTTGAACCTGCACTGGTTAAAGATATAAAAGATAAGCTAGAGGATTTTGCTTCATCCAATATGAAATCTCACCATTCTGAAACCTGGGGTGATGACAACGGGTTCTCTCATATCCGTTCTACCTTTATGGGTCCTGGTATCACCATTCCCGTTCAAAATGGGAAATGCATTTTGGGTACCTGGCAACAAATTGTTGTCATTGACCATGACAATCGACCAAGAGAGCGGCATGTCATTGTGCAGGTGATAGGCAAAACCTAAATTAGTTTCAGGAGACATAGCGTAAACAGCATGTTGGGTGAACCTGGCTAAACTAATTATCATACCATGCTTAAATTTTACGTTACATGATTGAATACACCGCTACCTACACCGATCAATACCAACTTACGATGGCCCAGGTATATTACCTGAAAGGCCATAAAGAGGAAAGAGCTGTATTTGATTACTTCTTCCGTAAGCTACCTTTTAATGGCGGTTATGCGGTGTTTGCCGGCCTGGAAGACCTGCTTTCTGTCCTTGAAAACCTTCGTTTTAGCGATGAGGATATGGAATATCTTCATTCATTGGATTTCGACCCGGAGTTCCTGGATTATCTTAAAACTTTTAAATTCAAGGGGAATATTTATTCATCTCGAGAGGGAGATCTTATATTCCCAACTCGCCCTGTATTACAGGTAGAGGCCAATATCATCGAAGCCCAGATCATTGAAACCCTGCTTTTGAATATCCTCAATTTTCAGACGCTCATTGCTACGAAGGCTAATCGCATGCGTTTTACTGCTGGTACCCGGAAGCTCCTTGATTTTGGTTTACGTAGAGCTCAAGGTCCGGGAGGTTATTATGCCAGTCGAGCAGCAGTGATAGGCGGTTTTGACTCAACGAGCAATGTCAAGGCCGGACTGGATTACGACATTCCTGTTTCGGGCACAATGGCTCACTCTTTTATTCAGAGTTATGATGATGAGCTTGAGGCATTCAGGCATTTTGCCGAGCAATGGCCTAAGAACTGTGTATTGCTTGTGGATACGTACGACACCCTAAATAGCGGTGTGTCTAACGCGATCACCGTTGCGCGGGAAATGAAATCTCGTGGGGAACAACTCAAAGCCATCAGGCTTGATAGTGGTGATTTGGCTTATCTATCAAAACAAAGCAGATCAATGCTGGATGAGGCAGGGTTTGAACATGTTAAAATAGCGGCATCAAATCAAATCGACGAACATATAATCAAAAGTCTTCTGGATCAAAAAGCACCAATCGATCTGTTCGGTATCGGCACTAGCCTGGTCACAGGTAAACCCGATGCCGCCCTTGATGGTGTTTATAAATTGGCCTTTTCTCGCGGTAAGCCCAGAATAAAGTTATCAGAGAATATTACTAAAACCACACTGCCACATTTGAAGCAAGTATTTAGAATATTGGCCGATAAACAGAGTATGTTTGGGGCTGAGGTTATTACAATGGCTGATGAGAATAAGGTGCAGAATATGCATCATCCTTTTGAACCCTATAAATCGCTTTCATTGGAAGGTTTCATACAAGAGCCTTTGTTACATAAAGTTATGGAAAATGGAGTCACCGTTCACACACCGAGGACTTTACAGGAAATTGCTTCGTACAGTCAGGCTCAGCTAAAAAAGCTACCGGAAGAATTTAAGCGATTTGAATACCCACACGTCTATAAAATTGGTATAAGCGACAGCCTTAAAAATGAACGGGATAAATTGATAGCATACTATAAGAAGTGATGAAAGTACGTTGGCCTCATTCAGTTTCTATTGTTGAAGAATCATTCAATGATCTTACTGTTTTTGCTCCATATATGTAGTGGGTCTCCTCAACTTTATGAGTAATTCTTTTAGACTTTTTCTGCCTTTTGATCCAACTTTTGTGCCAATTCTTTTTTTAAGCTTTGCCTGGCTAGCCAAATCAAAACTACCGACAGTACAAAAAGAATGCCAGCAATTCCTGATAGTACATATACACCTCTGTTAAAGTTCTGAACTGCAAAAAGTAAAAGAGAACTTAAAGTAACGGCAAACATAAAAAACATCGGGATTAACACAAAAGTAGCATTGATTTTTTTCTTGATAAGCCAAATAGCGACTGCAAGCAAAGCTAAGGCTGCAAGTAATTGATTAGCTGACCCAAATATTGGCCAAAGGGTGGTAAATTCTCCGGAGGTAAGCAATAAGATAGAGAGTACAACAACTATGCCCGTAGCGATATACCTGTTTCCTGCAAAAACTTTTCCGGTGCTGTTATCCACATCTTCGAAGAACTCTTGAAATATGAACCGGGCTAACCTGGTACAAGTATCTAAAGTAGTTAATGCAAATGCAGATACTGCAAGGGCAACAAAAGTAATTGCTAGAGCAGGTGAAACACCCAGTACAGATATAATCCCCCCTAATCCATCAGCAAACATTGTGACGGGATCCTGGGTAATGAGTTTGCTATTATATTCACCTCTGCTTAAAACAATCACTGCACCTACGGAAATAATCGCCAGGAATGATTCAATTAACATACCACCAAACCCAACAACTTTAACATCCTGTTCTTTATTTATTTGCTTGGAGGTTGTACCTGATGCTACCACCGAATGAAAGCCGCTTATAGCACCACAAGCTACCGTTATAAATAATACCGGGAATAGATATCCAAGATTCTCAGTGCTAAATTGTACCTGGTTATCCATCTTTATTTCAGGGTTGGCTATTACTACCCCTGCAACAGCAAATAATATCAATCCATATAACAGAAAACTACATAAATAATCCCGCGGTTGTAGTAAGAATGTAACAGGGGTTACTGACGCCAGGAAGGCATAAGCCATTAACAGAGCAACCCATAGTTTATAATCGAGTGCAAGGGGTATTTGTGTACCGAGATGGACAAAATAGTACATCAATATAACACCAATGAAAGAAATGATGATAAAAGCACCTTTTTTGTTACCGGTAGCCTTATGAATCAAGCCGAAACCGATCGCCAATCCGATAAATAAAATAGACGCAGATGCTACACCAGGATCATTTACAAATACTTTTGATATGATATCTACAAAAACCGCAATTATGAGTATCAATGTAGAAAAGGCAAAAATCATAAAAAGGCGTTTACCATTCTGCCCAATATAAGTTTGGATTATAGTACCAATTGATTTGCCCCCATGACGCATGGAAGCAACCAGACTAGTTGTATCATGCACAGCACCAAAAAATATGCCTCCGATAAGAATCCAAATAACAGCGGGTATCCAACCAAAGGTAACTGCAATAATAGGACCGATTATGGGCCCCGCACCAGCAATTGAAGCGAAATGATGCCCAAGCACTACCGGAGTCTTACTGGGAACATAATCTACACCATCTTCCATTGTATTGGCAGGCGTAATATTTTTATTGCTAATCTTTAATCTAGTTAATACAAAATTAGCATAGGTATAATATGCTGTCAAGAGAACTGTTCCTGAAATTCCCAGTAATATGATTAAATTCATGTCTTATTCTCTTTCGAGCAAATTTTGTATTAGTATTGTAGTGTCAAAAATAATTAGGCACTTGTTGTCCAATCTCATCAGCTAAATTCCTCATTTTTAAATTCCCGGATATTCTCAGCAATACTTTCCATTAACAAGGTGCGAGCTTCAATGCTTGCCCATGAGATGTGCGGTGTCAATGCTAATTTCTCCTTATCTCTGACTTGTAAAAGAGGATTATTAGCATCAATAGGTTCTTTTTCGAATACATCAATACCTGCAGCAGCGATTAAATTCTCATTTAATGCTCGTGCTAAATCTGCTTCATTTATAATACCGCCCCTACCGACATTAATTAATATTGATGACTTTTTCATTAGTCGAAGACGGTCGTAATTAATAAGATTGTTAGTGTATTTGTTTAGTGGAGTATGGATAGAGATAAAATCTGAAGTCATTAAAAACTCTTCAAGCTCAAGCCGCAGGTAAGGTTGTTGTGTATTTTTTCCAGAAGCCGAATAATAAACGACTTCTGCACCAAATGCTTCTGCAATGTGTGCTACTTTGTTGCCGATATTACCCATACCCATGATGCCAAAACGTTTGCCATTTATTTCATAAATGGTTTTATCAAGGTGAGAGAAAATATCATTTTTCGAGTAAGAGCCCTCTTTAACATAATTGTCGAAGTAATTTATATTATTGAGAAAATAAAGTAGTAGTGAAAAAGTCCCCTGTGCTACACTATTTGAAGAATAATCTTTTACGTTTTTTACCGGTATACCTCGTTTACGGGCAGCCTCTAAATCAATATTATTAGTTCCTGTAGCTGCAACACAAATCAATTTTAGTTGGTTGGCCTTTTCTAAAATTTTTTTATCTAAAATTACTTTATTTGTAATAACTATGTCATATTTTTCAATGCGTTCCCAGGTCTGATTTGGATTCGTTGTTTGGTAATATTTAACTTCACCAAATTGTTCAAGTAAATGTAGATTAGCTATGCTTCCTATGGTTTTAATATCCAGAAAAACTAATTTCATTATGAATTCAATTCGAAATTATAGATAGTTACTCAACTCGACCAATTCAGAATTGATCATTATTTGCTACAGTCTTAAAGTAGAATATAAGTGTATTACAATAGTATTCTAACATTGAACCACGTAAAACCATGAATATCGTGAGTCAATTATCCTGTTATAGCCGTATTATGGATTCTTCGGTAGACCCCAGAGTAGATTTTGATGGATATGTAACGGCAATTGGCTTGAAAGAACTAAATTCTGATCGTTCTTTGATGACATGCATGAAACCGCATCACCATCATTCAAGAGGTGGCTAACCAATAGGCTGAGGAAGATAGCGATGTCAGAATTTTAACCAACATGCCAATATCTTATAAAGCCTTTGATGTTCAATCAGGAGACCCTATGTACAGGAAGGTAGATGTGCGAGTAAGAGTCTGGTAAGCTTTATCTTCTTGGATTTCTTATGAGAAGCGATGAGGAAATAGGGCAAGTTAAATCACTTGCCCTATCAAGATGTAAGAATCTTATTTAGTTATGCTTCCTGAATCTTGATGGATTCTATTTTATCACCTGCTTTGATTTTCTCAATAACTTCCAGGCCTTCTACTACTTTGCCGAATACCGTATGCTGGCGGTCAAGGTGGGCGGTATTCTCACGGTTGTGACAGATAAAAAATTGAGATCCACCGGTATTCCGACCGGCATGAGCCATGGATAGGACACCACGGTCATGATATTGATGTTCACCATCAAGTTCACAATCAATGCTATATCCAGGCCCACCCGTTCCTGTGCCGGATGGACATCCACCCTGTATCATAAAATCTGGAATCACTCTGTGGAATTTAAGTCCGTCATAGAATCCATCATTGGATAATTTGACGAAGTTGGCAACAGTTCCTGGGGCATCTTTGTCAAAAAATTCGATCTCCATGCTTCCCTGGTTTGTTTTAATCGTTGCTTTTTGCATATGTACTGTTTTAAGAAAAAATTGGAATTAGTATGATCCGGTTTTTGCCGGTATTTAGGTACAAAGATAGCGCAGAAACGTATATAATCCTTAATTAGTTTTACGGTAGTATTATCTGATGAGTGAAATCGAAGAATTTTTGAGTGATGGATGGAACGCAATCTGAATTAAAATGTTTTAAACCCAGGCATAAGCACCTACCCAGAGCTTAACATAATAAATCTTATTTTCACATTCATTCTTAATCCTTAAAGGGATCTATTTTAATGGAACTTGGAATTTACACCTTTGCCGAAACTACCCCTGATCCTACAACAGGGAAGACGATCAGTGCTTCTGAACGCTTACATCACCTTATAGAAGAAATTCAATTAGCCGATCAGGAAGGACTTGATGTCTTCGGAATTGGTGAGCATCATCGTTCTGAATATACCGCTTCCTCACCTGCTGTTATTCTGGCGGCTGCAACCCGGCAGACCAAAAACATACGACTAACCAGCGCGGTAAGTGTATTGGGATCGGATGATCCGGTCCGGGTATTTCAGGATTTCGCAACCCTTGACCTCCTCTCAAATGGCCGGGCTGAGATTATGGCTGGCCGTGGTTCCTTTATTGAATCTTTCCCCCTATTTGGTTATGACCTTAGTGATTATAATGAGCTTTTTAGTGAAAAACTCGAGCTATTGCTTAAACTTCGAGAATCCGCACATATCACCTGGTCTGGCAAACATCGCCCGCCGCTAACCGGTCAGGGAGTCTATCCCCGTCCCATTCAAAACCCCATTCCTATTTGGATTGCTGTGGGAGGCACTCCCGAATCTGCTGTTCGTGCCGGAAAATATGGATTACCCATGGCTCTGGCCATTATAGGTGGGCGACCAGAGCAATTCGCCCCCATGGCAGAACTTCACAAAAAGGCCGGTAAGGAATCTGGGTACGACTCTTTACCTTTAAGCATAAACTCTCATGGTTATATCGCCGAGACAACTCAACAAGCCGCTGACGATGCCTTTCCTGCATTCGCCACTACGATGGATAAAATTGGCAGGGAAAGAGGATGGCCACCGATGACCCGACAACAGTTCGATGCATCCATTGCCTTGAATGGTGCAAATTTTGTTGGGAGTCCACAGGATATCATTGATAAAATATTATACCAGCACAAGATATTTGGCCACCAAAGATTTCTCCTGCAATTCAGCGTCGGAACTCTGCCACATGATAAAATCATGAAGTCCATAGAGCTTTTTGCAACAAAAGTTGCTCCGGTAATCAGAAAGGAACTTCCATCCTGATGTCATAAATCCTATTCGTTAAGGACAGGTTCCTCTTCTTCAACTCTAACCGATAATACTGGTTTAAACGTCTGCTGAATCACTCTTTCAGTTGTAGACCCCATAAATAATTGTAAAATCCCGCCACGGCCATGAGTATTCATAATCACTAAATCTGAATAGGTATTGGCGTAATCAGAAATATTTTGATGGGGGCTTACACCCTTTTGAATAATAGTAAAAAATGGAATTCTTGTTTCAGAATGTTCCTGCAAGATCAGGAATTCACCCGTCTGTTTAGGTTCATCCCATACCACCTTCAACTTCTGTTTATACTTTTTTTCAAGATATGTTTTTAACTTATCCATCAGCTTCAACCGGATGGATCCCTGAAGATCCCGCTCAGGTATTTCAGTATCTGTTTCCATAGAAGTTTCAGCCGTTTCGAGCACATAAAGGAGGGTAATATCACACTCCATATTCTGAGCTAAAGAGATGGCCTTATCAATTGCCTGAAAAGAATACAGGGAGTAATCGGTGGGCACAAGTATATGTTTAATATCACGGCCATGATACTCCTGACCAATACATAGTACCGGTTTGGGTGAGTGCCTGACAATTTTTTCAGCGACACTTCCGAGAATGGTATTTTGATCTGAACCTGATTTACCTAATACCAAAAGGCCATACTCATCTTTTTCAGCTTCCATTACAATCTCTGAGTATGGTTTTCGACCTAATTTTACAATAATATCTCCCTGAATACTTTCATCGAAGTACTCTAACAATTCATTTTCCATTCGCGCAATTATTTGATCCTCATAACCCGGTTTAGGCTGGTCAAGGGATGGAGGATATCCTACATCATCCATACTTTTATTAAAATACTGTGTGGTTGGGATGATGTGGATCAGATTGATTTTACCTCCACAATATACTGTGAATGCTTTAGCCAAATCATAAGCAGCTCTTGCCCCTTCGGAAAAATCAGTGGGGACAAGAATACGATTAATGTTTCTCATGATGAATCTCCGTTAATTTGAACCTAACTGATTAACGGTAATAATGCCGTTAAGTTATCATGGCTGTTTCGTTAGGAGACCCAATATCCAAACTAAACCAAAACCTCCTATCATAGAAAGAAAACCTAAAAATAGGCTGCTTTTGCCATTGTGTAATCGTTCATCGGTATCTGGATTTTTTAAATCGGGTAAAAAAGGTTCACTATTTACTAACTTCTTTTCGACGTTTTCGATCTCTACCACTTGCTCATTTTCAGGTGCTTCGGGATTGATGATTCGCCCTAGTCTTTGAAACTCATTCAACCGTTCATCATCTGGTTCCTGCATCAGTTCCCTGGCCCTGTTATCCAGAACGGATACTATTTCAGTATCAACATGTTCGGAATATTCTCGGGTTTGATATGGCCAGATAACATAAAGGGAACCTATCATAAAGCCAATCAATATGCAGATAGTAACAATATAATAATGATCTAATAACCAGGATAAAAAGCGTGTAAAGGCTGCAAGGCCTGCCAGCATACCCAAGCCAAAAGGAATCAAAACATACAGAGCCTCAAGCGTTTCCGGTGTTCCCAAAAGGCCCAGGTTTGATAAAATATAATCATATTTACGGAGGATAAGCAGCATAAACGAACCTGATATACCTGGCAATACCAAAGCAGTAACGGCAATAGTACCTGTCAGGAAAACAAAAGGTGCATTTTCAGGTGTATCAGTAGGCACCAGGTTAACAACCCAAAAACCAATTAATGTTCCACATGCAAGATACAGAGCCTCCCCCCATCCAAAGCGAGGCAAAGATTTTATTAACAGATAGACCGATCCGGCAATCAAGCCGAAAAACAATCCATAGACGGCCTCGGGTTGGGTGTGAATAAGAACCGGTAACGGAATAATTCGTGTGAAGAATATGATTGCTGCGATAATGCCTAGAAATACAGAACTTAAAAAAAAGAAATTAACATGACGCAGTGCCTCAATGAACTTAAAGTTCAACAAAAGCCTGAAAAATCGAATATCCACACTTTTGATGGAATTTATTAACCGCGTGTAAATACCCAGAATCAAGGCCATAGTGCCACCACTGACGCCAGGTACAACATCAGCTGATCCCATGCAAAAACCTTTGGCTATAAGTGATGGAACTTCCTTGAATCTTGTATGTTCTCTTTCAAGGTTAGATTGCTTTACAGACATACGCACGTATTATAATGACTTGTATGAAAATTTACACACCAAATATTCTAATGAAGAAGAAATTAGGTTTCTGGTATTTAATTAGCTTCTACTCTCCCCAGCCTTTTTCACCTATTAAGGGCACAAATTTGAAACTAGAAAAATTTTCATCATCATAATCATTTTCACCCGTTCGGGTTATGCGATGCATGACTTGCTGTTTAGAATCTCCGACCGGAACAATAAGGCGACCACCAATATCGAGTTGTCGTAGCAAGTCTTCCGGCATAACAGGAGCACCGGCGGTCACAACGATTCCCTGGTAAAGAGCATAAGCTGACCATCCAAGGGTACCATCCCCAGCTTTAAGCGTAGGTCTGTAATTTAATAGTTTCATTAGGTCTCTAGACCTTTCATACAGTTCTTTATGACGCTCTATACTATATACTCTTGCCCCCATTTCACATAAAATAGCACATTGATATCCAGACCCCGTGCCAATTTCAAGGATTTTATCTCCCGGCTTAATAGTGAGTAACTCTGTTTGCCGGGCAACGGTAAAAGGCTGTGAAATGGTTTGTCCTAATTCAATGGGTAAAGCGGTATCGGCATAAGCTTTATTGGCTAAAGCGGAATCAACAAAAATATGCCTGGGAATAGATTCGAAGGCAGCCAGGACTTTTTCATCTTTGATACCCTTCTCACGCAACTCCTCAACCAGGGCAAGTCTGCGTCGTTTGAATTTTAAATCATCGTTTCTGCTTTCGTTCACAACTTCGATTTTTATTTAGGAAAGGTTTCTATCTTAGAAGTATGGTTTTGTAATATAAAGCATTCATTTTTATGATTTTTAAGTTATTTAACCATGTACATTGGATTGAATTGTCTAGATATCATCTTCTGATCCGGCTTTTTCATCTTTTTTTATTTCTTTTTTCTGGTTAGTCTCGTAAATGACCAGAGTAATAGCAGCAATGACAAGTGGTAAAAGGAAGTACAATGCGCGGAAAGCCAATAGGGAGCTCAATGCTTCATCGGCTTCCAGATAAGGACCCAGAAGTAATAATACCACCGTCTCGAATACTCCTAATCCGCCGGGAACCTGACTCAAAAGGCCACTCATAAACCCTAACATATAAATGCCTACAAATAGAGGAAAAGCAATGCCACTGTCAGATGGCAGCAATAAGAAAAGTATCCCCGCAGAAAAAATCCAATCCATTGAGGAAATGGTCATCTGACCCAATATCTGCCTGACCGTAGGTAATTGAAATTCGGTGCCCCAAAGTTTGAATGGTACTCTGTATTTAAGACTAGCCGTGAAATAATAGATTAAAACAGCCAGGAAAATTACACCCACTATCTTGAGGTTCTCAAAGGGGAAACCCAGATCTTCAGGAATAGATAGGGGTAAGAACAGGAATATGATAGAACCAATGAATAAAAAACCAACCCATAAGGATAAGGCACAGTATCCAACAATTTGTGTGACCTGCATGAGGGTTAACCCGTGGTGAGAATACACACGAAATCGTGCAGAGGCTCCTGTAACCAGTGAAGGAGAGATATTATGGCTAAAAGCGTAGCCAAGAAAGGAGGCAAGGGCAACATGGCGGTATGCAATTTGAGACCCGACATAACGGGATCCCATATAATCATAACCGGTCAGTACTATATACAATAATCCAGTCAACCCGACAGCAGCTAGTATCCGGTAGGCCGGGATATTACTCAGGTAATCGCGAATATCCTCCCATTGAAAATGCTGAACTTCATATTTCAGCACCCAAATAGCCGCGATAAACATTACAACCCCTATGACAGGGAGAAGCCTTTTTGGGTTAAATCTCAATATCCAAAGTATTAAACAAGATGCCTGGGGTACTAGGCCTCAACCATAGCATGATACCATTCGACAAATTCGGCGATTCCGGTTTCAACATCAGTGGTGGGTTTGTAACCATAAATATTTCTTGCTTTGGATATGTCGGCGTAGGTAATGTTGACATCACCCGGTTGATCCGGGAGCCATTTAACTATTGGCGCTTTATTCAATTTTCTGCCAATGGTATCGATCAGGTCTTTTAAGGTAATCGTTTGTGATTCACCCAGGTTGATTATGTCATAGGTGAAATCACTTTCAGCAATTTTTGTTATACCCTGAACGATATCATCAATATACGTATAATCACGCTTTGTGCTGCCATCGCCAAAGGCAGGCAATTCTTCACCGGTATGAATTAACCGGGTAAACTTATGGATTGCCATTTCCGGCCGTTGTCTGGGGCCGTATACAGTAAAGAACCTAAGGCATGCAATATTGATATTATACAAGTGATGATATGTATAACACATCAATTCCCCTGCCCTTTTAGTTGCGGCATAAGGGGAAATAGGATTATTTACTTCATCTTTTTCAGAGAATGGAACTTTAGTGTTACCACCATACACCGATGATGAAGAGGCAAAGAGAAGTTTTTTTACTTCATACTTCTTCATGCAGTCCAATATGCATTGGGTGCCGCGAATATTAACATCCTGATATAATGCCGGGTCAATGATGGATGGCCTGACTCCAGCTTTTGCTGCAAGATGGACAACTAAATCAATATCATAGGCAGAGAATACCTCTTCTAAGAGATCCGAATCACGAATATCCCCTTCAATAAGCTTAAAATTAGGATGTTTAACTAACTCTTCGAGATTTCTCTCCTTAATGGAACGGTCGTAAAAATCGTCGAAGTTATCCAGGCAAACTACAATATGCCCTTGTTGAATAAATTTGTCACATAAATTAGATCCAATAAAACCGGCACCGCCAGTGACTAAAGTAGTTTGCATTTCGAGAAGATTTATTATCTGGAATTAAGACACTCTTGCCTGTCAAAGAAACTTATAATGAATTTGCTACACGTGTTTTCACATTAACAACAAAATATTACGCTGTCTCAATTGGAAGTTCTTTAACAGCAGTTTCTGTCATTAATATAACTTTATTATTATGAACTTCAACAAACCCCGTGCCAATTGTATAAATATCCTCGCTTTTATCGAGTTTCATAAGCCGTGCTTTACCTTCTGTTATCAATGCAATCAGGCTGGCGTGATTGTATTTTATTTCGAACTTACCATTCACACCCGGCATCTGAATGCCGGTGGTCTCCCCGTCAAAAACAGTCCCCGTAGGGGTAATAATTTGCGCCTTAAATGATTTCATCAATTATGTAGTCTTTATGCTTTTTCAAGATCGGCCAGAATTTTCTCTCCCTTAGCAATCGCATCATTAATATCACCTACAAGGTGAAAGGCATTTTCGGGAAGGTGATCAAGTTCTCCTTCCATAATCATTTTAAAGCCTTTGATCGAATCGCCAATTTTAACGTACTTGCCTTCAAGACCGGTAAACTGGGATGCCACAAAGAATGGCTGACTCAGGAACCTTTGTACCCGCCGCGCTCTGGATACGGTAAGCTTATCTTCATCAGATAATTCATCCATACCAAGAATAGCAATAATATCCTGCAAATCTTTGTATCTTTGCAGCAATTCCTTAACATTTTGGGCTGTTTGGTAGTGCTCTTCACCAATGAGAATAGGATCCAGAATTCTTGAAGTAGAATCCAATGGGTCTACCGCCGGATATATGCCTATAGCAGTAAGGGCACGGCTTAGTACTGTGGTTGCATCAAGGTGAGTAAAAGTAGTTGCCGGTGCAGGATCCGTTAAGTCATCAGCTGGCACATAAATAGCCTGTACTGAAGTAATGGAGCCGGCATTGGTTGATGTAATGCGTTCCTGGAGATCACCCATTTCAGAGGCAAGCGTGGGTTGATACCCTACAGCAGATGGCATACGTCCTAGTAATGCCGATACCTCAGACCCGGCCTGAGTAAACCTGAAAATATTATCTACGAAGAATAGTATGTCACGGCTAACTTCATCACGGAAATACTCGGCAACGGTTAGTCCTGAAAGAGCCACACGCGCACGGGCTCCGGGTGGTTCATTCATCTGGCCGAAGACCAGAGTAGCCTGTGATGATTTAAGCGCTTCAACGTCAACCTTGCTTAAATCCCATTCACCCGTTTCTTCCAGTGCCTTTTTGAATTCGGCACCATAATTAATAACTCCTGATTCTATAAATTCACGAAGCAGGTCATTTCCTTCACGGGTACGCTCACCAACACCTGCAAATACGGAAAGGCCGCCATGTTGCTTGGCAATATTGTTGATCAATTCCTGAATAAGTACTGTTTTGCCTACCCCGGCACCACCAAATAAACCAATCTTTCCACCTTTGGCATAGGGACATAACAAATCAATTACCTTGATTCCGGTCTCCAGCATTTCTGTACTGGCAGATAGTTCGGTAAAATCAGGGGCCGGACGGTGAATAGGATATCTTTTATCACCTTGAGGAGGCTTAATTCCATCAATGGATTTGCCAACGATGTTAAACAGACGTCCTCTGATATCTTCTCCAACAGGCATAGAGATAGGTGAAGCCGTGTCCAGAACATCCATGCCACGCACCAGCCCATCAGTCGAATCCATAGCAATGGTTCTAACTCTATTCTCACCCAGATGCTGGGCAACTTCTAAAGTCAGATCATCCTGTTCTTCCCGTTTTATAATGAGCGCGTGTCTTAGTGAGGGAATTTGACCCTCTTTAAAATCAACGTCTACAACCGGCCCGATAACTTGTGAAACTTGTCCCTTATTCATTCTAAATGTAATTGGTTATATAAATCTCTACGAGGTAATAATATTTAATAATCTTAGCCTTCAAAGTTAGCCATTGAAGGCTTTATATGCAATGAAAAAATAGTTCAGCCAGGCTATAAGCGTTAATATTAAAATGACATAAAATAAGGATCTTATACCATCGAAAAATGACCTTATCTTTTTTATGATATATACTACTACAGTAACACAGGTATAATGATGCATTTGCCTAAATAAGTTAAATGAGCATGCCTGCTTATTTTCTTTAAAATATACATTTTAACCTTGCCTTACCCTACTCCCATACCTGTCTTATGCCCGGGGGAGCAACACCAGAGAATAGTAAGGCTTGACTGGGACTTGCCTGGGACGAGGTCCCTATTTAATCGAACGAAATGCAGCCTAAAAATGGAGAGTTATTTAATGTATTTACCAAATCATGATACTCCCAATATGAAGAAATTTTTCTGAAAAGATACCAGTAATTTTATTAGGCAAAAGTCGAACATTACCTGCTTATTTTAGGTTAACACTATTCAGATTATTTACCCGATAAGAATGATTTTGCATAACTCACATTGGTTAACGGCCAATAATAGAAAGGAATTCAAAATCTAATTCTTCTATTCGGAGTTCAGAATACTCTAATCAATGGGAATCCCCAAATGGGAGTGTGTTCCATGGTTAATTCTGCATGAATTTCTAACCATTTTTTCGTATAATTAAAGCTTATCTAATTTTGAAAAATAAATGACTAATTCATTGGAAACTACATTGACCGCGCGTCTTGCCAGCATACAAACTCTCACTGAGTTTGAAGAGAAGAATAAACTTGATCTGGCCCTTTTAAATAAGCTTAACGGACAAGAACGTCAACAGGCCAACGAGTACGTTCAAGGTATTTTACGCAGAAAAAGTTATCTGGATTTCCTGGTTTCCAAATTTACGACCGTAGATATTGAAGAGATGAAAAGTCTCTTTAAAAACATCCTTCGCTTAGGCATTTATGATCTGCTTTTTATGGATGGCACACCTGATTACGCGGCCATCAATGAATCGGTGGAAATCGCTAAAGAGCAGATGAGCTCGAAATCCGGTGACATCGTGAATGCTGTTTTACGTAAAATACAACGGGAAAGAGATAATTTGCCCAAACCCGACTTTAGTGATCGTAATAAGTTGATTGCCACTACCTTTTCTCATCCGGAATGGCTGGTCAAGCGTTGGGTAAAACGTTTTGGTGAGCGTGAAGCTTTTCAGCTTATGCAGGCTAATAACCGTAAACCGGATTATTTTTTAAGAGTCAATAACCTGAAAACCAACGCAGAAAACTTTGCCCTTCGCATGGAGAAAAATGGCATTGAGTTTGAAGAAAGTGATTGGTTGCCTGATTATTTTAAGGTTAGTTCACTTAATAAAATCCGTTCCAAAAACTGGTTTGAAAAAGGATTTGTACAAGTACAGGATATTGCTGCCGGGTTTGCACCGGCTATTCTTGATCCCCAGGTAAACGAAACCGTATATGACCTCTGTGCGGCTCCGGGCACTAAAACCATAGTTTTAGCAGATTTGATGAAAAACCAAGGCAGTATTTTAGCCGTCGATATTTCCGCTGAGCGTATCTCAACTATCGCTGAGAACGTCACAAAATATGGAGCCAATAATGTGAAAATCCAGCGTGCCAATGTCGCTGAAGAACGCTTTAAGTTAGCAGATGCTGTATTGCTGGATGCCCCCTGTTCCGGTACCGGTGTATTAAGCAAACGTGCTGATATGCGATGGAGACGAAGTCCGGAACAGCTTGAGGAGTTTGTGAAACAACAAGCGGAACTTTTAGATGCCGCTGCCAATATGGTAACCCGGGGGGGACGTTTGGTTTACTCAACCTGTTCCATAGAACCTGAAGAAAATGAAGATCAGATTGCGGCGTTTCTAAATGAATACGACAACTTCGAACTCCAGGATTTAAGCGACGATCTCCCTGAGGAAGTCCTCTCTGAAGACGGTAAATCATATAGAACACTGCCACATAAACATGGTTGCGATGGACACTTCGGCGTATTACTCAAAAGGATTGTCTAATCTATAATCCTGGATATTGTATGAATTATTTACAGTATAGAAGGATTTTTTTTAGGCCGGCCAAATAATCTGTTCCATTCAATTGTTAACTACGTTAAAAGTGTACTAAATTAACGACTGAATGATCACTTCACCGTCATACCCCGTTTAGCGAAGCGATCGTCCTAATTAACCATTCACAAAATTACCCAAGTGAACGACGCGAACGTACCCAAAACGTACAATCCCAAAGAAATAGAAGATAAATGGTACCGGTTTTGGACAGAGAACAAGATGTTCAAGGCTGATCAACAATCTTCTAAAGAGCCTTTTACGATCATGATGCCCCCTCCGAACGTTACAGGAGCATTACATATGGGCCATGCCTTACAAGGTGCCGTTCAGGATACGATTATACGGATTAAAAGAATGCAGGGGTATGAAGCCCTCTGGTTACCCGGTACTGACCATGCCGGTATAGCTACTCAAAATGTAGTGGAAAAAAACCTCAAAAAAGAATACAAGCAGAACCGGCATGATCTGGGTAGAGAACTTTTTGTAGAAAAAGTTTGGGGATGGAAGGAAAAATATGGCGATATCATTACCGGGCAATACAAGAAGCTAGGAACTTCCTGTGATTGGGACCGCGAACGTTTTACCATGGATGAGGGCTTATCCAAAGCCGTTCAGGAAACATTTATTCGTCTGCACAGTGAAGGCTTGATCTATAAGGGGAATTACCTGGTAAATTGGTGCCCTACTGATATGACGGCTATTTCGGACGAGGAAGTAGATCACGTTGAGCGCAAAGGTCATCTTTGGTATGTGAATTATCCTTTATCGAAATCAACAGCGGATAAGACCGGGCAAAAGTATATCACCATTGCAACCACCCGGCCTGAAACCATACCTGCGGATACGGCCGTTTGTGTGAATCCTGATGATGAACGATATGCTGATTTTATCGGGGGTGAAGTGGAGATTCCTACCACAGGTAGACTTGTGCCTATCATTGCCGACGATTATATCAAACAGGATTTTGGCACAGGAGCGCTTAAGGTTACTCCGGCTCACGACCAGAATGATTTTGATATTGGCAAGCGACATCGATTGGAGGTCATTAATATCATCAATAAAGACGGCTCCATGAATGAGGCTTCCGGTGCCTATGAAGGATTAGACCGTTTTGATGCCCGCCTGAAGATAGCTGATGACCTGGAAAAAGCAGGACTTCTGGAAAAAGTTGAAGACTACATAAATCAGGTTGGCATTTCCGGACGAAGCGGTACGGTCATCGAACCCCTTTTATCGGACCAATGGTTTGTCAAAATGAAACCACTTGCCCAAAAGGCTATGGCCTCCAGTAAAAAGGGAGATTTCAAATTTTACCCTCAGCGCTGGGAGAGCGAGTTCTATCGATGGATGGAAAATATTCGTGACTGGGTTATATCCCGGCAGTTATGGTGGGGCCACCGGATTCCTGTATGGTATTATACCAAACCTGATGGGAAAGCTGATACCTCCAGGGAATACGTAGTAAGTGTTGAGCAACCGGAATCGGGTATGGTTCAGGATCCTGATGTACTTGACACCTGGTTTTCTTCATGGCTCTGGCCATTTTCGACGTTAGGCTGGCCTGACGAGCAATCAGAAGATTTAAAGAAGTTTTATCCAACATCTGTTCTCGTGTCGGGTTATGACATTCTGTTTTTCTGGATTTCCAGAATGATCATGGGTGGTTTGCATCTTACCGGTAAGCCTCCATTTAAGGATATTTTCATGACCGGCATTGTTAAAGACAAGCAGGGCCGGAAGATGAGCAAGAGTTTGAATAATGGAATTGATCCTCTTGAGTTAATCGACGAGTATGGAGCCGATGCGGTACGCTATTGCCTGATTGTGCTTTGTGCCCAGGGCCAGGATATCAAACTTGATCCACGTCGTTTCGAAATGGGCCGTAACTTCGCCAATAAGCTCTGGAATGCCTTCCGTTTGCTGCACATGCATATGGATAAAAATGCAAATTATGCAAAAGAACTGGATCCCGTAGTTGTTAATCTGGTTGACCGTTGGATGATCTCCAGGATTCACCAAACCATCGAAGCTGTCGAGGATGATCTGAGCCGATATCGTCTCAACGAGGCTTTATTGAAAATATATGCTCTTCTCTGGGATGATTTCTGTGACTGGTATCTTGAATTGATCAAGCCGGAATATGGGGAGACGATGGACCATTCAAAAGTAGAGCGAGCACTTACTATATATGAAATTTTACTTAAGCTGCTTCACCCCTTCATGCCCTTCATCACGGAAGAAATATGGCACAGCATGCGTGAACGTGAAGTTTCTGAAGCCCTGATCAAAGCAGAATGGCCGGTTAACAAGGCCACGGATCCTTATACGGAAGACAGCACGTTGTTTATTACCATACAAAAAATGGTTTCTTCTATACGAAATATCCGTGCTGAAATGAATGTTCCTGACAACCAGGAAATCACCGTTTTAATCAAGGCGAAAGATGAACGTACAGCCAATGCCTTGAACGAAAACCGTTTTGTGTTTGAGAAGCTGGTTCGCATTGAATTATTTGAGGCTTCAACAACTGCTGAACGCCCTAAAGGAAGTGCTTCTGCCGTTGTGAGCGGTTCACAAGTATTCGTGCCCTTAGCCGGTATCATTGATGTAGACAAAGAGCGTGAACGCATTCAGGGAGAAGTAAAACGATTGAATGGTTTTTTAAAATCAATAAATGCCAAGCTTCAAAACGAGAAATTCATGGCTAATGCGCCCGAAGAAGTCGTGGAGAAAGAAAACAAGAAAAAGTCGGATACGGAAATCAATTTGGAAAAACTCGAAACCATTCTGACTGAATTATAAAAAACATCCATTAAGCACAAGGGACATTATGGAATAGCATAAACCATAATGATAATTTCGAGTCTCTGTGTCTTAATCGTAAAACACCTAGTTATTTGCAATCTACCAACTCCATCCTCGATCAAGTCAACGACCAACAGCGCCTGGCCGTTGCCCATACAGACGGGCCTCTGCTTATTATAGCCGGAGCAGGAAGCGGAAAAACCAGGGTATTAACCTACAGGATAGCTAATCTGCTGGCTGAGGGCAAAGCCAGACCCTGGGAAGTTCTCGCCCTGACCTTCACCAATAAATCTGCCCGGGAAATGAAAAGCCGGATTGAGAACCTGGTTGGTCCCGAGGCCAAACAACTTTGGATGGGAACCTTTCACTCTATTTTCGCCCGCATCCTTCGCTATGAAAGTCAGCATATAGGCTATAATCAGGATTTTAGCATATATGACAGTGTCGATTCTGACAGAGCTATTAAAGGCATCCTGCAAGAGTTGAATGTAGACATCAAAGAAATTAAACCCAGGGCTGTACGATTTATCATCAGTGGAGCTAAAAACCAGCTTATCTCACCTGATGAATTTCAGGAGAAGTTTGTACAAAGTACGCTGGATGATGTGGCCGCAAGGGTTTATTCCATATACCTGAAAAGGCTAAAATCCAGCAATGCTATGGATTTTGATGATCTCCTCATCAAACCTATTGAATTGTTTTCTCAGCATCCTGACATCCTGGAAAAATACCAGGACCGTTTTAAATATATCCTCATTGATGAGTATCAGGATACCAATCACGCCCAGTATAAAGTGACCCAAATGCTGGCATCCAAACATAAAAACATCTGCGTAGTCGGCGATGATGCTCAAAGTATCTACTCTTTTCGGGGAGCAGATATATCCAACATCCTCAACTTCAAAGAGGATTATCCCGATGCGACCGAAGTTCCTTTGGAACAAAATTACCGATCTACCAAGTATATTCTTCGTTGTGCCGATTCCATTATTAAACAGAATAAAAACCGGTTGGAGAAAACACTGTGGACCGAGAATATGGATGGCAATACCATCACCCTTCTCGATAACTATAATGAGCGGGATGAAGCCAACCGGATTGCCTCATATATCAACGAGCTCAAGCTCAAGAAAGGCTACTCACTCAGTAACTTCGCTATCCTTTACCGGACCAATTACCAGAGCAGAGTATTTGAAGATTCACTTCGTCGCAAAGGACTGGGCTATCAACTTGTGGGCGGCATCTCCTTCTACCAACGAAAAGAAATTAAAGATGTAGTAGGCTATTTAAAACTACTAGTCAATCCACAGGATGAAGAATCATTACTAAGGGTGATTAATGAACCTGCCAGAGGCATAGGCGATAAAAGTATCCATCAGATAATACAAGAGGCCCGTTCAAAAGATGTATCTATGTGGGAGGTACTTGGTAATATCCAGGAGACCTCCATTTACACTCCTGCCAAGAAGAGAATTGAAGAATTTGTAAACATCATTCGCAAGACCAAAAAGAAGGTCGACACCAAAAGCCTGGTTGATGTTACCAAAGAACTTCTGGAAGATACAGGCTATGTAAAACAATTTGTTGAAGAAAACTCACATGAATCGCTATCCAGGCGTGAAAATGTGATGGAATTGCTCAATGCAATATCTTACTTCGAGAAATCTACTGATAACCCAAGTTTAAGTTCCTTCTTGCAGGATATCAGTCTGGTAACCGATCTGGATGCTCACGATGAAAATACTCCTACGGTTACTTTAATGACCATTCACGCTTCAAAAGGCCTGGAGTTTCCGGTGGTATTTGTTGTAGGCCTGGAGGAAGAACTCTTTCCAATTGGGGGCCGTGAAGGTGATGAAGTCAATATGGAAGAAGAAAGGCGTTTATTTTATGTTGCCATCACCAGGGCTGAAAAAGAGCTTTACTTTAGTTTTGCACGCAATCGATATAAGTTCGGGGAAGAGAAACAAAACATGCGCTCACGATTTCTTGATGAAGTTGACCCCTCCGTTGTGCGTACAGAAACAGGATCAACCATAAGGCAAAAAGACTCCTTCAGGCTCAACCGCAAAGCGACTTCAAATTACAAAGACTATGACTGGCGTACACCTGTAAAGGGTGTCAAGAAGCCTGAAAGCCAAAGCTCAACCAGTGTTCACTATGATGTGGATGATGCGGCCGACTTGCAGGTTGGTGCCCGGGTAGTTCATCAGAAATTTGGAGCGGGAAAAATCATCAGCAGTGAAGGGTATGGAGATAAGGCTAAGGTTGTTGTATTTTTCCAAAAGCACGGACAGAAAAAACTCATGTTAAAGTTTGCCAAACTTCAGGTATTATAATTTTGATCAACCAGATTTCAATTATCCTATTCGTCCATAAGATCACCTTATTGAATCTATAGGATACATGCCTCATCTTCGTATCTAAAAAGGCTTATATTCCATTTAAGTCACATACAACACGGAAAGGACTTAATAAATGCCTATATTAGTAGTTAGAAACTTTTAATATGTGGCACGAATTGAGATCAATTTTTTCCCCTACAGTACTACTTTATGGTCTGCTGGTTTTTTGCAATCTAAGCCTGGCATCATTTGTTATGTCCCAGCCGGTACTTTCACACCAAACCATTTCTATGGGTGGAGGCACCGCATATTTAACAGGTCCTGTTGCCAATTTCTATAATCCCGCCAACCTGATGATCCGGGATAACCATCGTCGTAACCGGTTGACTTTAGCCCAGGGAGGCTTTTCTCTTTCAGAAGGTATTGGTATCAGAAATTTTTATAAAGGTTACATAGGAATTGAAGATTATTTCACCTTTTACAATGAAGATCATGATCTCAACCATGTCTCATCCGATATCTTAGAAAGTCGTTTCCCTGACAATGCAGATCTGTTCGCCAATACCGCCCGTTTTGATGTTATGCATTTGGGGATTAGTTTTACACGCAAACATCATTCCTATTCAATGGCTTTAAGGTCACGTGGCATAAATTCGATTGAATTAAACAGGGGCTGGTATGATGCAACCCCTGTATTCGGTGAAAATGGAGAGGCACTAAAAAGAACATTAAGACAGAATCTTTATTCATTTCACGAGGTATCATTCGGGTTAGCAGGTGAGGTTTTAATGGTGAATGGATGGCTACCGGGTTTGAACAAACTTTACTTTGGAATAGCACCCAAACTAATTATCGGAAGTATGTTCTTTGAGGGAGACTATACTACAAATTATTTCCGTCAGCCTGAAGATGACACTTATCATTATATAAGTAATTATGAAGCCAAAACGGTAGGAGAAATAAGCCGTATGATGCGAACTACCTCAGCGCCTGGCAGCAACAAACATCAGGCTCTACTTGAAACCACGGGTTTAGGATTGGGGATAGACCTTGGATTCACGTATGTAATGAGCCTGAAGGATGACCTTTCTCTTGCACCTCACTCCAATGAATCCTTAAGGAAATCATTACGTTTCAGTATTTCTATGACGGATTTAGGACTCGTTTCTTATTATGAACAGCCAACTGAGTTCCACTCAGGCATTGATACCACTCTTATTCAAGAGTTACCCGACCCAATTACAGGAAATTTTACAGGACAGATTGGTGAATTTACCAATTTTATTAGCAGCCGTATGGGTGAATTACCTCAGGAGGATATCACCTCCGGAGGTAGTCGCCTTAATGAAATGCTCCCTGCAACCCTTCATATAGGCACTGCACTGCAATACAACAAGTTATTAGTGGCAGCTGACCATCAGTACCAGATAAAATCCAGTCAGTTTGAAGACCGCCAGTGGCAAACAAGCCTCGGCACTGAACTGCGGCTCTTGAAATTTCTACCTCTACGTTCGGGCATTTCCCTCAATTCAGAAATGCAACCTATGCTTGGATTAGGCCTGGGTATAGATGCTGGTTTTTGGGAAATATCTCTGGCAACCCGTTTAAAAAAAGGGTATGATGATGATATCTATTCCGTGGGTTTGGCAATGGCCGCAATGCAATTCAGGTTTTAAGGCGATATCCTTTGGGATTAGATTATTTTTCACGATCTAAGCACATAAAGCAGGAAATGCCTTAAATAAGGGCACTTATGGCATAAGCCATGACAAAACGCCATGCAATTATCATTATCCCTGACGTTATGCTAGAAAAGCTTTTATTGGTCTATTATTTGCAATATGTACTAATAAATTCAAATTATAAAAGATCTTTATTATGACAGATAACGAAAAGCTAAATGATATTTCCATTATCGGTTCTGATGACCTTGATGATTTCGAACAAGCGATTCCTTTGCTTTCCGAAGAAGAAGAAAAGTTAATGACCGAATCGGAGATACCTGGAAAACTTCCGATACTCCCCCTTAAGAATACAGTATTATTTCCCGGTGTAGTTATTCCTATCACCGTTGGGCGTGATCGTTCTCTGGCTCTGGTCAAAAAGGCTTATGAAAGTAATAAAATTATTGGGATGGTTACCCAACGAAATGAAAACCAGGAAAATCCAAAACCAAAAGAGCTCTACGAGATTGGTACCGTAGCAAGGATCTTAAAGCTTATTAAAATGCCTGATGGTAGTAAGAGTATAGTCATTCAGGGAAAAAGTTTGTTTCGTATAAACGAGGTCACGGAAGTCGATCCCTTTTTCATGGCCGACGTGGATCCTTACCCCCTTGAACAAGATATAAAAGGTGTGGAGCTGGAAGCGTCACTTAGATCAGTCAAAGAGACCGCCTTACGCATAGTTAACCTCTCGCCAAATATCCCATCAGAGGCTGCAATGGCTATTAACAACATTAATAGTCCGATGTTCCTTTTGAACTTTATTTCTTCGAACCTGAACATCTCACTCTCTGAGAAACAGGCTTTGCTGGAGATACAGCGCTTTTCTGCAAAACTGGAGAAAGTGATCTCTTACCTCAACAAAGAGTTGCAGGTTCTCAATGTTAGTGAGGAAATACGTTCCAAAGTTAAAACAGATATTGATCAACAACAGCGTGATTTTTATCTAAGGCAGCAAATGAAAACCATTCAGGAAGCACTGGGTGAGGATAGTGAACAGGAAGAAGCCAAGAAGCTGAAAGAAGCTGCCGATGAGAAGAACTTTCCCGAGCACGTAAAAAAGGTGATCGATAAAGAGCTTCAACGCCTTGAAAGAACACCTACGAACGCACCCAATTATGGGGTGATCCATAATTATATTGAATGGATAATTGATCTGCCCTGGGAGCATTATTCTAAAGACAAGCTGGACTTAAAGAATTCACGCAAAGTGCTTGATGAAGATCATTATGGCCTTGAGAAAGTCAAAAAGCGTATAATTGAGTACTTGGCTGTGTTAAAGCTTAAAGAAGACATGAAGGCACCTATTTTGTGCTTTTATGGTCCTCCGGGTGTCGGCAAAACATCACTGGGACGATCCATTGCCCGCGCTATGAACCGAGAATTCGACAGATTCAGCCTTGGTGGCCTCCAGGATGAAGCTGAGATACGAGGTCACAGGCGGACTTATATCGGTGCACTGCCCGGCAGGATTATCAAAAGCCTGAAGAAAGCCGGTACCAGTAACCCGGTCATTATGCTTGACGAGATTGACAAAGTCGGTTCTAATTTCCGTGGTGACCCAACCTCTGCATTACTTGAGGTATTGGATCCTGAACAGAATAACAGCTTTTACGATAATTACCTGGAATTGGAATATGATTTATCCAAAGTACTTTTTATTGCCACGGCCAATTCACTGGATACCATCCCTCCTGCATTACGCGACCGTATGGAAATCATTAATCTGAGTGGTTATATTCTTGAAGAAAAACTGGAGATTGCAAAACAATACCTGGTACCCAATCAGATTAAGGAGAATGGCCTGAAACCGGCTCAATTTAAAATTAGCGATGAAGCTATTGCCGAGATCATTAACTCATACACCCGGGAATCAGGCGTTCGTAACCTGAACCGCGAAATTGGATCGGTAACACGAGGAGTGGCAGCTAAAGTGGCCTCGGGCAGCATTAAAAAAGCGACTATTAAATTAGATGACGTAGCAGAATACCTCGGCAAGCGTAAGTTTTTCGCCGATGTTGTTGAACGAACCACTGTACCAGGTGTTTCAACAGGACTAGCATGGACACCTTATGGCGGGGATATCCTGTTTATAGAAGCCAGTGTGGCCAGAGGGTCTGGCAGGTTGAATATCACCGGTCAACTAGGCGATGTTATGAAGGAATCTGCTCAATTGGCCCTGGCTTATCTAAAAACCCAGGCGGAAGAGTTAAATATACCCTATGCCGCTTTTTCTGACTGGGACCTGCACATCCACGTTCCTGCCGGGTCAATACCTAAAGACGGTCCTTCCGCAGGTATTGCTTTGCTTGCCGCTATGGGTTCTATTTTTACCCAGCGAAAAGTAAAAAATACAGTTGCAATGACTGGTGAGATTACATTACGAGGCTCCGTATTGCCTGTAGGCGGTATAAAAGAGAAAGTTCTGGCTGCAAGAAGGGCTGGAATCAAGAAGGTACTTCTTCCCCAAAAAAATGAGAAAGACATATCAGAAATTGAACCAGAGATCATCGAAGGATTGGAATTCGAATACCTGGAAAGAATGGAACCACTTCTTGAAAAAGTTCTGGAAAAAGATGTAATTCAAGAACCCGGTAAAAAATTCAACTCCAATAAGGGCCGTGAAAAGAAAAGTAAAGACGATAAAGAAAGTACGGTTTATGTATCTAGCAGATAATTGGTAAGCGGAAAGGTCATAAAATCTACGGGTAGTTGGTATAAGGTGGCTTTGCCTGATGGTGAAGTCGCCGAATGCCGCTTAAGAGGAAAATTACGCCTGGATGATAAACTGGCAACTAATCCTATTGCCGTGGGTGATGAGGTCGAACTTGACCTGAATGATGATAAAACCGGCAGCATCATCAGGAAAAAGGAACGTCGCAATCAAATCATACGTGAAGCAACTCACGGAAAGAAAGGTCAGCAGGTAATTGCTGCAAATGTTGATTTGGCCTTTAGTATACAGTCTGTTCGAAAGCCTGCATACAGAACCGGGTTCATAGACCGCTTTCTTGTTACTTGCGAAGCCAATAATGTTGAACCCGTTATCCTGATAAATAAAACGGACCTTGCCAATGAATCAGACCTTAACAACTTGAATGAGTTGAGATCACGTTATGAAAGTATTGGTTATAAGTTTATTACAAGCAGCATATATGATCCGGTTAGCATAGAATTTCTACGGGGAGTAACTAAAGATAAGGTATCCGTATTTATTGGCCCATCCGGATCGGGTAAATCCACCTTACTAAATACCCTTGACCCTGAGCTTAACTTAGTTACGGGGAAGGTATCCGGTTCTTCCGGCAAAGGCAAACATACCACAACCTTTGCGGAGTTAATACGCTTATCCTACGGTGCCTGGCTTATTGATACACCGGGAATACGTGAATTTGGCCTCGTGGATATTGAACCCACCGAATTATCCCTTTTCTTTCCGGAAATGCGTGTTATGCGACAAGAATGTCGATTCTATAACTGTACTCATATACATGAGCCAAAATGCGCTATCCATGAAGCACTTGAAAAAAAAGATATTCATGAATCAAGGTATGAATCCTATCGAAGAATCCTGAAATCCCTGTAACAATAGTTTGTAGAGAAAGGGTGGAAGTAACAAAATGACTTCTTTAGTTAATGGGCAAATTGGATAATAAAATAATAAAGAAATCTTAATCTTATCATGATTTTTATCCATTAATAATGTAATATGCTACCAGTATGCTATTAATATAAACCCCCTAAACACTCCAATTTTTATGAATCATATTTTCAGAAATATAGCCCGATACCTAACTGTACTGGCAGTTATAGTTACATTAAATCTTGGGATAACTTCAGGCAGTCAAGCACAGTTCACTGATATTGGCTCTTTCATTCAGGCAGGTGAAGCAGACGCAGCACTTCTGACGCGTGAATATTTGCGTCCGTTTGGAGAAGGCATCGGAAGTGTAACCAATACAGGATGGGTAAATAGGGCAAATCCCCATCGTAAACTTGGCTTTGATATTCAAATCCGGGCATCAGGTGCTATGGTTCCAACCAACCGAAGGGAATTTGACATCAGCACACTTGATCTGCAGGCTGTTAAGCTTTCTAACCCGGCAGATAGGTTTACACCCACCATCAGCGGGAAAAACAATACCGGTGCCGAGGTTGACATTTTTGGCAAACGGCAAGATGCACTGAAGAATACCTGAATAGTTTTCACATGCCACAAGGGACCGGCTTCCCCTTCATTCCTGCACCTATTGTCAATGCCAGTGTCGGACTATTATTTGGTACTGACATTATGGTGCGCTTTATCCCAACCACCAATTTACCAGGCGTAAATGGGTCGACAAGCCTGGTTGGTGCCGGTTTAAAACACGGGCTGAATCAATATATTCCAGGTGGAGGATTACTACCTGTTGATATTTCTGTGATGGGAGCTTTCACGAACTTCCAGATAGAAGCTGATCCTGGTATGCGTCTTGATGCCAATGATTCAAGAGATTTTGATCAACAAGTCATATTCTCTGCAGATTCGTATAATTTCAATGCATTGATTGGGTACAGCATGCCCTTATTCCCTCTATCAGCCTATGCCGGACTGGGATTTGAATCTTCATCTACGAGCTTCAAAGCAAATGGTGAATACCCTGTTTTTGAAGTTAATGAATCCGGCCATAAAGCAGAGGCCATTCTTAGTGACCCGGTAGATATCTCGTTTGAGAATAACAGTAGTCCGCGAGCAATGGTAGGTCTTAGATTCAGTATACTTGTATTGGATTTATTTGCCGATATGACCTACACAAGTTATCCTACAGTCAGTGCCGGCTTTGGCGTTAGCTTCAGATAATCAAATTACTTACAAAGAGTGCTGTTATCCTGAATGACCAGTGTAAAAATGCATAAGCATCTGCCTTTACATTGGTCATTCAGGATAATGGATTGGTTTACATCGGTTTCTTCAAACGTCTCAAAACAATTCATAGCATGATATCTTCTAGACTCTAAGTCTAATTTCAGACCAGTTGTCTTTGGGTTCTGAGAATTTAAGATAGGCCTTAATGAGCATCCAGCCAGTTATCGCCTATTCCTAGTTCTACCTTAACAGGTATTCCCAAGTCCATGGCGTGTTCCATTTGATATTTTATAATCTTCGAAGCTTCATCCACCTCTGCTTCCGGCACTTCGAATACTAGTTCATCATGAACTTGTAACAGCATTTTAGATTCTAATCCTGCATCACGCAGAGCTTTATCTATCTTAATCATCGCTATTTTTATAAGGTCAGCCGCTGTTCCCTGTACAGGCATATTTATGGCGGTTCTCTCAGCAAACCCTCTTACGGTTTTATTTGGAGATTTGATTTCAGGGATATAACGTCGTCTTCCCGTCAGCGTTTGTACATAGCCTTTTTCCCTTGCAAATTGCATGGTTTCATCAAGATATTTTCTGATTCCTGAGAAGCGTTCGAAGAAAGCGTCAATAACCAATTTACCTTCATTATTATCAACCCCTAAACGTTGAGCCAATCCAAAAGCACTGACTCCGTATGGGATCCCAAAGTTAACTTCTTTGGCTTTTCGTCTCTGCTCGCGGTCAACTTCTTCTAACTCAGATATACCAAATATTTCTTTAGCTGTGCGTGCATGAATATCCTCATCATTTCTAAAAGCCTGCTTCATGTTTTCATCGTCCGCTAATGAAGCAATCACCCTTAGTTCAATTTGAGAATAATCAGCGGCAATAAGTTTATTCCCCACCCCAGCTTTAAAAGCTTTTCTAATCTCCCTGCCCCTTTCGGTTCGTATAGGTATATTCTGCAAATTTGGACTTGACGAGGAGAGTCTTCCGGTGGCCGTTACATGTTGATTAAAACTGCTGTGAATGCGACCAGTAACAGGGTTGGCTATCTTTGGAAGAGCATCAACATAGGTCGACCTTAGTTTAGCGAGGGCACGAAACTCAAGGATCAGCTTTGGCAACTCAAAATCTTGTGCCAGCCTTGAAAGCACTGCTTCGGATGTGGAATACTGTCCACCGGATGTCTTTTTCTTCGATGGCAAATTCAGCTTTTGAAATAGTATGGTACCTAATTGAGCTGGAGAGTTAATATTGAATTCCTCACCTGCTATTTCAAATATTTTTTCCTCTAACTTAATAAGGTCATCGCGCAGATCCTTTGAAAAGACAGCCAACATCTCTTTATCTATCTCGATGCCATGTGATTCCATTTCGGCTATAACTTTAGAAAGAGGAAACTCAATATCTACAGCCAAGCTCGTCAGTTTTTCTTTTTCAAGTTCTTTGCTTAGTACCTCATACAACTGAAAGGTAATATCGGCATCCTCACAAGCATAAGACATCAGGCTTTTTATTGGAACATCACTCATCTTGATCTGTTGTCTTCCCTTTCCAATAAGCGATTCTATAGATATTGGATCATAATTCAGGTACTTACGTGCCAGAAAATCCATGCTCATCTTCTGGCCAGAGTCGAGTAAATAGGCTGCGAGCATAGTATCAAATACAAGACCCTTAACCACTATACCGTTTCTTTTAAGCATGAGATAATCGTACTTATAGTTCTGGGCAATCTTTAAAATATGCTCACTCTCAAATAAGACCTTCAGCTTTTGAAGAACAACGTTCCTATCGGGCCCTGTACCATCCAGGGGTACATAACATGCATGTCCGGGCCTGGATGCCAGGGAAAGACCCAGGAGGTCAGCCGTCATGGCATTAATCCCTGTAGTCTCTGTGTCATAACATATACACTTGCATTCCAGCATCTCTTCGATCATTGCATCAAGGCTGCCCGGGTCATCGCATATTGTATAATGACATTTATTCTCATCATAAACTTTCCAGTTAGTGGCTACCTCTTCAGTATCATCGGTTACGTCAGTGGGATCATCAAATAAAGACGCCTGTCCGTTATTTGTTTTTTTGCTCTTAAGTGGAGGTAAGCTTTCGCCTGAATATTTTAAAGTCAGGGATTTAAATTCCATCTTCTTAAAAAATGCACTTATTTCTTTTGTCTTGCATCCCTCCCATTCCAGGGACTCCCAATCCACAACATCGGGCACATCAGTCTTAATAGTAATCATTTCACGAGCCAGGCGTGCCTGATCGGCATTATTCATTAATCCCTCTCTGGCACGCTTTGATTTAATCTCAGCGGCTGATTGAATAGCCTTTTCCAGGGTACCATACTTTTTAATGATCTCTGGGGCACCCTTTTTCCCCACACCGGGAACACCCGGAATATTATCTGAGGTATCCCCTATGATCGCCAGGACATCAACAACTTTTTCAGGTAGTACACCAAAGTACTTTTCAACCCCCTGTATATCTACAACCTCAAAACCTTTTGCACTATTTAGGGGTTTGTACATTTTTATATTTTTGCAAATTAGCTGCATGAAATCTTTATCAGGCGTGACCATAAAAACATCAACGTCTTTATTTCTGGCCTGTACCGCAAGTGTTCCTATGATATCATCGGCTTCATATCCATGCTGTTCAAAGTTCTTAATGCCAAAGTAGGTGATTAATTCTTTTATTCGGGGCATGGCTTCACGCAACTCGTCAGGTTGAGATGGACGGTTTGCCTTGTAGTTAGCATCCAGGGCATGACGGAACGTTGGCTTATGGGTATCCCATACTACTGCAATATGGGTAGGCTTTTCAGAATCCATCAAACGATCTATAGTATTGGCAAATCCAAAGATCGTCCCGGTGGGCAAGCCTTCTGAGTTTTTCATCTGACTTTTGATAAAAGCAAAATAAGCACGATACGCAAGGGCAGAACCGTCGAGGAGAAATAACTTTTTCTTAGACAAGAGCTTGAAAGTATTTTACGATTACGTCAATGGGTAACGTAATACAATGAATGGAGTTATGTCATTGAAACATCAACAGAATAGTGTATCCAGTGAAATATTCGGACGTTGAGTAAATTAGAAGTATAACGATTTCTAATCAACTTATGATGCTTGAAAATTTACTACTTAGATATCCTGAGAACGAATATAAGCATACAAGCCAACCAAAATCACAACAATCCAGGCGAGACTGACAAATAGGATATTAGTAAAGGGAGTATTTATTACTTCCATACCCATCAGGTTCATATATGGGTTACTTATGATACCTGAAAAAGCTGCCATGGGTAAATAAAAAGAAAATACTTCCGGTAGGAGTAAACTAATTAAACGCTCAACTATAATTCCATAAACCAATAAATAAACAATAGCCTGAGCCGGGCTTTTTATAAACACTGCAAATAATAAAGCGATAACCATGTAGGCAAACAATTGCACAAAATAACCAACTAAAAATTCGGCAGATTCAATAACAAGTTTCAAATCAACATCATGTGTATGAGATAATCCATAAACCAACCCTAAAACAACCAGTAATATAGTAGCGAAGATCGATATAACAGTAATCACTAATACTTTTGACCAAAGCAATTCCTTCCTGTCTAGCCCGTCGGCTACATTTTGTCTCCACAAGCCATACTGAATATCATTGGTAACAACCAGGATGATAAGCAGTGCAGGCAGGTAGTGTAGGAACCCCGCGATATATGTCAGGTAATGCCACAATATTGGAAATTCATAAATTGAAAGCTGGGGCAAATTCATTGAATTTCCATTGACATCTAGTGTGCCCAAAGAACCTGCTACCATGAAACTCAGAACTATAAGCACGGAAAAAAGAGACATTATAATCCAGAAGCTGGAATAATTAAGCAGCTTGGTTTTCTCAATAAGTAACAACTTTCTGATCATTCCCTGTCTCCCCTCGTAATTTCCATGAAGTGAGATTCAAGTGTCTGTTTCTTCCGGACCAAATGATTAGGTTTTATACCTTTATTGATCAAATATACATTAAGTTCAGAGACATCGACTTCATCGCTGATAGATGCCAGTAACTTATCATCATGACGAGTTATACCATCCACTCCTCTAAAAGCATTCAAGACATGCTGAAGTTCTTCAAGATCTGGAGCTGCAATTTCAAGCGTGTCACTGCTAACCAGCTTTTCCCTGGTGGTTCCATCAGTTAGCTTTACTCCGTTCTTTAAAATGGCTACGTGAGTACATACTTTTTCAATCTCATCCAGTATATGGCTGGCTAGAATAACTGTTTTTCCCTGATTTGCTATTCTTTGTATGATATTACGCACCTCAAATATACCCTGTGGGTCCAGACCATTAGTGGGTTCATCTAAAACCAATACATCAGGATCGCCAAGTAAAGATGACGCCAGCGCAAGGCGTTGCTTCATTCCCAAAGAAAAGGATTGGTAGGCAGAATGTTTGCGCTGAGTAAGATCAACTAATTCCAATACTGTATTAATGCTCTCTATTGGCGCACCTTTAATTAATGCTGATATCCTCAGGTTTTTGGCTGCAGACAGGTAGGGCAAAAAATTAGGTTTTTCAAGCAAAGACCCAATCCTTCTGCGTGATGTGGCAGACGGTAACTCATCAAACCATTGGTAAGAACCGCTGTCCGCTTTCAGCACATCAAGTATAATAGAAAGGGTAGTTGTTTTTCCACTACCGTTCGGCCCCAGTATACCATAAACAGATTCAGAATTAACATTTAATGAAAAATCATCCAAAGCTAGGGTGTTCCCGTAGCGCTTGGATAAATTATTAATCTGAAGTATGGATGACATTGAGGCAGACTTTTATTTTAGTCTTCCAAAGCAAAGCCTACCTTTATGATAACCTGCCAGCTTTCTATTTGACCTTTTTCGATACGTCCTCTTTGCTCCAGTACTTCAAACCATTTAAGTTCATGGATAGTCGTTGAGGCTCTTTTGATGGCATTTTTAACAGCATCATCAGATGAGACGTCTGATGAACCTGTTAATTCAATAGATTTATAAACTTTATTACTCATGATGATCCTGGATATCAATGTGTACGTTGTCAGTTTCTATTTCTTTAACGAGCCTCAACATAAAAGGTTACAGGTTAGAATCCAAGTTTTGTTAATTCATTTAAATCAAGTAAATAGATGAGGATTAATTCTCTATCTGACTTACACCCTGCAACATATACCATTTCTGTTATTTGGAGACACATTAAACAACTCATTCTCAATATTAATAGCTTTGCATAAAGTTAATGATTGTGGGTCGCAATACATATTGGCTTTCATTCCGATAATTAGACTTTGAGGAATGTTAATACAAAAAAAGCCCGGATTGCTTTCACAACCCGGGCTTTTTAATCATCATTTTGCTGAACTATCTACTTGGCAAAAAGTATATCTCTATACGTTGGGATTGGCCAGTAATCATCAGCTACTTGTCCCTCCAGCTCATCAGCGATAAGCCGAACATTGTTCATTTCAGGTATTACGTTTTTATAGACGTGTAATGCTTTTTCTTTAGGCGTATCTCCACCTAATTCGGCGTTTACTTTATCTAATTTGGCAATAGCCTTAATAAACCTGTTAAGGGTTGAATTAAGCTTCTCTGTTACCGAATTTGTACCGGCAACATCTATTCCTGATGCTTTACCACGGTCACCTAAAGCCAGCAACTCATTCAAATAACGTACAACGGCGGGCGTAATCATCGTTCTGGCCATATTGGCTGTAGTCTCAGCCTCTATATTGATAGTGATGAAATATTGCTCGGTTAGAATCTCGAGACGTGACTCCAATTCTCTTTCAGAAAGCACATTAAACTTGCTGAAAAGTTTAACATTCTTTTCAGACGTAATGTATGGCAGTGCATCCATTGTAGTTTTCAAGTTCAACAAGCCGCGTTTTTTGGCTTCTTCCTGCCATTCAGGAGCATATCCATCTCCATTAAACAGGATTTTATTGGAACTCTTAATTACATCACTCAGTACAACAGCCAATGCAGCCTCGATATCTTTCTTTTTCTTCAGTTCAGCATCCAGCATATTACACATTTCGTCAATTGCACCTGCTACAATGGTATTTAATACGACCATTGGAAATGAAACGGACTGATTACTTGCTACTGCACGGAATTCAAACTTATTACCCGTAAAAGCAAATGGTGAGGTTCTGTTTCTGTCGCCGGCATGTTTCGGCAGATTTGGCAGTACAGGAGTTCCTAATCCTAGCAGTCCGGATTTCTTAGAGCTTTTTGCACCACCATTAACAATCTGTTCAAATATATCCTGAAGCTGCTCCCCAACAAATATGGAGATTATGGCCGGTGGAGCCTCATTGGCACCCAGCCGATGGTCATTACCTGCACTTGCAACCGATGCACGCAACAGATCCTGGTGATCATGGGTTGCTTTTATCACAGCAGAGCAAAAGAACAAGAACTTCATATTGGAATGGGGATTATCACCCGGTTCCAGCAGGTTATTGCCTTTATTTGTTCCCAATGACCAGTTTGTATGTTTGCCGCTTCCATTTAGCCCTTTAAAAGGTTTTTCGTGAAGCATACACACAAGACCATGTTTCCTGGCTATACTCTTCAGTGTAATCATAGTCAGCTGCTGATGATCAGCACCTACGTTTCCATTTTCGTATACCGGAGCAATCTCGAACTGGCTTGGTGCCACTTCATTATGACGTGTCTTGACCGGTACGCCTAATCTGTACAATTCTCGTTCAGCATCCATCATAAAGGATAAGATGCGATCAGGGATGGATCCAAAATAATGATCATCCAGCTCCTGTCCACGAGGAGGCTGTGCTCCGAACAGGGTCCGGCCAGAAGTCATCATATCAGGCCTTCTGTAAAAGAACTCCTGATCTATTAAAAAATATTCTTGCTCAAAACCACCTGTAGAATTCACCCATTTGATATCTTCTTCACCAAATAGTTTAAGAGCACGTTTAGCTTGCTTATTTAAGGCTTCGGTGGATCGAAGCAACGGTGTTTTGTGATCCAGAGCTTCGCCTTTCCAAGATGCAAAGGCTGTAGGTATACATAAAACTTTACCGTATTTATTATCGACAATAAAAGCTGGTGAAGTCGGGTCCCAGGCCGTATAGCCTCGAGCTTCGAATGTGGCACGTAATCCACCGCTTGGGAAACTGGAAGCATCCGGCTCACCCTGCATGAGTTCTGAACCGGAAAATTGCATCATAGCTCCGCCGCCTTTATTCGGGGTAATAAAACTATCATGTTTTTCAGCGGTAGCGCCGGTAAGAGGCTGAAACCAGTGTGTATAATGGGTAGCCCCTTTTTCTGTGGCCCATTCTTTCATCACTACAGCTACGGCATCGGCTACATCAAAGTTGAGAGGCTCATTATCCTTAATAGTTTTCTTAAGTTCTTTCCATACTAATTTAGGCAAGCGCTCTTTCAGGTCATCATGATCAAGTGTGTTCTCACCAAAAATCTTGGATATGTTATAATCTTCCTTGTCAAAGATCTTATGACCGTTGGTGCCGGTTTCTCTTTCCTTAATTGCTTCAAGATTGTCAAATCGCCGAAAATGTTTACTCATGGTAGATCAGATTTATTGAGGTTGGTAGAAATGTTACGGGATCAATATATAACTCTGTTTTATCAATTTCCATATTTTATTAAACAAAAACTCATTAATAACTAATATTTGACATTTTTATTACGGGTTTGCCTTATTTTATTTATAAAAGCGCTTCCGAAGTATATAAAATAATACTCCAAAAAAAGTGTTTTGCTTGCCTGGCTCACTTTCTTTATATCTTTCATCTATCCACTTATTAACTGGAACCAAATCACTAAGGTTTTACCTACCCGTTTTGTTATCTTGCTTTCCTTTTTTAAAATTAGTGATTTCACCTCTTGATTATGAATATCTCTAACTGGATTGATTCCACCCGTCCCAAAACCTTGGCGGCTTCAGTTGTTCCTGTGGCTGTGGGTGCAGCCCTTGCTTATAGTCATTCAGCATTCAATCTTATAATAACAGGGGTAACACTAGCTTGCGCTATATTGATCCAGATCGGCACTAACCTTGCCAACGATTATTTCGATTTCAAGCATGGCGCCGATACTGAAGATCGTATAGGATTCACTCGTGCTACTGCCACTGGTAAAATTGTCCCAACCTCCATGATTAACGCCGCTATCCTGGTATTTGCTGTGGCATTTGTATTAGGCATGTACCTGGTCTGGCACGGAGGATTAATCATTCTAGCCATAGGTGTTTTATCTATTCTCTGTGGCATAGCCTACACAGGTGGACCATTCCCCCTAGCATACAATGGTCTTGGGGATGTTTTTGTATTCCTGTTTTTTGGTTGTATTGCTGTTATGGGTACTTACTATGTGAACGCTTTAACCTGGTCTGCGGAGGCCTTCTGGGCTTCTCTGGCTGTCGGGGCTTTATGCACTAATATCTTAGTTGTTAATAATTTGAGAGACTCTGAAACTGACGCTGTTGCCAATAAAAGAACCCTTGGCGTCATGTTTGGTGATAATGTATTACGGTGGGAATACACGCTAATGCTGGTTATTGCATTTTCTATTCCACCACATTTCTACTTTCGGGAAGATTACAACATGCTGATTTTTTTACCCTTTTTATCTTTACCATCTGCTGCTTATCTGCTTATAGATATCTGGAAACAAAAGGATAAAACCCGCTTAAACAAAACTCTTGAGTATACGGCACAATTCATGATATTATTTGGCCTACTGTTCGTATTTGGAATTACTCTCTGAAAAATCTGAATGATTCAATACCATAAATATAACCTGCCTTTTCTAAAACCATTCAGCACATCTGCAGGTGTTTTCTTAAATCGTGAGGGTATAATCATTCAGGGTGAGATACAGGGTATTCATTTCATTGGAGAGGCCGCTCCCCTTCCAGGTTTTTCAAAAGAAACCCTGGAGGATATCAGTGTTTTTCTAACTAAAAACCAGTCTCACATAGAGCATCTTTTCAATGAAGATTATGACTTGGCCTCATTCGATGAGCATTGCACAGATTTACAAGCGCCTCCTTCTATCCGCTTTGCTCTGAGTTCAGCTATGGGTGGATATTTAGCTCAAAAAAGGGGCCTATCTCTATCGCGTTATTTAAATTCTGCTTCTCCTGATGTCGTCCCTGTAAATATGACTTTAGGACTTATACCTGTTGATAACTTTTATGAAAATATCATCTCCGCCTGGAAAACCGGGTATCATACCTTCAAATTTAAAGCAGGCATTGATTTTGAAACAGAATTAGAAGTGTTAAAAGAAGCCCGAAAAATGTTACCACAAGCTAGAATACGAATAGATGTCAATGGTGCCTGGAAGCCTGCTGAGGCTATTAATAATTTACAACGTCTGGAATCGATATCCATTGAATACTGTGAACAACCTGTGGCTGCTGATGATCTTGAGGGTTTGGCAGAAGTCACATTTCATTCTCCAATCCCCATTGCTGCCGATGAAAGTGTTCGGGATGTAACTTCAGCGAACGATATTATAAAGCAAAAAGCGGCTAATGTTCTCATTTTAAAACCAATGTTAATTGGTACCATCACAGATTTTGTACAGATAACCCAACTTGCTAATGAAGTTAATATGGGTGTTACAGTAACAACATCCCTTGAGAGTGGCATCGGCAGATTGGCAACTGCTCATCTTGCAGCTAGTTTAAAACAGCAACACTTTGCTCATGGGCTTGCCACCGGTCAGATATTAAAAGATGATCTAGTAGATGATCAGAAATGGATCCAAAATGGAGTATACAATTTAAGCAGCAAGGCGGGCCTAGGGCTTGACCTTCCTGTATTTTAGATAACTATAAGTTATCTGACATTTTTTTTATGGTTTCTTGCATGACGCTGTGATATTTAATCAAGGCTGGTCTTATAGTAGCCAAATAATCCGATTGGCAAATAGCAACAAGTTCATTTTTATCTTTTATCATATCAATAAGTAGCTTTTTTGCTTCCACTGATAGAATATGATTTTCATAGAGTGTATTGATTGCGTCCTCAGGCTGCATACTTTCTGTACTATAAACTTCCTTGAGATAATCCTGAATGGTATTAACAAACATATCCACGGAATTTTGAAAGCTCTTAATATGGCTCGTTGTTTGAAGTTCCATTAATTCAAAATCATCAGGTTCTAATGGTATAACTAATGTACTTCCAAAAGTATCGAGAATTTGGGAGAGGTTAATAAGTGCTATATCTATTTTGGATCTCTGATTCATAATTTAATATGGTGATAAATAAACTGATTTAATATTTCCTCTATATTAATTATTTGAGTGAATACACTGCATATTTTTCATAACTTAAACACCCCATTTGTCGCTTTACTAATTTATTAAATGAATCAACCCAATTTGAGTTTTAACAGCCAGAGTATTTTTCTTGAATCAAATTCAGGAACATATACTTACAAGGATGTCGAGGATTATACTAAAAGTATGACGAATTGGCTTGCTCAAAATTGGCCTTACTTCCACAAGCCTAAAATAGCCTTAGAGGCTAATTCTTCTGATGAGTTATTCCTTACTATGGCGGCATGCTGGATATTAGAACTGCCTATTATACCATTGGATGTAGCCTTTATATCACGTAGTAAGATTGAAAGAGTTGATCCGGAAATATTCTTTGGGCGTTCCCATTCGGCATTGAGCAAGTTCGATTCTTTACATATTCCTGCTTTAACCTTTGATAGTATTAAAGCCTGCAGCCTTGAGTTAGAAGTTGAAACCCGGAAGCTTAATTCAGATGGGCTATTTGCCTATTTATTCACTTCTGGAAGTAGTGGAAGGGCGAAGCTTGTTCCCTGTAAAAAAGATCAAATGGTTCACGCAGCAATGCATTCTGCCGGTCTTATAAAACCGGGACCAAAAGGGTTATGGCTGCATTGCCTACCCTTGAGCCATATGGGTGGAGTAAGCATCATCCCAAGATCTTTGGAGTACAACACAGGGATATACCGTGCCGATGGTTTTAATGCTGAAACGATAGCTGATCTCATTACAAATAATCCACGAATTGAAATCGTATCGTTGGTGCCAACCATGCTCAAACGCCTGCTCGATGTAGAGAATTTCAAACCAAACCCTAACTTAAAGGCTTTATTTTTAGGGGGAGGGCCCATTTCTCAGAATCTACTGGAAATAGCCCATGATAAAGGCTTGCCCATTGTTACCAGTTATGGAATGACTGAAACCTGTGGAATGATCGCTGCACAAAAGTACAAGCCTGAAAACGCTGAATCAACAGGTTTTACACTTGAAGGTAACGAAATAAAAATACAGGATGATAAAGGCCAAACTGCTCAAACAGGAGCGTCAGGTCTCATACTGGTTAAAGGTCCACAGGTTTTTGACGGTTATACCGATGAAGAAAACAATCGAGAGTCCTTTGATGAAGAGGGCTGGTTCCGTACGGGGGATTTTGGATCTATGGATTCAAAAGGATGCCTGACTGTTGAAGCCCGCAGGACAGATCTCATCATTTCGGGCGGGGAAAACGTAAGCCCGTACGAGATCGAGACTATGATCAATGCGTTACCCGGAGTTCTGGAATCAGCTGTTACAGGTGTACCTGATGAGGAATGGGGCCAAAAAATAGTAGCCCTGATAACATTTGAGATGGCAGAGCTGGAAGATATCGATCAGGTTACAACATCTTTAAAACAGATGCTTCCACCGTATAAAATCCCCAAAAGCATTCTTTCAGTTAAATCTTTACCAAAAACTTCATTGGGCAAATTGCAACGTGAAGAAATCCGTAAAATGGTACTGGAACTTTAACAACGCGATTATAAGCCAACTCGTTTAAAGATCTCATCAACCCGAGTGGTGTGGTGATTCAAATCGAAGGCTTGTTCAATCTTTTCCTTATCCAGAGTAGATGTGATGGTATCATCATTTTGGACCAAGTCTTTAAAGTTTAGCTTTTCTTCCCACGCTTTCATAGCCAATGGTTGTACGGTGTCATAGGCTGCTTCACGTGATAACCCCTTGTCAATAAGCATGAGCAATAGCCTCTGAGAGAATACCAAACCTCCGGTTCGTTCAATATTTTCAAGCATATTATCTTCAAATACAACCAGGTTTTCCACCACTCCACTAAAACGGGACAGCATATAATCCAAAAGGGTTGTTGCATCGGGTATTATGATGCGTTCTGCGGATGAATGGGATATATCCCTCTCATGCCATAACGGGATATTTTCATAAGCAGTAACCATGTAACCTCTCAGGACTCTGGCACAGCCTGTCATATTTTCTGAACTTATAGGATTTCGTTTGTGCGGCATGGCAGATGAGCCCTTTTGGCCCTTGAAGAATCGTTCTTCAACTTCACGGGTCTCAGTCTTCTGAAGATGTCGGATTTCTACAGCCATTTTTTCAATGCTGGCACCAATCAAGGCAAGCGCAGACATATAAGCAGCATGACGGTCTCTTTGTAACGTCTGAGTTGATATGGGGGCAGGTTGAAGCCCTAATTCTTCACAGGTATATCGTTCAACTTCAGTCGGAATATTGGCAAAAGTTCCCACAGCGCCAGAGAGCTTACCAAACTCAACATCAGTAGCTGCCTGCTCAAAGCGTACTTTGTTTCTTTTCATCTCGGAATACCAAAGAGCACATTTTAATCCAAAGGTTGTAGGTTCGGCGTGAACTCCATGAGTTCGCCCCATCATGATCGTAAACTTATGTTGAACGGCTTTTTCCCCGAGCACTTTTATAAAGTGATCCAAACCGGACCTTAACAACTTATTGGCTTGTTTAAGCCTGACGCCCAGGGCGGTATCTACAACATCAGTGGATGTAAGCCCATAATGAATCCATTTCTTCTCAGGGCCGAGAGTTTCCGATACATTTCGAGTAAATGCTACTACATCATGACGTGTTTCTGTCTCGAGCTCTTTAATTCTATCTACATCAAATTTTGAGTTCTTATACAAGAGATCGACATCCTGACCAGGGATTTCACCCAATTTACTCCAGGCACGGCATGCCGCTAATTCTACATTAAGCCAGGATTGGAACTGATTCTGCTCTGACCATATTTCCAACATTTCTTCACGTGCGTAACGGCTTATCATTTAAATTCTTTATTTAATTTTGAGGTTGTTCTCTGGGTTCATCATCATCAAGTATTCTAACCATAACTTTGGTCACACGGTTATTCTCGATTTCATGAACTTTTAATTCCAAATCTTTAAAATATATTTTCTCTTCAACTTCGGGGATACGTTCAGCCAAATGATACACCAGTCCGCCCAGGGTCTCGTATTCATCATTACTAGTGGTTAATTCTTTCTGAAGTATCTCACCCATATCATCCAAATCAATTTTTGCATCAAAGATATAGACACCACTTTTCCGTCGGGTAAAAAGCTTAATCTGCTCGGTGTTTTCGTCAGAAAATTCACCCATGATTTCAGCCAGTACATCATCAAGGGTGACCAACCCTTCAGTACCACCATATTCATCGACAACAATCGCCATATGAGTTTTTTCCTTTTGGAAGTCTCTCAAAAGATCGTCAATTTTTTTAGAGGCCGGAATGAATAATGCTTTCCGTGCATGAGTACGCCAATTGATGCTTGATTCACCCAAGCTGGAATCTATGTAGGGAAGTAAATCTTTAGAGTGGATGATACCGATAATATTATCAAGATCACCCTCATACAGAGGCAACCGGGAAACACTCTTTTCTGTAATCAGGTTCAAGACTTCACTTAGGGAATCATTGGTTGAGACAGCCTCAATATTAACCCTTGACGTCATGATTTCCCGTACTGTGGTATTCCCAAATTCTATTACATTCTCAATAATTTCGCGCTCATCTTCATGAATAGAACCATGTTTTTCGCCTACCTCTGCCATGGTCTTAATATCTTCTGAAGAGATGCTTTCAGGAGGGCGAGGAAATTTCTTTTCCAGGAATAATGTGCTTTTTGAGATCATGCGAGCCAATGGTCCTAAAAGGACAAAATAGAAATAAATAAATCCGCTTAGTCTTTTTGAAACCTTGAGAGGCTCGTTCAGGGCCATAATCTTAGGTGTGATTTCAGACAATATCACAATGGCAATGGTCAGAATAACAACCTCTAGAGTAAAAATCAGGAATTCAGGCAGACCAATATACACTGCAAGATTGCCTGTGAGCACAGCTGCGCTTACCGCTGATATGATGTTGGCAAAGGTATTACCGATAAGTATGGTGGCCAACAATCTGCGAGGCTGTTCAAGCATTGATATCACTCTGGATAAAGCGGAATCATTGCCTACTTCCAAAAGTACTTTAGCCTCAATACTATTGCTCAGGGAGAAAAAAGCTACCTCAGAGCCTGAAAACAAAAAGGAAAATACCAATCCCAATATTATTAGAACTGACAAAGTAAGCAGTCCATAATAATCAAATTCACCACTATTAAATTCTGTTGTACCGGAAATCAGTTCTACAAAGGTTGTAGCGGCAAATAAAAAGCTATATGTCAGGGTATCCAAATAAAATGTACAGTTGGTTCTAATTGGATAAGCTAGCCTTTTACCTGTTGGTACCAACAGGTATGATCTTATCCAAAAATCAGGTGGCCATCCAGGCCACCTGTAAAGATAGTGTTTTTATATGATTAAAACGGCAAACTATCATCGCCATCGTCATCGATATCAGCACCGATATCAATGGGTGGATTTTCCTGCTGTTGAGGAGAATCACCATAATTTGAGGGTGCGGAGCCCGACCCGCCATTACCGCTTCCACCCCTGCTATCAAGCATGGTCATCGACAATCCTAATATTTCCGTAGTATAACGTTTTTGGCCATCCTTATCTTCCCATGCATTCGTCTGAATTTTTCCCTCAATATAAACTTTTGAACCTTTTTTTAGATATTGTTGGCAGATTTCAGCTAGCTTATTCCAAACTACCACACGGTGCCATTCTGTTCTTTCCTGTACTTCACCGTTATTATCTTTAAACTTCTCTGACGTAGCTACTGATAACGTAGCCACAGCTTTATTAGATTGCGTATATCGTACATCCGGATCTTTACCCAGGTTTCCAATCAGCATTGCCTTATTTAATGATGACATATCAAATTATCCTTAATTAGTAATTATGGTGTATAAGGTAAGACCCACAATTGTTAAATTCCTTACACAATTATTTTTAATTTCTAACAGACTGCTGATCAACCCAATGCAGGTAATGGCAAGTTGTAGGCCAAGCTTATTTGTAAACCCCGGTACGACTCATTTCCATCAATTTCTCTATTCGGAGATTGGTATCAGGATGTGTGGAAAACATTTTGGATAAACCCCGAGCTGAAAACGGATTAACAGCAAACATGTGGGCAGTAGCCTGTTGTTTCGATTCATTTGCTTCCATAGGATTACTGGTAGCAGCAGCCTGAATCTTCCTCAATGCATTAGCCAGGCTCTCGGGTTGACCACATATTTCACCACCTACCCGGTCAGCTTCAAATTCCCTGGTCCTGGAAATAGCAGACTGTAGCATAGCTGCAGCTAATGGCGCCAGAATAAGAGTTAGAATTAATACAATGGGGTTAGCGGCACTATCTCGCCCTCCACGAAAAAACATAGCCATGTAGGTAAGGACAGTAATGGCGCTGACCACAGAGCTGACAATAGTTTGAGTCAAAATGTCTCTGTTCTTTATATGGGCGAATTCGTGAGCCATCACCCCTCTCAGTTCTTGCTCAGTGAGGGTCTGCAATATCCCTTGTGTTGCTGCAACTGCAGCATGTTCTGGGTTTCTACCTGTAGCGAAAGCATTAGGCTGGCTTTGGGGAATAATGTAGACTTTAGGCATAGGCACATTTGCCTGCTGGGCTAACTCTTCAATCATGCGGTAAAACCCAGGTGCATTTTCACGATTAACCTCCTTGGCTTTATACATTTTCAGAACGAGTTTATCAGAATACCAATAACTGAAAAAGTTCATGCCTAAGGCAATAATAAAGGCAATAATCATACCCGTCTCTCCTGCCAATAGGCCACCAACAAGAATGAATAAAACCGCAACGAGAGTCATAAGAAATGCGGTCCTAATGGAGTTCTTTAACATATTATTTTTCTTTTAAAACTATTTATAGAGGGAATAACATCAATTAGTAATAGAACGCTAACCAAGATAAAATATTTTTAACTAACCCTTGTTACTTCAAGGGAAAACACAGAGATGGTTATCTTGATACTGAACTCATTCTAAATAACTTTCTATTTCATCCTATTGTTTTTGTAGCACAATTAATTTGTATATAACCCAGTACAAAGGCATATGATCATTTTTTCCTAATTAAATAAAGTTTGGTGAAATATACCTTTCAATTAATTATTACCAGTAACCAAGTCTATAGCAACTCCCAGACATGCCTTACTCCCGGAACTTTTCCCTGCCAGTTTAGTAAGACTTGCCTTGGACAAGGTACGGATCTGACCCAGGGATAAAAAGGAGACTAAACTTTCAAAATGGTTATCGAAAAATTTCAAAAGTATCCTCCATCAAGAATTTATTGCCATCTATGATAAAAGGCATTTCGTGTAGTTTACTTAATAAATTTAGGTGACCTTATTATGGCAGTAGTTTTCATTTCACTGGATTTACCTTAATTACCCTATTTTATATATGGGAATCTTATCGAGAATTTGGCTCCATTTTCATTTTTAATATCCATTTCACCTTTTAACTGGTTAGTCAGGCCTTTGATTAGAGTCATGCCCAATGTTTGGGCGATATCAATATTTCCGGGCAATCCAATACCGTCATCATGTACGATCAAAGTTACCATCCCTTTTTCATGATATAAAGTGACGTTAATATTACCTTCTCTTCGTCCTATGAATGCATATTTATAGGCATTAGTTAACAACTCATTGATAATCAATGCACAAGGAACAGCAGACCCAATTTCTAAGTAAATATCTTTGATTGAAATATTTGTCCGGATAATGTTCTCATCTGAATGAAAATTTGATGATATATATTTGATAAGCTTATTTATATAGGGATTAAAATCGACTGTAGAGAAATTTTCCTGCTGATATAGCATCTCATGGATCAATGCCATAGTTCTAACCCTGCTTTCACTTTCCATGAATAAACCATGGATATAAGGGTCCCTCACATGCCCTGCTTGAATGGATAGCAAACTGGATACCACGGCGAGATTATTTTTAATTCGGTGATGTATCTCTCCCAATAGTACTTCTTTCTCTTTTAGTGCTTTCTTCATAGATTCTTCTATATCAAGCCGTTGTGTGATATCCCAGACTATGGCAATGAAGACTTTTTCATGCTCCTGTTCTATTAGTTGTAATTGCAACTCAATTGGATATGTACTTCCATTTTTTCGTTTGAGCTTAGTTCTTAATGTGATCTTATCTTCTTCTTTCCTGATAAGGGGCTGCATGATCTTCAGAAGCTCAGCCTTTGTAAATTCAGGCTTTATTTCATAAGAATGCATGTTTATAAGTTCATCATGTGAATATCCCAGGTTCTTACGAGCTCCAGCGTTCACGTAGGTAAACTTGAATGTAGTGGGATCAAACATATAGATTTCATTTATGCTTTTTTCAAGAACCTGGAAAAAAGCCATCCTCTCCGAACGTTCTTTCTCACTGACCGTGATATCAATACCCGAACCTAAAACAAACTCTTGTTCTGCAATCTTCATGGAAACGCCGCATAGTAAGAATGGAATTTTATCACCCTTTTTTGTTATCAGACGTGCTTTGCCTACAGCTTTTCCATGTTTAAACGCCATATCCAGTATAAATCTGGTCGTTTCAATATCCTGTTCATCCAACAATTTCAAAGCTGTCATTTCTTTGATCTCATCGTTGGAATAGCCTGAAAATACTTCCATATTTTTATTCCATCGGTGGAGGTAACCCTGATTATCTATAAGAAAAAATAAACCTGGGTGACTACTGATCAGCGATTCTGCATATAGCTTTTCATTTAGATATTTTTTTTGAAGAAGAGTTCGTTCGGTAATTTCATCATGAAGTTCTGATGTTCTTTCCTCTACCAATTGCTCTAGTTGTTCCTGATATTCTTTAAGTTTATCCTCGTTTTGCTTTCGTGAGGTGATATCGTGCAAAATTATTACACCACCCAGCTTAAGGCCTCGTTGGCTGACGATAGGCTGACCTCTGGCTAATAGAATATGACTTTGCCCTGCCCCCGGCTTAAAATGAACCTCCACACCTTTTACATATTCGCCTTTACAGGCTTTAAACAAAGGTAGTTCTTCTTTTGATAGTAATGTTTCTTCATCTTCCTGATATAGTTTCATGAATTCCGGCCATTGATCCGCCTTTATACCGACAATATCCGGGCCAAATAGATTTTTGGCCGCCTGATTGGCTAGGATAATTTGTCCCTGCTGGTTACAAACCAGAATTACTGAAACGATATTCTCAAATACAGCTTCAATCAATTTATGCTGTTCGTCTAATTTTGATTCAGCCTGAATTTTTTCTGTGACATTAAACATTGAGCATCTGCAGTAAACCTGACCCGAATCTTCATCCTGAACTGCTATGCTTCGAATTTCGATTATAGATGAAATACCTTTATAGTTCATCTTAACCCGGCATTCACCGTTTTTTAAAGTTTTGAATATATCCTCTAAATGGCGTTGTACAATGGGAATCGAATTCTGATCCAGATATTTTTCAACAGGATTGCCTATCAAATTCTGACGTTCTTCACCTATGAGATTACAGCCCGTGAGATTGATACTTTTGATAATACCATATTTATCCAGAGATAAATATCCGACCGGCGCATAATCATGATGCTCGGCGTATTTTTTCAGAGTATGTTCTTTGTTTTTAACTTTAATGCGCAAATCCTGATTTTGCGTCTCAAGTCGCAGCTTATTAGCCTGCAAATCATCAACCAGCTTTTTTAAATCTGCTTTTGTAGAATTCTGGCTATATTTTTTTTCTATGGTAGGCATACATAACCTTTATAACAACGGTTAATGCATAATAATTCTTAACTGGTTTTTAGTCCTTATATTATAACTATTAATTTAAACTATATATTTAATTGTTTTATAGAGCGGTTAGCAATATTCAATGCCTCTTTAGATACAATATTTTTAAGGGCCATTTATCCCAATGTTCGGATCGAGTCACATATACCTTTCCGAGAGAGAGTTCTTTCGGTTTTACTCGAGAATATTTGAGATCTCTTCAGCTGAAATTCGGCCTATATAAAAATCCAGCACTTTTTCCTGAAAGATAAACCGATATTGTGCCTGAATACGCTCTGATACTGCCGACACATAACGATTGTTAGCATCATTAAGCTCGATGAGTGTTGAACTACCTACATTATAACGTTCCCGCTCAGTTTCAAAAGCTTTTTCAGCGGCAAGTTCCAGTTTGGCAGTGGTTTCAAGCTGCTGGGTTTCAGTTATATAATCATTATAAGCCTGTCTTATCTCCTGAATGATTTCAATTTGCAAATTCTCCAAATCCAATTGGGCATTTTTATAATTAATTTCCTGCTGTTGGATATTGGTTCTGGCATTATACCTGTTAAAAATCGGTATCTGAATATTTACTGATAGCCCACGATTTATATTGGATTCGAAGAATTGATCTGAAAAATTAAATTGTTGTAGGCTATTATAACTGCTGGAAACATTGGCCCCAAGGTTAATTGTGGGATATAATGCCCCTTTCGTAGCCTCAAGTGAATAGTGTTGTGCCAGTATGGTTGCCTCTGTAGCCCGGATGTCACTCCGGTTAGCCAAGGCGTGATTTACAAGTTCTGTAAGATTAAAATCTTTAGTTTGAAATTCAACATCATCAATATCTGGTGAGATAAATTCATAATCGACAAAAGGATCAATTTGCAGGGTTCCAATTAGATTCAACTTACTGAAATTCAGAGCATTTGTTCGTTGTATAACGGCAAGCTCACTACTTGCAACAGCTGCTTCCTGATTGTATAAATCTACTATGGGCCTCATTCCAACCTCTACCTGGGCTTCAACCTGCTCAAGCTGACCTTTTGTGGTTTCCAGGTTATCTTCGGCTATACCCAAAAGTTCTTCATCCAAAATGATCGCGAGGAATTGTGCCGCCGTGTTGAATATAACTGTTTCCTCAGTGCGTTGATGTAGATCCACACTAGCATCCTGAGAAGAACGACTAGCACGAAGGTTATTTATATTTCGCCAACCTGAGAATAATGTTACCTGGGTACTCAGAGATGACGAAATCCTGTCTGCTGCAAAATCATCAAAACGTACTGTACTTTGATCAAATTGACGCCCTACTGTTCTTCCGCTATTGATAGAAGATGATAAACTAGGGAGAAATTCCGTTCTTGATCTAAACACGGCATTTTCCTGACGCTCCATTGCATTCTGTGATAGTTTAATTTGCACATTATTCTCTAATGCAATTTGTATGGCTTCGTCAAGAGTAACGCTGGTAATTTGCTGTGCGGAAGTATTAGATACCAAAAATAACAGGCAAATGGTGCAGGTAATGAGCTTATACATGAATCTCGTTTTTAAAAATATTGGGTGGGTACCTTCAAATAAGGTACTGTTTTCAAAAAACTGTATTTAGTTTTTTTAATTAAATTATTTAATGTAATGGAAAGGTAAACAAGGCTCACATTTAAAATGCTTTAGGTATAGCATTTTTACTAAATTTAATATAATGAGCGTTCATTGAGGTAAAATGAATGGCAAGGTTATACCTCATTTGCCCTTCGTGTTCTTTCTACATTTTCTTCAATAAGCTTCACCATGTATTTAGCTGCACTTCTGGAAGCATATCTTCCCAATTCAGAAACGAACAAGGTTGTCAATCCTCCTCTTCCCCCATTGGAAGATTTTCTTTTGCCGCCTATCATTGTAGACAGTAAGAAACCTATAGCCAGCGAAGCTCCTGCCATCTGCAAGGGATAACGGTGAACCCAATATCTGGCGTCAGTCCATCTATGAATATCATTACTGATATCATTCAAAGAGACTTCAATCTCCTTTTGTATGTCGTCGAGTTCTTTTTCGAGTTCTTTTTTTCGGTCGGTCACGTAATGTATAATTTATATGATAATTAATCAGGCTTGTGGGTACTGTCGTTTGCTTTAGTATTTGATGAAAAAGAACTTTTTATAGCATCATCAAAAGGTTCTTTCATCTTCTGTTTTGTTTTTTTTACCATTTTGTTAGGATTCAAAGAGAAAATGACCAACCCTATCAAAATAATTACAGCAGAAACGATTAAATAGCCCAAAACAATGTTTTCCAGTAACTGTCCAATGAATAAAGATAGGGTATGTAACAGAAAGATTAATCCTATAAACATAATTAAACCACCGGCGATCTTATAGATCATCTTAGTAATCGTACTAGTTACCATATCGCTTACGTTGAGTGCAAGCAATTCGGCTCGCTTCTCTACCAGTAGTTTGATTTCAACGGGTAGTTTTTTTAAACGTTCGGTGAGTGTTGGATCATCGGTTGTTTTCATAATTACCTTTTAATTACTTTGCCAATAATAAATCCGGCGAACAATCCGGCTGCCAGACTTTCAAGAGGATACTTTCTGATCGTCACCATGGCCTGATCCTTTAATTCAAGGTATCGGTCTTGCATTTCTCTATCAATACCATTCCCACCTTTTGTATTGAAGAGGTTCTCAATCATAGTTAACATGTGATATATACTTTGAACGTTCATATTATTTATTTTAATGGAACTACTAATATAATCATTATTATAGATAAAAGCCTGTGAGTCAATATATCGTTGGACTATATTAAATGAAATGTTAGCCTAAATCGTTCATGAAAAACCAAGCTTTACTTCTACCATGTTTTTACTTGTATCTTTCTGGCGTTCTGAGACTTTTAAAAAAACTAATAAGAGATATGATAAATGAACAATTTTCTTTATTTATCTTAAGACTTAAATAATGAAGACCATTATATATGATGTATTTGCCTCAAATTTTACTAAATAGACCAACCTCATGCGTATAATTGTAACCGGTGGAGCTGGTTTTATTGGCTCAAATTTGATCTTGCATTTAAGATCAAATTACTCTGAATATGAGATCCTGAATGTTGATAAACTAACCTATGCTTCAGATTTAAACTATTTGAAAGATCTGGAACAGGATTCGTATTATAATTTTCAGCAATTAGATCTTGTCAATCGTGAGGAACTTCATCAGGTGATACGTGATTTTAATCCGGACGGTATTTTCCATCTTGCGGCTGAATCTCACGTAGATAATTCCATAGCAGGGCCTGAACCTTTCGTCTTGTCGAATATCGTTGGCACTTTTAATATCCTCGAAGAATTTCGTCAGCTATGGATAGAGAAGAATAAACCTGATAATTTACGCTTTCTGCATGTTTCTACCGATGAAGTCTATGGTACCCTAGGTGAAGAAGGCCTTTTTTCAGAATCCACACCTTATGCCCCAAATTCCCCTTACTCAGCCACTAAGGCGGGTAGCGATTTACTGGTTCGTGCCTATTTCCATACCTATAAGATGAATGTCGTTACCACCAATTGTTCAAATAATTATGGTCCTCATCAGCATGATGAAAAATTAATTCCAACAGTAATCCGGTCTGCTTTCAACCATAAGTCTATTCCAGTTTACGGCAAGGGTGAAAACATCAGGGATTGGCTGTTTGTGGAAGATCATTGCCGGGCTCTCAGTCTGGTATTTGAGAAAGGTCGTTCCGGTGAAACTTACAATATAGGCGGCCATAATGAGTGGCGAAATATCGACCTCATTAAGGAAATTTGTGAAATCTTAAACAAGATAGTCGGTAATGGGCCTGACGGAGATTATAAAACCCTGATCACTTATGTAAAAGACAGACCCGGACATGATCAACGTTATGCAATTGACCCTGCCAAAATAGAAAGAGAACTAGATTGGCAGAACACTCAAGATTTTCACAGGGATCTTAAAAAAACGGTTCAATGGTATTTAAATAAAACAAAAGAGAAACAGGGTTAATTATATATAATCAATGCAGTATTTCTAATCAATCTTTGTACCATGGTAATGATGACCGTGAATAGATCCTAAAATAATAGTGCCATGTTAATTGGTGTTCCAAAAGAAATTAAATCACATGAAAATCGTGTAGCTATTTTGCCCTCGGGGGTCTTGGAATTGGCTAAACTTGGTCATCAGGTCATGGTTGAAAAAGATGCCGGATTGAATAGTGGTTTCACCAATGACATGTATATCCAATCAGGAGCTGAAATCATCAGCAGTGCAGACATTATTTGGAAACAGGCACAAATGATATTGAAGGTTAAGGAGCCCATTAAGCAAGAATATCAACATATACAGGAAGGTCAGGTCATCTTTACCTACTTCCATTTCGCGGCCAGCGCAGAACTGACTCAGGCTGTTATCAATTCTAAATGCATAGCCATAGCCTATGAAACTGTTGAAAAAACAGACAACTCCCTCCCACTATTAATCCCCATGAGCGAAGTTGCCGGTAGGATGTCTGTGCAGCAAGGTGCCAAATATTTGGAAAAATCACAGGGAGGCCGTGGTATTCTACTGGGTGGAATCCCTGGAGTGAGACCGGCGAATGTATTGGTTCTTGGTGGTGGCGTTGTGGGTGTCAATGCCGCAAAGATAGCTTCAGGCATGGGAGCCAATACGACGATTATGGATATCAATATACCAAGGCTCCGTTATCTGGATGATATTATGCCAAAAAATGTGACTACCATATTTTCGTCTGAGGTGAACATTCGTGAATTATTACCAAAAATAGATCTGGTGATCGGTGGGGTATTAATACCGGGAGCAAAGGCTCCATGGCTTATTAAACAGGATATGCTTAGTACTATGAAGCCTGGCTCTGTACTGGTTGATGTAGCTATTGATCAAGGTGGTTGCATTGAAACCTCAAGACCAACTACACACGATGATCCCATTTATATAGTTGAAAATATCATCCATTATTGTGTGAGCAATATGCCCGGAGCAGTTCCATATACCTCAACGGTAGGCTTGAATAATGCCACCTTACCATACACCATTCAATTAGCAAATAAAGGATGGGCTAAGGCCATGCTGGATAATCATGAATTAGAACTTGGACTAAATATAGCCTACGGTGAAGTCACCTATAAAGATGTTGCCGGAGCTTTTGGTTATGATTATAAGCCAAGTAAAGATGTTATTCTTGATTCCGTTACCTAATTGGTTTAGTTTCCATCAGAAAGTTTAGGTCTTTTGCTGGAATTGGCCCACCATAGTAAAGGAATGGCTCACCATATTCCACCCCTATCAGATGACCATAATGCCTGGCCTTTCCTCTTAGAGCCTCAAAAAACCTTCCTTCTGAAATATACGTTTTAGGCCCTGAATCCGATTCAGGTATATTGAATTGTGATTCGAAAGCCAGGATAGCCTTTTCCCTGGTTTCAATTGTGTCAGATATATCATATACAATCGTAGGCTCAAAGGGATAATTCTGCATATAATGAAGAACATGGTAGGGCCGCCAGGGGTCCTGACCTTTGGTTATGATGTTCTTTAATCCACTATAAAATAATGCGTCTATTGCCAGACGTGAAGCATTTACATGATCTGGATGACGATCTTCAAGAGGATTAATGAAACATATTTCAGGTCGGTATTTTCTGACTACTTTAATAATTTCCAGACGATGAGCCTCAGTATTATCTAAACCGCAATCCGGTAAGCCAAGGTTTTCTCTAACACTCAGTCCCAAAATTTTGGCGGCATTGTCAGCTTCGATCATACGCCCTTCCGGTGTGCCTCTTGTGCCCTTTTCCCCTTGGGTAAAATCTACAACTCCCACTTTATATCCTTTTTTTATCAAGGAAGCCAGTGTACCCGAACAACAGAGTTCCGTGTCGTCAGGATGAGCCCCAAAAGCCATAACGTCTAATTTCATAGGTGTCGATTTAAGAGAGATGATTGATTCCTGAGTGCTTGGTTAGTTACGAAAAGGTAAAAAAATTTTAGCATTATTACGCCAATTGACTACTTAGGCACGATAGAGTTAACAAACTCAACGCCAAGCCCTGGTTTATTGTTCAAAACAACTTCACCCCTTTCATTAATCTTTAAGCCCGTACATGGATCATCAGTTATTAACAAATGTCCATCCAAATCTGCATAGTCTGCCCATAGGCTTAGAATGGCTGTTGCGGTATCAGCTAGTGATGACTCTACCATACACCCAACCATTACCTTCAGCCCGGCTTTACGGGCTTGATGAAGATGCCTGAGTGAGTGGCTAATGGAGCCTATCTTCATCAGTTTGATATTAATGGCGTCATATTCCTTGGCAAGCTCCTCAAGATTCTCTTTTCCGGTGAAACTTTCGTCGGCTACTATAGGAACCGAGGAGAATGATTTTAATTTACGCATTTCATCGTGTACGCCAGCTGGCATAGGCTGCTCAATAAGTTCTACGTTATGATCAATTAAAAAGCGTACCTGATCTCTGGCATGTTCAAAAGTTTTCCAGCCTTCGTTCACATCAACCCAAATAGGTTTATTGGTGACAGACCTTACTTGTTTAATAATTTCCCGATCATGATCAGAACCCAGTTTTACTTTCAATATAGGATATGCCTCTGCTTCTAAAACTTTTTCAGGAATTGTTTCCGGGTGATCAATCCCTATAGTATAGGATGTTTTCGGACCAATAGGAGATGGCGCTTGTAGCAAAGCGTGAGTAGCTACACCCAGTTTTTTACCCACCCAGTCATGCAATGCCATCTCAAAAGCAGCTTTAGCAGCAAACTCACCAGGATTAACCGATGCCATATAGGAAATACAGGCTTCAACATCATACGGGTTAGTTATTGAAGACGAATCAAGGGAATCAAAAAAAGCAGATGCCGATTGCTGGGTTTCACCAAACCTTTTGTTGGGCGCAGCTTCCCCAATTCCGATAATACCATCTTTCTCAATCTCGATAAATAAATTTTCGGTGGTATCTCTAGACCATCTGGAAATTGTAAAGCGACGTTTCAGATTTAGGGTTACAGGAAAATAACGTATAATTAAGCTCATTATCTTTTTATGCTTTTTAGTTCGAATATAAATTAAATAAAAAGTACAATTAAAATGGCATAAGCAACCGCTGCCAAACCCGCCGCAGTTAGGGCCAAAGGGATTTGTGTGTAAACGTGATCCATCATATCACAACCGGTTGACAAAGATGACAAAATCGTAGTATCTGAGATCGGAGAACATTGATCACCGAAAACACTTCCACCGATAACGGATGAAAAGCATAAAGTTATAAAAAATGGATCTGGGAGCACAGCCCATGCCAGGGGCATAGCTACAGGAAAAACTACAGCGTAGGTTCCCCAGGATGTTCCGGTGGAAAAACCAATCACCATACATGACCCCATTAATAATCCTGGTAATAAATATGGAGAGATATAATCTCCTGACAATTCTACGATAAAGGCAGCTGTTCCAATTGTATCAGCCACTGACTTTAACGTTACTGCTAAAGCCAAAATGATTGCGCCTATGGTGACACCTTTACAACCATCAACGAATCCATTTATGGCCTTTTGAAGAGACATGCCTTTTGCAAGTGCAATGCCAATGGCTGCCAATACGGCCAGGACAAAAGCCTCTGCAATCAATAGAAGAGAATCATCCCCCCAACCCATGAAGAAATAGGTTACGATAAACGGAATTATGGCTACCCCTAACAGTGTGCCTATGGGTCCTAAGAAGTCAATAAGTCCCGGATGATAATCATCAGGGATTTTCATATCAGTAAGTTCCGGGGATGCCAGTGGCAAGGCTCCATCACGGTCAAGTTTTCCGGTATCCCGCACCCTTGCTTGTGCTAGCCGCATTTTCTTTCCAGGCACGAAAGGCAGCTTATCCCAGGCAAAAGCCAGTGCAATCAATATGGCAAAGATTGCATAAAAATTATAGGGTAATGCTGTTATAAAGAAGCTGATTCCATCTTGTGCAGTTTCAAATAGTGGAATGGTTCCAACCACCAGGCCACTTACATAAATAGGCCAGACATTAAATGGGATCAGAGTAGCTGCCGGCGAAGCGGTTGAATCGACCATATAAGCAAGCTCTTCATGTGCAACTCCATGCTTGTCGGCAACAGGACGAACAGTGGCACCTGTTAATACGGTACTGATCGTGCCACCCTGATGAAAAACCAACCCCATGGCCCAGGTGAAAAATTTAGCACTTCTTGGCCCGCTTACAACTTTCCCGCTAGCCCAGTCAGCAAAGCGGACAGCCCCACCTGTACGTGTCCATATACCAATCAACCCACCTAAAGCCCACAGATAAACCAATAAAATTAAGGCAAAACTTTCAGTAGCCAGTGATGGAATTAGAAATACCTCTACAATATTCAACTGACCGGAAATAATACCACCCAAGACAATACCTACGAATAATGAACTAATTACTTCTCGAGTCCAGAAGGCTAATATGATGGCTATTAAAGGGGGTAAAAGTGACCACAATCCATAATGGCCATCTCTCATTGGAATCTCCCCCGCAAAGAGATAACTTAAAAATATCAGCAAAAAACCAAATCCAATAACAAGATAACTCCTGGAATTAAGATTGGATTTATCCGATTTATTCGATTTTTTTTTACTATCAGGGATTTCAGTTTCAGTATTCACCATTGAATTTCAGCATAAAAGCGCGAGGTTACGTTCTTAAAGAAAAATGATATTTTGCATAACTTTTAATGCAATTTTTCGAATAAGTAATTAATTAAGGAGTGTTTAGATCATTTGATCGATCTTTAATTTAAGCTAGCTAAAATGAACAATATGAGACATAAATAAAAGCCTCTAAAATAGTAGAATAAAATGAGCTTAAAAAACGAAGCGTACGGTAGGTTTCAAAATACTCGTATGTTCTACCGTCAATATACAGAGGGAATGACCCCGCAAAGAATTAACAGAGAATTCCATGCTGATTCTACCCGCTTGTATGAGCTCTATAAGGAGGCTGTCGGTAGTAGAATCGACAAGGCCACTAACAAAGTTGTTCCGTTCCATACGCGGGTTATGCGTTTGTTTTCTGCCTTGGTACGCAGGTTAAGTCCGGCTAGAAGGCTGGTGTTTTTGGGGTCTATACTAGGTTTTATATTATATTTTATCTCCAATGGTTTGGCTCAAATAGCTCTTCCCATATCTATATTAGCTATAATTATCTTACTCATGCTTGAGTTGCTTGAGAAAATTGATGCAAAAAAAGAAATTGATTTCGCGAGGGATATTCAACTAGGGCTGCTACCCTCATCCAGTACCAAGACCAAAGAATTGGAATTTGAATCATTTGCTACAACGGCTAAAGAAGTGGGTGGTGATTACGTTGATGTGATCCCAACCGATAAAGGTGTCTATTTGATCATAGCTGATGTTTCGGGCAAAGGATTGGGAGCAGCCTTGTATATGTTCCGTCTGCAGGCATTGGTTCATTTACTGATCAAAAAAACTCAACCCAGCCCAAAGGATTTGTTTTTGGAATTGAATGATTACGTCAAATCAGGGAAAAAGGATAAGACTTTTGTAACAGCCTGTGCCGCTTTTTTCCCTCATAATCATCATTCATTCCAATTATGCCGGGCTGGGCATAATCCTCCCTTATTATTTATTAAACAAAAAGATGTCTCAATTGAGTTGAGATCAACCGGATTAGCTCTTGGAATGACTAATTCAGAGAAACTTAAAGCACATTTGAAAGAAGTGACTATCCCCTTTGTAGATGGAGATTCCGTTCTCTTTTATACTGATGGGCTAACTGAGGCAAGAAATACCATGAATCAGGAATATGGGCTGGAACGTCTACAATCGCTGTTTGATATCTATGGGTCACTTCATGCCAAAAGTATTACTCAGAAAATACAGAACTCATTGGAAAATTTTATCCAGAATGAAAAACTTACTGATGATATAACTTTCAATTGTGTCAGGAAGAAAGCCGTGAAATTGAAAGAAATAGAAGAAGCTAACCTTATCGTTTAAATATTTTCAAGTAAATGTAGGAAAGTGATTCAATTTGCATTAACAAATCACTTTCCCTCGATGTCTTTAACAGGCTAATATTTTGCTTTAATCGTCCCTAAAGATTCACGGACTTCTTCTGATATCCTATCAGCAGTGATACCAAATTCTTCAAAAAGAGTTTGGTAGGGTGCTGAAGAGCCAAAATGGTCAATACCAATAGAGCGCCCTTGATTACCTACCCATTCTTGCCAACCATTGGTCACCCCTGCCTCAATAGAGACTCGTGCGGTAATATGGGATGGCAATACACTTTCTTTATATTCCTCTGATTGCCGGCGAAAGATTTCCTGACAAGGCATACTGACAACCCGGACATCTATATCTTGTTCGAGCAATCTTTCACGGGCTTTAAGAGCAATGGCGACTTCAGAGCCTGTTCCAATAATTATCGCGTCAGGGATGCTTTTTAAGGAATCCATCAAAATATAGGCGCCCAACTCTGTACCATCTGCTGATGCAACCTCGTTTCTGTCTAAAGTAGGTAGATTTTGTCTGGTCAGAGCTAAAATAGACGGACCATCTGTTCTATTCATGGCAATTTTCCAGCAATATGCCGTTTCGTTAGCATCGGCAGGCCTGAGTACATACGTATTGGGGATAAGCCGTAATGAAGCAAGTTGTTCAACAGGCTGATGTGTAGGACCATCTTCCCCTAACCCAACACTATCGTGAGTGAACACGATTATAGTTGGTATTTTTGACAGTGCAGCGAGACGGATAGCCGGACGGCAGTAATCAGAAAAGATTAGAAAAGTACCACCGTAAGGTTTTAAACCTTTATGTAAGTTAATCCCATTCATAATACTGATCATGGCATGCTCACGAACACCATAATGGACATAACGTCCGGTTCTATTCTCAGGAGAATAAGGGTGGGAATCAATTTGAGTATTATTACTGGGTGAGAGATCAGCCGATCCACCGAATAGGTTAGGAATAACGGAAGAGAGTTTTTTCAAGATCTCCCCGGAGGCTTTTCTTGTAGCCATGCCCTTTGCGTCAGCCGGAAATTCGGATAAGGCTTCATCCCAGTCAATACTACTTTCGTTTATAAAGCTATTGAAACTTTTAATTTGCTCAGGATCTCTTTCCTGATACGAATCGAACAAATAATTCCATTCTTGTTCCTGTTTTGCACCTTCTTCTAATGCTTTACGATAATGATTAGTTACTTCCTTGGGAATAAAAAATGGCTCGAGAGAGGGAAATTTGTAGCTTTGTTTAGTGAGTTTGATCTCTTCATCACCGAGGGGTGCCCCATGAGACTTTTCTGTGCCTTGTTTGTTGGGGCTTCCATAACCAATCTTTGTTTTGCAACTGATGAGAGAGGGTTTATCCGTAATGGCTTTAGCTGCTTTGATTGCATCTCGGATAACATTTCTATCATGCCCATCTATCTGTTGAATATGCCAACCATTAGCTTCAAAACGCTTTAAGCGATCTTCAGTAAACGATAAATCAGTAGACCCGTCTATTGTGATGTTATTGTCATCATACAGATACACAAGCTTCCCTAGTTTTAAATGACCTGCAAGTGAAGCCGCTTCCTGGCTTATGCCTTCCATTAGGTCTCCATCACTGACGATGGCGTAAACATAATGGTCTATGAGAGTAAAATCTTTATTATTAAATTTCTTAGCTAAGAAAGTTTCTGCTATCGCCATCCCTACCCCATTTGCGAAACCTTGCCCCAGAGGTCCAGTTGTAGTCTCCACACCCGGTGTAATGCCATATTCTGGGTGACCGGGAGTTTTACTATTCCATTGGCGGAAGTTTTTAAGTTCTTCAAGAGGCAGGTCATATCCTGTAAGATGCAGAAGGCTATAAAGCAACATAGAACCATGACCCGCCGAAAGGATAAACCGATCACGATTTATCCACTCAGGATTCTTTGGATTATGCTTTAAGAATTCCGTCCAAAGTACATAAGCAGCGTCAGCCATTCCCATAGGCATGCCGGGATGACCGGAGTTTGCTTTTTGAACGGCATCCATTGAGAGAGTTCTTATAGTGTTAACACATTGTTGTTCCAGGTTAGAATCGATCATCCTTAGGTAAGTATTTTTAAAAGGTTGGGGTAGAAAGTAAATTTAACTAAAAAAAAAGCCTCCGTTATTGCGGAGGCTTTTAAAGGTACGGTAAAAAAGCATCATCCGTTAGCGGGTTGCAGGATCACAGTCAAGCTCAAACTCAAGCTCGTGTTCCGCAGAAGCTTGAAATGAACCATATGCCGCATTAGTAAAAGCTTCACATGCCTGAGGTTCATTTTCCTGATTTTTATAGGCTATACCTATTTCAAACCATATTTTTGCCTGATCAGTACGGCCGTCGGTTTCATATTCTACAGCACGGGTACCATTTGCAATAGCTTGATCCCAATTACCCAGGTTATTATGAGCCACCGCAAGCCGGTAATAGGCTTCCGATGATTGGTCATCATACGTCAAAGCACGCTGCAATAATTCTACGGCACTATTAAAATTTTCATCTTCAATCCTATTAACTCCTTGATAAATAAGATAATCACGGGCTGAACTACTTGCCTGATCTACTAAATTTGTATTTCCTGCATTCAATGCCATGTCGATAGCCTGATCGAACTGGGATAAAGCATTATCTATATCGTTTAACTGACGGTAGACTAGCCCTTTTTGATAAACAGCCTGAGGGTAGTTTGAATTTAGTTCCAATGCATTGTTATATGCTTCCAATGCTCCATTAAAATTCTCATTACGGTATAGTTGGTTTCCTTTGGAGAGGTAAAGTCGCGGCATATTCCCTTCTGCCCGTGCTTTGGTATTTTCGTCACCATATTTCTCAGCATTTTCAACCGTTTCACGAAAAGCCTCAATGGCTTCATCAACGTTACCGGCCCGATAATGATTAGCGGCATACCTGAAATATAATTGTGGAATCTGTCCCTCAACCCTGGCTTTGATATCATCGCCCTCACTACCCAGAGCTTCTGCCATTTGGATGGTTTCTTCGAATACCTCAATAGCAGCCAAATCCTCACCGGCCTGCACTAATTCAAAGCCTTCGTTAAATTTATTAACTACATCTTCACGTGTCTGGGCATCAGCATTTTCAAAAAAGGCTAAAGCTAATACCAGTAAAATTGTGATTACACCTGTATAATATTTCATAATATTGTTATTACTTCTCATCAGATTGATATTTCGTCAACGAAAGTACAAAATAAATTAGTATTTACTAAAGATTGGTGTGAATTTTGTAATAAAAATTTTCATTAGAAATTTGGATTGAGTTTATGTTCCTGGTAAAAATTATAAATGACTTTTGTTGCATCCTCAACAGAATCTGTGAGATGGAACAAATTGAGATCACTATCTGAAACGGTACCAGCCTTAACCATCGTATCTCTTATCCAGTTCACCAACCCTGACCAATAATCTTTACCCATTAAGATAATAGGAAATGGGCTAATTTTCTTTGTTTGTATTAAAGTAAGAGCTTCAAATAATTCATCCAGGGTTCCCAGGCCACCCGGATATACAACAAAACCCTGGGCATATTTTACAAACATCACCTTCCTGGCAAAGAAATAATTGAAATGTATCGTATAATCGAAGTCGCAAAATATATTTGCTTTTTCTTCAAAGGGAAGTTGTATGCATAATCCAACCGATTTTCCTTTACCTAGATTTGCCCCTCTGTTCGCTGCTTCCATTATACCCGGCCCACCCCCGGTTATTACCCCAAAACCCATCTTAGTAAGAGCCATAGCCATATCTACGGCACTATTATAATGGGGAGTACCTTCTTTAAGCCGTGCAGAACCAAATATCGAAACGCAGGGTCCAATTTTTAGTAGTTTATCATAACCTTCAACGAATTCCCCCATTATCTTAAATACACTCCAGGCATCCTGCTCAAAACGGGATCTCTCTTCATATTCACCGGGAATTTTATTTTCCATATTTTTAGAGTCAGACATGATAGGCTAGGTTAGTTGGGTTATTTAATAGATAAACGAACAGACAAGGAAATAAACGGTGAATTGTCTGGAGCATGATCAGGTTTAACACTGAAATTAGCACTTAGATCATCACTCACGTCAAAATCTCTAAAGTGTGCATATACGTAGGCATCTGCTATATTCAATCCATAAGCAAGAAATATGCCTATTATGGAAAAGTCACGCCTGTTCCTATAGAAATCACGGTACTCACGAAGCGTCTGAGGCGAATTACCGGGATCCATATATTCCGGAGTAGGCCCAAACTTCAGGTCACTTGTATGTGTATTATAATATGCAGCACGGTAATCTGAGTAATTATTATGTAAGGTTATGCTGTAATAGGTAATACCAATCAACATGCCATAAACGATTGGCACCTTCCAAACTTGCCTGTTTGTGATTTGCCCCCATCCCGGGATCAGGGCAGACCTGAGCATAACATCTTTTGGGTTAGGAACTGTATCATTTCGCACACTATTATCGTCAATGTCCTGATAGGCGAAATGATCTATAAGAGAGGTGCTTGCAAAGCTCTCATTATGAAAGTGCTTATGCTGGGCGAAACTATCATACCCAAAAAAGAGGAAAAGGATTCCAACAGTCAGCTCACGAAACGGAATCAAGCAGTGCAACCAGTCGGTCGAGTTCATCATCGGTATAATAGTCAATTCTGATTTCCCCGCCTTTGAGCTTTCGCTTTATCTGTACTTTAGTACTAAATTTATTTTTCAAACGATTCGACAGCTCCATAAGCTGTATTTCCCTCTGGTCTTTTTTAGCAAGAATACGATTGGATTTTGTCTTCTCCTTATCCGCAGAACGAACAGCATTTTCCAGTTGCCTCACTGAATAATCAAGTTCAATAGTTTGTTCAAGTAATTTTTTTTGCACTTTAGAATTGTCAATCGATATCAATGCACGGGCATGCCCGGTTGATATCTTGCCTGACTTAAGGGCAGCCTGAATAAAAGGAGGTAGATTAAGCAGACGGAGCATATTTGTAACGGTTGTTCTGTTTTTACCTACTTGCTTTGCAACCTCCTCCTGGGTGTATTTACATTCTTCTACTAACCTTTTGTAACCCATCGCTATTTCGATAGGATTAAGCTGTTCTCGCTGTACGTTTTCAATTAAGGCAAAAGCAATGACATCGTTGTCATCAACCTCCCGAACATAGGCGGGGATAGTAGATATTCCGGCCATTTTTGTAGCACGAAGACGACGTTCGCCACTAATAAGCTCATAGCGATCATCCCTTATATGGCGAACCGTAACGGGTTGAATCAACCCATGCATACGTATAGATTCGGATAATTCCTGTAAAGCAAATTCATCAAAATCTTTACGCGGCTGATTAGGATTTGCTCTTATATGGGTAACAGGTACATGCAGTGTGACATTAACACGTTTAGCCTGTTTGCCTAATGTGATGCCGTCAGTATCTTTTCCTGAGACCTTGCTGTCATCATTATACTCAGGGAAAAATGCCCCTAACCCTTTTCCTAAAACTTTTTTTGCCATACTTAACTTATTGTAATTAATATCTTATGACTTGGATTACATCGAAATATAGGCGCGATCTCCTGGTTATATCCAAAAGAGGGAACTAAGAGGTAAATACCATACTATTCTTAAATAATTCTTTATTTTGGGTAATAATCTCCCTCGCAAGAGATAGATAGTTTTTTGAACCCATACTGATGGAATCATAAAGAAGTACAGGCTTACCAAAACTGGGTGCTTCGGCAAGGCGTACATTCCTTGAAATTACTGTTTTAAATACACGGTCATCAAAATAACGCTTTACTTCTTCTGCTACCTGGTTTGAAAGCCTGGTTCGGGAATCGTACATGGTAAGTACAACGCCCTCAATCTGAAGTGTTGTATTTAGGTGTTGTCTAACAATCTTGATGGTATTCAATAACTGCCCAAGCCCTTCAAGCGCAAAATATTCACATTGAACAGGAATAAGCACAGAGTCAGATGCTGTAAGCGCATTAATGGTTAACAATCCAAGGGAAGGAGGACAATCAATTATAATAAAATCATATTTTGTTTTTAGGCTTCCTAAAGCGTCCCTCAGGATATTCTCTCTTCTGGGCTTATCGACCATTTCAATTTCGGCGCCCACCAAGTTGATATGAGCAGGCACTATAGAGAGATTAGGCATTTCTGTGCTAAGGATACTATTATTAATATCAACACCATTTACCAAAACCTCATAGATGGATTGATCAACAGATTTCGTATCAATGCCGACGCCACTAGTTGAATTACTTTGAGGGTCAATATCAAGCAGCAGCGTTGAGTGCTCTAAAGCCGCCAGGCTTGCTGCAAGATTTACGGCTGATGTAGTTTTACCTACGCCACCTTTTTGATTAGCCACAGAAATGATTTTGCCCATAAAATATTCAATATCCGATTTTGATTAACGCACGGTAGGAATATAACGCGGGCGTATCTGTCAAGCAAAACAAACCAAATATTTATTCAATAAAGTTGGGTTGATTGAGATAAACCTCAATTTTTTAATGCTTGTTTGGGGTATAGCTATTTGTATAAAAGAGTCAGATGATCTAATTAGAAGTTCGGGTTAACTGTATATCACGCATATCAGGCGACAATGGTAATGAATGATCGATTAGCTTGAGTCGCTGCAAACTATGTTGCAAGTCAGAATTTCCAGCTGAAATATTTTCGATGTTACTCGAAGATTGGGAAGATTGGTTGATATGCAATATGTTATTATTATCCACCCAGGGATTAACTGCTTTTGATTCATTAGCAGACGATTGATCAATCATTTTAGGTAACTCCATATCTTCCGGATAAAAGTTAACTATAGATATTAATACGCTAAAAACAACAGCAGTAGCAGTTGCCATGGCCGTCGTATTATTCCACCTGGGAAAAAGGGATCGACGGTTATCATGATAGTGACTTACAGCATGATGAATGATGGCATCATGAATATTGGCAGGTGGATTGCGAAGGGGCAAACTTTCAAGTTTTTTAAGCGTCCTTCGTAAACACTCTATTTCTATGAGCAGGTCCATATCCTTTTCCATGGCCCTCTCAACAAGAACAACCTCTGAGGGATCCAATTCATTTAGAACATACTCGACGCAGAGATCATCTGCGTTCGGCAAATTTGACTTCTTTTCCATTTTCCTTCTCAAACATTTTTCTCAGGTTAATTAAAGCATATCTCATTCGCCCAAGAGCTGTATTTATAGAAACATCCGTAATTTCAGCTATTTCCTTAAATGACATTTCATAATAATGCCTGAGCATTACCACCTCACGTTGCTCTTTCGGTAATTTTCCAATATGCTTAATAAGGCTGTCTTTGGCCTCGTCTTTTTCTATTCCACGCTGTGCATCAACTACACCTTCATCCGGAAGTCGGTCATAAAAATCATAATCAGGGTCCTGATGTGAATTCACATCCACGAACCTTTTTTTCTTTCGTAAATAATCTATTGTAGCATTATGTGCAATACGCATAACCCAGGCAATCCATTTGCCCTGTTCATTATACGTTTCATCCATCTTAGTGATAACTTTGGTGAACGTTTCCTGAAAGATGTCATTGGCTGTTTCACCATTGCCCACCATGCTATAGATGTATGAATAAATCTTTGATTCGTGCCGCTTTAACAGGGTTTTAAAAGCCTGTTCATCACCGTCTTTTCTATATAAACGGACGAGCTGCTGATCATCAAGATCTCTCAAATTCATATTATTTTTATTAGTTAACCTCATAGATATCCTTTTTAACGTCGGGTATACATGTTAATTGCATTATTCACGTTCAATCAAACTCTTTTGTCCTTGTTTGACTATAAATATTAAATACTTATCCCTCTAATATTTATAGTTAAACAATTGAACCGAATGATTAGTTTTGCCATGCATTGTTCCCAACAGTTTATGTTTAATTATACTGTTACTACCATAGCTAATGATAATAGCGGTGAAATAATTCCCTATCTGAATTCAATATATTAATACTTCAGCTAAATAAATACAGTGACTTAATAATATTTATAATTTATGATCTTTCCTTTTGATCAAAACTTGTTGTAAATTGCACATATATTACACACATCATTAGAACCTATGGATAATCTACAATTAACACCCAAGCAAAAAGAATTCTTAAAATTCATAAGCGACTATAAATTCGAGCAGGGTATTTGGCCAACTTATAGGGAAATTGCTGATGAATTTGGTTTTAAATCACCTAATAGTGTGACGCAGAACTTACAATCTCTTGTTAAAAAAGGATATTTGGAAAAAGGTGATGATAATGATTACGAAATTGGTTCACGTTTTGAAGCAGTGCCACAAGAGAAGTCAGGTATTCCAATTCGTGGACTTATTGCCGCAGGAGGTTTGCAAGAAGCGGTGGACATGGATTTAGGGATGATAACCCTGGATCATATATTCCCAAACCTTGGTAAAATATTTGCATTGAGAGTTTCTGGCATGAGCATGAAGGAAAGCGAGATACATGACGGAGATTTTGTTTTGCTTACAAATGAGGAACCCAAGGATGGTGGGATAGGGGCTGTTCTTTACAATGGTGAAACCAGCCTAAAGAAGATATTCAAAAGCAAGAATGGCCTTCGGCTTGAACCATCAAACGATAATTACAATGATATTATCATCGAACCGGATGAATCAGAGGAAATTACAGTATTAGGTAAATATGTTGGGCATATTAATAAATCAGGACTGTTTAAAGCATAATCAGAATGTTTTGCCAGAATCAGCAGCCTGAATGATATTTCCGGCTTTCTTCTCAAGTACGTCCTTACCCGCACCTTGAAGTCGGGAAGGTGTATAGTTAACAAGCTTGTAATTAGCACCTTTAATTGCTTCATGTAATTGACTATCCTTTATCCAGGCTCTACCTCCGTCATGCTGAAGGCGTTTACGGTTTTTCAGAAACTTAGCCTGTTTATGAAGCTCGGGCAATTCTTTCATATTCAATTTTATTAGTTCAGTTTATAATTATTTAAAATTACGCTTACTACAAGTTATTTCAAACATTCAGAAAAAGAAACTTCATGTAATGGTTTTCCATTTAGTACACTCATGCCCATATATTTGTTAGCAAGCTCCACATCATTTCTAATTATTCCAAAATTCCAATGTGGTTTGTCCACCTGGGGACACCCCCTCTAAACTTTCACTCTTCAAGAACTGAATAGTTCTATATGGGAACATATTAATATTACTTGTCCAGTAAAATAAACCATCTTTTAAAGCCACTAAAAGTCTCGAAAAAAGAAAAAATGGGTTTATATAACGACGTATTAACATCATATCAAAGCCGTATCAAGGCCATATATATACGGCTTTGATATGGTGTTGATACGTCGTTGATACATTTTTGTTCAATACATTGGTTGTATCTAACCTCGGTTCAATTTGACAACAAAGTGGTGTATGTTGGGTTAATAATACAAACACCCATAAATTGAAGCTGTTTTATCATGGGTTGGCCGGTGAAATGCTTACTTTATGTCATATAGGGTTATTGAAGTTTTTATCGAACTCAAAATAAACCCGAGGGGGAGAACTCTTACGGACTACTGTTTACTTTTTTATTTATTACCTGATACAACCGGTTTAAATAAAATGAATAGCATTTGAAAAATGAGGAAATAACCTTATATTATCAACTTGATTAAAAACACAAATCACCCATTTTAAGCTTATGTACGCGGTAGTTCAAATTAGCGGACATCAATTTAACGTAAAATTAAATGATGTCATTTACGTAGACCGGCAAAATGCTGACGTAAACGAAAAAATATCTTTTGACAAAGTGCTTCTTGTTTCCGACAAAGACGGAAAAGTTAATGTGGGCAGCCCTGTAGTTAAAGATGCCGTAGTGGAGGCATCCGTTGTAGAGCATGTACGTGCCGATAAAGTAATCGTCTTTAAGAAAAAGAGACGAAAAGGCTACAAGAAAACCAGAGGGCACCGTCAGGATATGACTCAAATTAAAATTGATAACATTAAAGTTTAACCGGAGATAGTGAAATGGCACATAAAAAAGGTGGCGGTTCTACTAAAAACGGACGTGACTCAAATT
>JBBDQY010000095.1:0-66059 GCA_040905745.1 Balneolales bacterium
ATTGCTAAAGAAGTTGAAGCCGTCCGCACAAGTCGGTATGCAAAATAAGAATGCGAATTATTCTGGATACAAATCTCTGGATAAGTTTCCTTATTAGCCGTAATTATGAAAAGCTGGATCAACTATTAATATCCGGCGAATGTGAGCTTGTATTTAGTCAGGAGTTATATGAAGAATTTATTGCCGTGGTAAAAAGGCCCAAGCTCCGACGCTACTTTGCAATATCCGATGTAGAAGATCTTCTGGAAATAATAGAAGACTATGCAGAGTATATTGTTGTTACTTCTGAAGTATCCCTTTGCAGAGACCCTAAAGATAATTTCTTGCTGTCGTTGTCCCTTGATGGAAATGCTGACTATCTATTAACCGGTGATAATGACTTACTAGTTCTGAAAAAGATCGGAAAGACGCAAATAATGAAAATTGCTGATTTTCTTGATCTGAAAAGTCTCTGATAGTACTTCATGAATCTTTCGTTAGAGGATAAATATTCTGAAAAAAATTGGTATCCATTTTGGCCTGCAATGGGAATGAAGGGACTAAATGGGAAATATTTATTTCCTTTTCTTCCCAAAAAGTAGGTACAAAAGTAGGAAAATATTTTCATGAAATAGCCTTTATTCTTCACGTTTCAGGGACGTGTGAGCTTGCTCGTGCGGGTTCGAGTCCCGCCTTCGGTACACCCTCAAAAAGCCGTTTATAGTTGATATAGGCGGCTTTTTTTGTATCTTGCTTTCTCAGTGGGAATGAACGGGAAAGGCAGTTTTCCCTCCTTTTCCCAAAAAGTAGGAACAAATAAAGAGGGCAGATTCCCATGGCATTATTAAGAAAACGTGGCAAAATATATTACCTCCGATTTCAGAGAAAAAGAGATGGGCAGTTACAAGAAATTGTCCACTCGTTACAAACCACTCGAAAAGAAATTGCGATTAGGAAGAAGCTCGAGTTAGAAGAGGATTACCGGCGGGCTTCATAATCGAAGAAGAAAATCAGAGCCAAACATTCTATACTTTAAATAATGCTCGCAAGGCATTTCAAAAAAGCAAAAAGTTCACGTGTGGGAAAAGAACTGTTGATGCTTATATTGGGAGTATGGGAATTTGTATAATTGATTTTACAGTCGAGGATATAATCTAACAATGTGGACCTGATGAAGTGTCTGGGGGAAGCTTACAGAATTCTTTGAACGTATGACAAAGTCGGAAATTCAAATGCCATAGTGTCTGTTTTTTCAGGTTTTTACGGGAACAAGTGACCTTGCTCACGGTTTTTTTGGTACACCAAAGCCACGAGGTGCCACGTTGTTAATGTAGCGCAAATATGCTACATTATAAAAAACATTAAAGACACCTACCATGATTACCAAAACAACATCAGTTCGGGCAAGAATTGAACCCGGCCTAAAAAAAGAGACGGAAGAAATATTAGAGGAACTGGGCCTTTCCACTACCGAGGCTATTCGAATTTTTTTCAAGCAGGTAAAACTTCAAAAAGGATTGCCGTTTGCTTTGCGAATTCCCAATGAAGAAACTGATAAAACGATTCGGGAAGCTAATGCTCGGAAAAAACTAAAAAAGGCTCGGTCGCCGGAGGAATTGTTTGATGACCTGAGTATTTGATGAAGCAAATTGGGAGAACGAGTCGATTTAAAAAAGATGTGAAGTTGATGCAAAAAAGAGGCAAATCTTTTACCCACTTCAAAAAAATTATTAAAGCCCTGGCCGAAAGTAAACCGTTGGATGAACGATACCGGGATCACAAGCTCACAGGCAGCTACGCATCCACAAGGGAATGTCATATCCAACCGGATTGGCTGCTTATTTACGAAGCCACAGATGATGAGTTAATTTTGATCAGAACGGGCACCCATGCCGACTTATTCGGGTAATGCTGCCGATTAAAGGCAAGATATCAGGAACTGATTAGCGATTTTCATAGATTGTCTGCATCATTTGCCGGTAGGCATCACTCATTTTTACGTTGCGACGTGCCATCACCCTTACTGCTGTTTCCATTGCTTTGTCAAATTCATGAACTAGTACTCCATCATCGCCTACCCAGGAAAACGAAGGGATTAACTTGGGATTAAATCCACTGCCAAGCAAATTACAAGCCACTCCGCAAATCGTTCCTGTTCCCAACATGGAATTTATACTGGTTTTACTATGATCACCCATGATCGTGCCACACGTTTTTATACCGGTTTCATAAGGCTCACCCGTCATCCAATTAGTCATGTAAATTGACTTGTAATTATTTTTTAAGTTTGATGAATTGGTATCTGCACCGATATTGCACCACTCGCCAATCAGGCTGTTACCCAAAAACCCATCGTGAGCCTTATTTGAAAAGCCTTGTATGATTACACATTTGACTTCTCCTCCAACTTTACATACCGGCCCTATCGTTGTGTCCGGGTATATTTTTGCTCCCATTTTAATGATTGACTCTTCACCTATGGAAACCGGACCTTTAATGACCGAACCCGACATTATTTGAACTCCGGATCCTATATAAATCGGACCTTCGGAGGCATCCAGAATCACTCCCGCATCAATTTTAACATTTTCTCCAAAGCTGATATTTCCGGGATTGACAAGAATGCTATGCTCAGTATTAGTTTCATTTGATGTTTGGGTCCTCCCCAAAAGCTCATAATCTTTTCTTATTTCTATACCATTTCGTTCAAATAGTTCCCAAACCCTGGTAAGCAAAAAGCCTGAAGATACAGGTTCCAATGGAATTCCCTGGAAATCTGGGTACTCTTGTTTAATCAAATGCCTGCTTTCCTGTGATGACATCCTTACCGCAACAGGTATTCCGGATGAAGATAAGCCCGTACCTCGTTTTAATGTCAATATTTTCTTTATTACCTCTTCATCAGGTAAAAACCTTGAATTTATCCAAAGTTCATCTCCCTCCTGTTTATCAAGCGGCGTATTATAAAAAGGTTCTAAATCCTTACGTACCGTTCTAAAGTATTTTGCCTCCTGCAAATAATGAAGCCATTTCTCCCGAATGGTAAGGACGCCTATCCTTTGTTCATCCATGGGACGAGTAAGGGCAAGGGGATAGAAATGTTTATGGTCTTCATCCTCAAATAATATCATTCAGGCAGGTTAATCATTTATAATTTTGTCAGGTTTAAAAGTTTACGAAATAAAAAACTATAATTAAAGTCAATAATGCTTATATGATAAGATTTATAAGGTTTTCAGAAAATAAACGTGTAAAATACCATAGATTGGGAAAATCACTCAAAAAGATAAGTATGATTTACTTATCTTTGACCAATTATCATCAGAGAATTTTCTAACTATAAATTTTTAATAAAATGTGTGGAATTGTTGGTTATATCGGTCACAGACAGGCCGCAGATGTTATACTGAAGGGCCTTAAAAGACTGGAATACAGAGGTTATGATTCAGCGGGACTAGCCATCGTTGACGGATCTTTGCAGATTAGAAAAGTCAAAGGGAAAGTTTCGGAACTTGAACGATTAATTAGTGACAAACCTGTAAAGGGCGATGTCGGAATTGGTCACACCCGTTGGGCTACTCATGGCGAACCTAATCAAGTTAACGCCCACCCACACACTAGTTCAGATGAGAAGTTCGCCATCGTTCATAATGGCATCATAGAAAACTACGATTCTCTTAAAAAAGAACTTCGAAACAAAGGCCATAAGTTTAAAGGTAATACTGACACTGAAGTACTTGCTCACCTAATCGAAGAGATTTTCAAACTAAGCAATATCGATTTTGAAACTGCCGTGCAGCTAGCGTTAAAACAGGTTGAAGGCACCTATGGTATTGCCATAACCCATCAGGACTTCCCTGACCGGTTACTTGTTGCACGTAGAGGTTCACCTTTACTTATTGGCATCGGTGAAAACGAGTATTTTGTAGCATCCGACGCTTCACCGATCATCGAATACACCAATAAAGTAGTTTATTTGGATGAGGATGAAATGGCGGTCATAGACCGTGACAGTTATCAGGTCAAGACGATAAAGAATGTACCTTTAACTAAAGAGGTTCATGAGCTTGCTATGAGTCTTGAACAGATCGAAAAAGGTGGTTTCCCTCACTTCATGCTCAAGGAAATCTTTGAACAATCAAATACCATTGCTGATTGTATGCGTGGACGCCTGCTTATCAAAGAAGGGCGAGTACATCTGGGTGGCATTGAAAATGTAGTTGATAAAATCGTTAATGCCAAGCGTATAATTATTGCCGCCTGTGGAACCAGCTGGCATTCAGGCCTCGTAGGCGAATATCTTTTTGAATATCTTGCTAAAACACCTGTGGAAGTCGAATATGCCTCAGAATTTCGTTATCGTGAACCTCTTATTGATGAAAACGATGTGATGATTGTCATATCGCAAAGTGGCGAAACAGCTGATACGCTAGCTGCGGCAAGGGAAGCAAAGAAACGCGGCGCTCTTGTTTTGGGCATTTGCAATGTTGTTGGTTCATCCATTGCCCGTGAGACGGAGGCTGGTGTATATACCCATGCCGGCACAGAAATCGGAGTAGCGTCGACTAAAGCCTTCACCGCTCAGGTTACGGTGCTTACCATGATGGCACTCATGATAGCACAAAAGAAAAACAACATAGAAGACGCGGAACTTAAAACTATCATAAAAGAACTGAGCCTTATTCCGGGCAAGGTTGCTGAGATCCTTAAAATGGGTGAAGAGATCGAAGAACTTTCCCGGCTTTTCACCTATGCACCCAATTTTCTATATCTGGGAAGAAGCTACAATTTCCCTGTAGCTCTGGAAGGGGCATTGAAACTTAAAGAAATCTCCTATATCCACGCTGAAGGATACCCTGCAGCAGAGATGAAACATGGACCTATCGCACTGATCGATCAGCACATGCCTGTAGTTGTTATCGCAGCAACGGATCACACAAACGGCAAAATGGCCAGTAATGTCGAAGAGGTGAAGGCACGAAATGGCAGAATCATTTCCATTACAGCCGAAAGGGATTCTGATGTATCCCGGCTATCGGAATTCAATATTACCATTCCAAAAACACATGACACGCTCACACCTTTGCTTACTGTGATCCCCTTGCAGCTTATGTCTTATTATATAGCCGTAAACCGCAAGTGCAATGTAGATCAACCCCGGAATCTGGCGAAAAGCGTTACTGTTGAGTAAATCAAAAAGTGATTTACGTATTTCATGGAATTCGGACATAGTTATCCGTAAATTGGAGTATAGTAAAATCTAACCAATTAACTGTTATAAGGTAATTTATGAGTTTCCGAACAGAGAAGGATTCAATGGGTGAAGTTAACGTTCCTGAAAATGCCTACTACGGCGCCCAGACCCAGCGTGCAATTGACAATTTCCCGATTAGCGGAATTCCATTTGACAGATCATTTATTCAGGCGTTAGGCTACGTTAAACAGGCAGCGGCACAGGTAAACCGCCAACTAGATTTGCTACCTGCAGATATTGTCACCTATATTAGCAAGGCCGCTCAGGAAGTTATAGACGGGAAGCTTGACGATCATTTCCCGTTAGATATTTTCCAAACGGGTTCAGGCACATCAACCAATATGAATGCCAATGAGGTTATTGCTAACCGTGCCAATGAACTGGCCAGGGATGACAAAATTAACGGATTGAAAATACATCCAAACGATCATGTCAACTTCGGGCAAAGCTCAAATGATGCCATACCCACAGCCTTAAGAGTTTCTGCAGTACTAAATATTAAACAAAAACTTATCCCTGCACTGAAGCACCTTCAAGAAACAATTGGGAAAAAGGGGGATGAATATAAAGATGTTGCCCGTACGGGACGAACCCATCTTATGGATGCGATGCCCCTTACCATTAAACAGCAATTTGGAGGTTATGAAAGGCAACTGTTACTAGGGATAGAACGACTAGATTCTGCTCTTGAGCGTCTTAAAGAACTTCCACAAGGTGGAACGGCTGTAGGAACGGGCATCAACACCCATGCTGATTTTGGAAAGTTATTTGCAGAAACGATTTCAGAGCTCAGCTCTTTCCAGTTTGTAGAGGCTACCGATCATTTTGAAGCTCAGGCAACTGTCGATGCACCCGTTGAAACTAGCGGACAGCTTAAAACCATCGCCGTGGGTATGTTGAAAATAGCCAATGACCTTCGCTGGATGAATTCGGGTCCTAACAGCGGACTTTCAGATATTCGTTTAGCCGCTCTTCAGCCAGGCTCTTCAATTATGCCCGGTAAAGTGAACCCGGTAATAGAAGAATCTACAGCAATGGTCTGTGCAAGAGTCATTGGCAATGATGCCGGTATTACCATTGCAGGCCAATCTGGTAATTTTGAGTTAAATGTGATGCTACCTCTTGTGGCAACCAATTTGAATGAAAGCATTAGATTACTTTCCAACGCTGCAAATAACTTTGCAAACATCTCCGTATCCAAACTCGTTGTGAATGTTGAAAATGTTCAGGATAAGCTCGGCAAAAACCCCATCCTGATCACTGCTCTTAATCCTGTTATTGGGTATGATTTGGCAGCAAAGATAGCCAAGACAGCCTACGCTGAAGGGCGGTCACTTAAAGATGTAGCATTGGAGATGTCAGATCTTACAGAAGCCGAGCTGGATGCAGCATTGGATCCCTTAAAAATGACCCAAGGTGGCTTTACAGATTAAAAGGTCTTTCAGGGGCTTTTCAGTTACTATTGCGAGGCATTCATAAAAGGAGGAATTTGTAGTTAAGCAACTACTGAATGCTGGCTCATTAGCTAGCATGGCAAGTATTATTTTTCCCTACCATTTATTTACAGGGAATTAAATGAGTTCCCATAATTTGTCAAGGATGATAAACACCCAAACAACCGGTAAATAAATTAATGAGCCGAACATTAACTTGCGGGCATTAACTTTATCACGGGTATTATAAAAGTTTATACCAAAGTATAAGAAGTACAGCCCACCCAATATGGCACCTATCAAATAGATGATTCCGTTGATACCCAGATAATATAACAGAGCACTGACAGGCAAAATGATCACCAGGCAGGACATTATAACAAAAACAGATTTGGTGCCATTTTTATCCTTCAGTGGTAGCATTCTAAATCCTGCGCGAGTATAATCTTCATTGCACAGCCAGGCAATTGAAATGACATGGGGTATTTGCCATAGGAACATAATGCCGAATAGAACCCACATTCCCGGATCTGCAATATTACCTGTAGCTGCAGCCCAGCCACCAACGGGTGGTAAAGCACCCGGTATTGAGCCAACCCAGACGTTTGCAAAGGATACACGCTTTAAGGGAGTATAAAAAACAAGGTATAAGATACTGGTTGCCGCAGATACAACACCTGCGGCCATATTTACCATCACCAGGAGATAGATGAATCCGCTTAAAATGAGCGTAAGTGAAAAAAATAAAGCTTTAATAGGTGCGATTTTTTCAGTTGGAAGAGGGCGCGTACTTGTTCGGACCATAAGTTTATCCAGGTCACGCTCTATATATTGATTATGAGCTGCTGTACCACTTGCTATGAGAAGCGTACCTATAATAGCATGGGCAAGTATCCCAAACTGAATACCTCCGGTAGACCCAAGTATAAACCCTATTACCATGCTAGCCAATACAAGCATAGTTATACCCGGTTTTGTCAGTTCAACATAATCTAAAAAGGCAGAAGTGCTAAGGGGTTTTGCCAATGATCCTGGGGATGATTTCATCTAATAATATTATTGTTTAGAACTTGCTTCAAGTTAATTCAGCGTTACTATGCATTTTAATAGATAAGGTTGATCCAAGATGACAAACCTTACTAAATATGGGTATATTTTATCCTCAATCAATCTTTTAAATTTAAGGAATTTTTAACTCTCATGGCATTGATTGATATAAATTATCGTTATTAACGGTGCTGTTTAAATTAACTTATACCCTTTCAAGTAGTTCAAATGAATTTACCTTTTCGGTTTAATGAATTAAACCGTTATCAAAAAACCGCCATTCTTACTGTATTTGCAACTTTTACCTTAATATTCATTGGTGGATTGGTACGTGCTTCGGGAGCAGGATTGGGATGCCCCGATTGGCCAAAATGTTTCGGGCAGTGGGTGCCTCCCCTTTCAGCATCGGAATTGCCGGGCAGCTATGACCCTTCTGAGTTTAGTGTATTTAAGACCTGGATGGAATATTTTAACCGACTGGTTGGTGTTCTCATAGGTTTTCTAATCACTCTGACTTTTTATTTCTCATTTTCCTATTTCAAAGAAAAACCAGTAGTATTTTATAGTTCAGGAGCTGCTTTTGTTTTGGTTTTGTTTCAGGGATGGCTGGGAGGAAGAGTGGTTCAGTCCGGCCTTAGTGAGTGGCTTATAACTATACATATGCTGGTAGCCCTTGTAATTGTTAATGTTTTGATTTATGCAACATATAAATCAATTTCTGATAAAATCAGATTCAGCCTTTCACCAAAAGCTAAAAAACAACTATTAATCATAGCTGGATCTATGCTACTAGTAACCCTGATTCAGGTTGCCTTCGGCACTCAGGTCAGAGAGGCTATCGATACCATTAGCCGGGGTGATAACTCCATCGACAGAGCAAATTGGATATATAATATTGGATGGATTGATCAGCTTCACCGCACATTTTCATGGGTTGTCCTCATTTTATCTGCAACATCGATATATTTTCATCAAAGGCTGGCTGTATTCGGTACCCTTTATATACTATCACTGGTTATATTGGGTCTAATTATTGCCCAGTTTGTTATGGGTATTATATTAGCCTACCTGGGAATGCCGCCTGTATTCCAGATTTTGCATTTATGGGGTGCCAGTTTGCTTATTGGTACCCAGTTTATTTACTTCATGCTGATATACGAAAGCAAATCCCAGGTGATTCAATCATCATAAGTGGACTCTATTCTACTCGATAAAGCTGACTTATCACCTATTGTTTAATAAATGCCAAAGGGCACATCTCTGAAAAGGGTATCAAGCAGTGTAATTAGGACAAATACTAAAAAAAATACGATTGATGAGAGAAAGACAACCGTGTTAAACTTGTTGTCCCAATACAAATTCATAAAAATCAGTGCTACCAGTGTTGCTTTAATCGTAGCAATGCCAAGGGCAACGACAACATTAAACGGCTCAGGAATATGAAGCCAGGTAACAGCCACTGTAATGATAGTTAATATCAATAACGCTCCGGCCGTATAGAGAAGAGTATTAAGCGGTAAGGCGTGATGTGCACTCATGTTAAATACGTCATGTAATTATTAATCGATTAAGTATAACAGCGGGAAGAGAAAAATCCAGATGATATCTACAAGGTGCCAATAGAGTGCTGTTATTTCTACGGGCGTATAATACTCTGGAGAAAACTTATCTTTTGATGCTTTATAAACCAATATGCCTATAAACACGATTCCTATCACAACGTGAATGCCGTGTAGAGCAGTCATCATATAGTATATGCTAAAGAATACCGAGGCTAATTCATGATCGATACCTTCAAATGTATAGTATGAACCGGGGTATATACCCAGATCAAACTTATGCGTGTATTCAAAATATTTGATGACCATAAAGGTAAAAGCCAGTGCTATGGTAGACGAAAGCAAAATGATAAGATTTCGCTTTTGGTTCAGCTGAGCTGCACGGATGGCCATGGCAATCGTCAAACTACTTGCAATCAGGACAGCAGTATTAATTGCACCCATTGTAGTGTCCAGTTGTTCAGCAGCCATAATGAACAGTTCGGGATGCAGGGCACGGTATACAATATATGCTACAAATAGTCCTCCAAAAAAGAGAATTTCCGTTACTAAAAAGATCCACATCCCCAATTTAGACGATTCAAACTGTTGGTCAGAATCGACAAAATGATGCAGTACATGTGGGGCTTTTTCAGCAATTTGTTTGCTATTGGCCATCAGATATTATGTTTTAAAAATTAGCAGTTAATGTGGTCAATTATCTTCTACTTCAGGGCCTTGCTTGATTTCCACCTCATCAGTATCTCCATGGCTTTCATGCAGGCCATGATCGGATCCGTCAATTCCATATGTGAATTCACTGATAGGTTTATGGAAATCATAAGCTCCGTGCTTAGCAACCGGACTATAATCAAAGTTATGATGAGTTGGTGGTGATGAAGTCATCCAATCCAGTGTTCTAGCACCCCAGGGGTTGGATGGAGCTTTGGCTCCTTTGAAAAAGGAATGAAATAAGTATACGGCAATAATTACAAATCCTACCAGTAATACCCAAGAGCCAATAGTAGAGAATTGATGTAAACCCTGAAATGGTTCCAGGTAATTGAAGTACCGACGGGGCATGCCCTGACTTCCCAGAAGAAACTGTGGCAAAAAGGTCATGTTAAAACCTATGAAGAGTATGATGCTTGCTGTTCTTGCCCAAGCTTCATTATACATTTTACCAAACATTTTAGGCCACCAGTAATGAAGCCCACCCAGGAATGCAAAGACTGTACCCCCCATCATGACATAATGAAAATGGGCAACAATATAATAGGTGTCATGCAAATGAACATCTACAGAGAGTGCGCCAACCATAATTCCCGTTATCCCTCCGATGGTGAATTGAAAAAGGAATACCAGTGCATAGATCATGGGTGTTTTCAAAGATATTGAACCTCGGTACATCGTTGCTACCCAGTTAAATATTTTAATTCCTGTTGGAATACCAACCAGAAATGTGAGGAATGAAAATACTACAGCAGACAATTCTGACTGTCCGGATACGAACATATGATGTCCCCAAACCAAGAACCCGATAAATGCAATGGCCAGACTTGAAAGAGCAATAGCCCAGTACCCAAATATGGTTTTCTTGGAGAATGTTGCAATCAACTCAGAAATCACTCCAAAAGCCGGCACGATCATGATGTAAACGGCAGGGTGAGAATAGAACCAGAAAAAGTGTTGATACAGAACAGGGTCTCCTCCCAAAGCAGGGTCAAATATGCCTACACCAAGCAGTCTTTCCATAATTAGTAGCAACAAAGTAATGGCCAAAACAGGAGTAGCAAGGACCTGAATAATAGCTGTTGCGTACATAGCCCAGCAAAATAAAGGCAATCGGCCCCAGCTTAATCCCGGAGCCCGCATTTTATGCAAGGTAACAATGAAGTTCAAGCCTGTCAGAATAGAGGAGAACCCTATTATAAATGCACCCAGCGTCATTGAAATAACAGCTGATGTGGTTTGGGTACTGTAAGGTGTATAGAAGGTCCACCCGGTATCAACACCGCCGTAAATGACCGAGTACAATGCAAATAAAGCCCCGAAAGCATATATCCAAAGGCTTAGCAAGTTAAGCCTGGGGAAGGCTACATCTTTTGCACCAATCATCATTGGAAGAAAGAAGTTACCCAGTGCAGCCGGAATAGACGGGATAATAAACAAGAAAACCATAATGATGCCGTGCATCGTAAAAATACGGTTATATACGTCTGCCGTCATAAATGTTTGGGCGGGTTCCCACAATTCCAAACGTAAAGCAATTGCCAGCATGCCTCCTACGAAGAAGAATGTGGTAATGGCCGCAAGATACATGATCCCGATACGCTTGTGATCTTTGGTGAAAATCCAGGATTTAATTCCTTTTTCCCAATTCAGGTAATTCTTTGGGGGGTTCTCTTCAATAGGGAATTCCCGGATCCTAACCTTTGTTGCAGCTTCGTTAGCCATATTATTGCAATTCCTTAATGTATTCGATTAATCCTTCTATTTGCCGTTCATTTACTCTACCCGCATAGCTGGGCATAACAGGTGGGTATCCTTCTACCAGCTTTGCCTGTGGTTCCAGAATTGATTCACGGATATAATCTTCATCGACTGTAACTGTGGTGCCGTCAGTTAGACTACGATCCGAATTAAACAAACCTTGAAATGTTGGGCCAACACTGGGTCCGCCATCTAAGGAATGACAGGCATTACAACCTTGTTGTGTGTATGTTTCCTTACCTAATTCTGCCAAAGGCATATCTTCATCAACTTCAAGTCCGCTTTCCAGCCATTCTTCCCATTCTGCCTCATCAAGGGCAATAACTTCTCCAAGCATTGCAGAATGTCCGGCTCCACAGTATTCAGTACAATAGATCACAGAGGTACCCGGTTCATTGGCCTCGAACCACAAGGTTGTATAGCGATTAGGTACCACATCCATTTTTACACGATAATCAGGTACGAAAAAGGAATGGATCACATCATCCGATCGCATTACCAGTTTTACGGGTCGGTTCGCGGGTACATATAATTGATTAGGTGAAACCCCACCTGTTGGGTAGCTAAATTGCCAGGCCCACATATTAGCCGTTACAGTGATCTCATAGGCATCACTTGGTGGTGTATATAAAGTTAAATATCCCCTGAACCCCCAGCTGAAGACGATAAGAATTAAAATTAGGGGTATAACCGACCAGGTAATCTCAAGATTGGAATTATGGGTAATAATTGGTGTAACCTCATCATCACTTTTACGCCGATACTTGATGCAAAAATAAATGATGGCAATCGTTATGCCTGCTAAAAGAATAAATCCAGCAATGTGGATGAAATGGAATAATGTATCAACGTCAGCCGCAAAGGTGGATCTCCTTTGAGGCATAAATATTTCAGAAAATGTTTCCATGAATATTATACGGAACTAGGTACCAAGATTAGGATTGTTATGTTTTTTTTCCCTGATCCAAAAAATTCCTAAGAATATACCCATTACCATGACGGTTGCAAGTCCGCCGAGTTTCATGATATTGAGAGCAAAGGGTACATATGAGCCTTTTTTGGAATCGTATTTGAAGCAATAGAGTACAGCACGGTCGATTACAGAACCAATTTTCCCGTCGGCCGCATCATATAATGCATTTCTTAAAGTGAGTTCAGGATAATCAATTCCTGCCAAATAGCGGGATATCGTTCCATCCTCAGAAAGAAAAATGAGTGTGGCTCCATGATTATATTCACCAGTTTCTTCATCATAATTATAGCTAAAACCAACTTCCGAAGCTAGTCGACGTACCTGGCTTTCCCTTGCAGTCATAAAATGCCACCCATCTTCTGCACCCGGCCTGTTTAGCTCTTGCATATAATTAGCTTTTTTCACTGAAGCAAGCTCATGAGTTTCAGCAGGTGAAATACTTACACTTAATATTTCGTACTCTTCTCCGGGAGTCCAACTCAGTTCTCCAACACCTTTACTTAGTCCATTCATGATCAAATTGCAAAGCATCGGACATTCGTAATACACAAGGTTTAAAATCACCGGACGCCCTTTGTTGAGGTAATCTGAAACAGGTACTTCTTCACCATTCTCATTGATGATCATAATATCACCGGAAATTTGATCACCCAGTTTTTCGGTTAATCCGACACCTTCTATTTCAGCCGGCACTTCATTTACCTGTGCTGCAATTCTTTGCGTAAACAACAGTAAAGGTATCACTGTAAAGAATACAGCCCATAAGAATCGAATAGGAGCTTTTCTTATTTGCGCCTTCATATATTATTGTTCGCTTTCATTTATAATTAGATCCATAGCAGAATCAATGGGTATATGGTAAACACCAGCCTCTTCATCTATTATCCCGGCCGAATCTAAATGTACTTGACGGTCAGCTCTGACTTGTGCATAATCGCGAAACTCACTCTGCATAGAAGCGGCTTCCTGGAACTGAAATTTGTTGAAATTGTATAAAGCAATAACGCCAACTATTACAACAATCAAAACTCCCAACCCCATAAGAGTCCAAAATGTAATATTTTTAACATTGAGCTTATCGTACATGACGCCATAGTCGGCAGCTTCATCAAACTCAGTAAACTTATCAGAAGGGGTTTCTTTCTTTTGAACCATGTTAATGCCTGTTAATCATTTGAGTAAATTTCTAATAACGCACTATCTAGTGTTTATTTAAAGAATCAATTACGAGTGGATCATTATTAGGTACCATACTGTTTTTTCTAAACTGATGAAAGAACAATCCTGATGCAATCCCACTTAGACCGAATAAAGTAGTGATATCAAGCCAGCTTAAACTCATATTATCATGAAGTATGGGCATTACAATCCAGTGAATCTCAAAAAAATGAAGAATGACTATCCCGATGGAAACAGCTGTGAGCAGTGAAATATTGGCTTTTGATTTTTTATTTAAAAGCAGTAAAAAAGGTAGTATAAATCGCCCAATTAAAAACAAATAGGTAAAGAATGTCCAGTTACCATGAAGCCTGTCCATATACCACATCGTTTCTTCAGGTATATTTGCATAATATATCAGGAAAAACTGACTAAAGGAGATATAAGCGTAAAAGACAGAAAATCCGAATAAAAGATAACCCAGGTCATTGAAATGAATTCTTTTTATAGTATTCGTCAATAAACCTTGTTTGTATAGATATGCACAAATCAATATAATGACGGCCAGAACAACCTGAAAACTCATGGCGAAGAAATACACACCGAACATAGTCGAGAACCAGTGTGAATCCAAAGACATTAACCAGTCAAATGAAGCAAATGCTGTTGTGAATGCAAAGAGCAATATACCGGGAGCACTTATTGTTCTTTGTTTAACGTCAATATCCCAATCACCTGTTTCATCCATTTCTACTGAATTCTTATAAAGTTTAAATCCTAAGTAGGACCAAATAGAAAAGTAGAAAATGTTTCGAATGATAAAGAATGGCATGTTCAGATAGGGCTGCTTATGCTGCGTTAAAGCATCTGTTGCAAGCATCTCCGGTCGTGTCCATTCATATAGATTCTCCATGCCAAATAATATGGGTATGAAAATAATCGGTAAAAGGTAGAGATTAAATGATAATGTCTCAGGAATACGACGAAACACCACACTCCAGTTTGAACGAGTTATATACTGAAGCATCACGAAAAACACAGCACCCAATAGTATACTGGCTACAAATGTGAAGCTTACCAAATACGAGTAGAAGAATTGTTGAACGTTAGTGAAATAACCAATGGCACTAAGAAGCAAGCCGATAGCACCAACTATAAATAAAGTTTTATGAATAGTTGATGTTTCGGGAAATTTCAGGTTATCTGTGAGCGTAGTTTGTTGCATATGAATGGATATGGAACGATCGGTTAAAGAACCTTGGTGATATGATTATGGCTTTTCAGTGCTTCTATTAAACTTACTTTGTGGTTAATGAATTAATATCGATGTTCAGGTTTTGCAGATCCTCATCAGTTGCCTGCTGACTTCTTTGCAAAGCACGAACATAAGCAACAATGGCCCATCGATCATTTGTGTCGGTTTGGTACTGATAAGAAGGCATGGAACGAACTCCATTATAGATGGCACTGTATATTTGCCCATCCGTATAGTTCCTGACAACATCAGACTGCAGATTCATAGGCATTAAACCAAAGTTGCTAACTACACCCGATTCACCCGTTGAACCATGGCATGGTGTACAATAAATGTCATATCGTTCTCTGCCTCTTTCAAGAAAAGACCGGGTTAATTCAACAGGAATAGTTTGTACAAATTCACCGTCTTCATCCAAACCATGATAATATTCTGTATCTGTATGCAATTTCCCCTGTGGAACGGTCCCTTCTGGTGGGACTCTATCAGCACGCCCATCTGCAAACAAAGGATTAGCTTCCTGTGATTCAAACTTCTCCTGCCAATACATATTATATTGCACGTATATAGGCGGCTTTTCACTAGGCTGGCCGCGGCATGAGCTTAGCAAAGCAAGAATCGGTAAAAAGAATATTAGTTTATAGTTTCTCACAGACACCTCAATTATGGTTCGATTTTCTCGATATACGTTGCCCCGGCACTCTTTAAAAGCTCTTCGGTTTTTTCATCTGCAAAAAGGTCATCATCTGATTCAATACAGATGAAGAATCCATCATCAGTGGCCTTGGCAAAATGATCAGAATTAAAAAGAGATTTGTGCAGCTTAGGTAGGTTGTTCAAATAAAACATTCCAAAAAAAGCACCAAAGGCTGAAAAAAGTATAGTTAACTCAAAAGTTACAGGGATAAATGCCGGAATATTAGCAAAGGGTTTACCCGATACATTATGGGCATACAACATACTTTGGGTTAGTATCTGCAATCCCAGGCCGAACAACAACCCAAATACAGCATGGGCCATCACAACCCAGCCAAGTTTGGATTCTTTTAACTTCATGGCCTTATCCATGCCATGGATTGGAAATGGGCTATAAGCATCGAATTTAGTATAACCGGCCTCAGCTACTTTAGACGCTGCATTCATCAATTCAGCCGGGTTTTTATACTCGGCAAGAATACCATAGATATTAGATTTATTTTGGCTCATTTTATCGCTCTTTACCTGTTTGCTGTTCACCAGGCCCTTTGGCAAGGTCTTCCTTTTTCACATCGTAGTAAGCTGGATTGGCCTGAGGCATAACTCCTTTTATCTCAGCTATTGCTACCATGGGCAGGAATCGAAGGAAAAGAAGGAAAAATGTAAAGAACAGGCCAAAGGTGCCTACAAAAGTTAGTACATCTACCCATGTAGGTGAATAATAAGCCCAGGCGCCAGGAATAAAATCTTGTGCAAGTGAAGTCACCGTAATTACAAAGCGTTCGAACCACATACCGATGTTGACGATAATCGATAAAATAAAGGATACAACTACGCTTCTTCTTAACTTCTTAAACCAAAAGAACTGTGGCGTGATAACATTGCACAGGGTCATTGTCCAGTAAGCCCAGGCGTACGGTCCCATAGCCCGGTTTATAAAGGCAAATTTTTCGAATTCCACGCCCCCATACCATGCGATAAAAAACTCCATAATATAAGCGAATCCAACCATACTACCTGTGACAAGAATGATAATATTCATTTTCTCGATATGGTTGATGGTCATGATATCTTCAAGCTTGTATAGCTTCCTTGCTATAAGCATGAGAGTCATTACCATGGCAAAGCCCGAGAAAACAGCACCGGCTACAAAGTAAGGTGGGAATATGGTAGTATGCCACCCAGGTATAATTGATACGGCGAAATCAAAGGATACGATTGTATGAACCGACAATACCAGTGGTGTAGCCAATCCTGCAAGGATCATGTATGATTTCTCATAATTTTGCCATTGGCGGTTTCCACCGGTCCAGCCTAAAGCAAATAATCCATATGTAAATTTTGCCCATTTGCCTTTTACCTTATCTCGCATCGTTGCAAAATCAGGAACCAGTCCAACATACCAGAACAAAGCAGATACTGTAAAATATGTACCCACTGCAAAGACATCCCAAAGCAGTGGACTAAAGAACTGGGGCCATAATTGCATGGAATTAGGTATGGGGAACATCCAGTAAACAACCCATATACGGCCAACATGGACGGCCGGAAAAATACCTGCGCACATAACTGCAAAAATAGTCATCGCCTCAGCAAAGCGATTAATGGCGGTCCGCCATCCCTGTCGAAAGAGAAATAAAATGGCTGAGATCAATGTACCGGCATGACCTATACCAACCCACCACACGAAATTCACAATCGCCCAGCCCCAGCCAACAGATTTGTTCAAACCCCATACCCCCGTTCCTTCAACAATAAGGTAGGTTAACATGGCCAGCAATAAGGCCAATATCAGGTTTGCAATTCCGAAAGCGATATACCACCATTTAGGGGTGCTGCTTTGAGGAATATCACTAATAAGTTTAGTTATACTGCCGAAGCTGTGATCGCCCATTACGAGGGCTGGTTCCGGTTTGTATTTATATTTTTGGCTCATCTACTAACTATTTCTCCATGATGGCTTATACCAAGTCTGGATTTGGGTTTCGCAGTTTTGCAAGATATGATGTACGAGGGCGTGTATTAAGCTCTCCTAGCAACAAATAATTGCGTTCATTACGCTTGGTTTGGCTGATTATGCTTTCTGAATCCATCAGATTGCCAAATTCTATAGCATTGGCCGGACAAGCTTGCTGGCAAGCTGTTTTAACTGTTTGATCCGGTGGCATTTTAGAATCAGTAAGCCTTTTCGTTTCTATCTTGCCACGCTGGATACGTTGTACACAAAACGTACATTTTTCCATAACCCCACGGAACCTGATGGTTACATCGGGATTCATAGCCATTTGTACAATTTCTGGTTCTTCTCCGGTAGTCAGGTACTCCTTTGTATAATTAAAGAAGTTGAAACGGCGAACTTTATATGGACAATTATTAGCACAATATCTTGTACCAATGCATCGGTTATAAGTCATCTGGTTCAAGCCGTCTTCACTATGTGTAGTGGCGGCAACTGGACATACCTGCTCGCAGGGGGCCAGTTCACATTGCATACAGGGTACGGGTTGATGAACTACCTGAGGATTGGCCTCGTCTGCCCCTGTAAAATAACGATCAACTCGGATCCAATGCATTTCACGTTCACGATGCACTTCACGTTTGCCAATTACAGGGATATTATTTTCAGCCTGACAGGCAATAGTACATGCATGACAGCCAATGCACGTATTCAGATCTATAGACATCCCCCATTGAGGTTCATGGGGAGGATACTCCTGGGGATCAAATATGGTATATTTTGATATTTGCTTGTCACCAATTTCACCAGGTATGTATACCATATCGGGAGCAAACGTTGGATGTTCCTTGTACTCCTGAAGACTTGCTTCACGAACAAGTGCCCTGCCTTCCATACTTGAATGATCTTGGGTACTTGCTATAACATACCGGTCCCCGGTAGTAGCTACCTCTACATTATTATAGAATAATGAATTTTGTGTAGTTCTGTGAGGATAAAAATTAGTACCAACATCATCAGCAACCCTGCCAAACTCCTCTCTTCCATACCCAAGAGTTACCGTAATGCTATTGTCAGCCTGACCGGGGATAACCCATGCCGGTATTTCTAAAGAGGTGCCATTTACCTGAATTCCAATTTTATAGGCATCCAAATCACCGAAATTCCGTTCTTCAGGTATGCCAAGCCTTCTTGCGGTAGCCGGACTAATTTGTGCAACATTATCCCAGGTAATCTTTGTAATAGAATCTGGCAGTTCCTGCAACCAGCCATTATTTGCAAAGCGGCCATCATATACTCTTGAATCAACCCTTAATACTAATTCAATATCTTCTTCATTGATGGCAGCAGACTGGCCGAGTGACTCAAGAATGCTTGCTTCAAAGCCCTGGATTAACTGTACTGATGCCGTAGTAAAACTTGTATCCTGTTGTAGGCCGTCGTGCAATACCTTCTGCCATCCGTTTTCAAAATTTTGGGGTATAAATTCCTGCCAGGTTTCACGAACCAGATCATGACCTGAAATATATTCGCCTGTCAGTATAATATTCAGGAACTCAATTTCGCTCAAGCCGCCAAAAAGAGGCTGAATCATAGGTTGAATGACAGAACGAACACCGTTATAGGAATAACCATCGCCCCATGCTTCCAGAAAATTGGCTTTATTAACATGCCAGGTAGATGCACGGGCTGTTTCATCAACATGAGATGATAGATTGATAGAAACAGTTGCATTGTTTAAAGCTTCTGCAAAATTAAGATCAGCCGGTGCATTGAATACCGGGTTCGCGCCAATAATGACAGCCGTCTGAATATTACCATTACGAAGCTGATTGGTCACCTCAACGAAGCGATTGTTTTGATTTCCTTCTTCAGCATGGGGTAGTTCCAAATATAATACCGTATTACCTGCATTATCCAATGCCAGATTAATGGCTGCCACGGTCGCATGAACAGAAGAACTATGATCCATCCCGGCAGAAACTATAGATTCACCCCTGTTATTTAACAACTCTTCAGCAAGAACACTGATCCAGGAATGCTGAGAAAACTCATTGCTATAACTACTATAAGCTTCCAACCCATTCAAGCTCTCTGATAGCTTTGCAGCCAGTGCATTAACAAAAAGAGAAACCTGACCTGATTTTATCCGAAGTCTATGATCTGAGTTGCTGCCTGTCAGGGAGAGCGTTGATTCAACAGCATAAAGCCTGTTCATCTCATCACTGGTACTTCTCACATTTCTGGCGGCAGAAAACTTTTTAACATACTCAACATTATTGTCGGCATTTTGCATAAAATCATCTTCAAGAGATAACACTACCTTTGCTCTATCAAGTTGATAATATGCTCTGAGCTTTTGACCAAATGCAGCTTCATGGCCTAATAGTCGATTTTCATCGCTGAACGGTTCATAAGTTACCCACTGAGCATTAGGGAAACGTTCCAAAGCAACCTGTTTTAGACGTAAATAGGAAGGTGATGAACTCGCTTCACTAATAAAAGCAATACTTTGATCGGTATCAGCAAATTGATCAGCGCAAAAGATTTCAAATTCCTCGCGGCTACTTTTATTGTTATTCTGACGAACATTGCGTGAACGGTCACGATCATATAATTCTAAAGTAGCAGCTTGCTGATAAACGTTCGTCGAGCCCAAAGAACCCGGATGGTCAGGGTTACCCTCTATTTTTGTAGGACGACCCGAATTGGTTTCAACTAGCAGCCCCGTCACATAATCTTTAAAGGGTAAAGATGTTGCATAGATAAGCGGATTACCCGGAACCATATGCTCGGGCTGACGTGAAAAAGGCAGAATACGTTGTACGGGTTTCCTGCAAGATGCAAGCCCGGCGAGCGCTACGGAAGCCCCCATAATCTGAAGAAAGTTCCTTCTGGAAAAACCATCTTTAAGTTCACTAGCGTCTTTAGGAAACTCACGTTCAGCCGCTTTTACAAATTCTTCATTCCTGGCCAATTCGTTAAGGCTCTTCCAGTACGTCTGCTGATTTTCTTTACTCATGTTGGTAACTGTGTTATTGAAGCAAAAAAGCTGGATTATCTATGACAAGCATTGCAATATACAGGGGGTTTGATATTTCGCTTTGATATAATCATTTGAGCTAACTCATACTGCTCATCCGGTGGTTGCCAAGCCATATTGGTAACTTCCTCAACGGGCCTTAAATTGGGTTCCGGATTATTATGGCAATCCAGGCACCAACCCATGCTCATGGATTCCGTTTTCATCACCACCTGCATTCGATCAACTCGCCCATGGCAACTTGTACACCCCACCCCAACATTGACGTGGGCACTATGATTAAAATATGCATGATCGGGAATATCATGTACTCGAACCCATTCAACAGGATCACCTGATTCCCATTTTTCACGAAGCAGTTCTAAGTTTGGGCTATCCGGTAGAATCATTTCGTGACAACCCATGCAGGTTTGCGTTGGAGGGATAGAGGCCTGTGCCGATACTTCGACAGAAGCATGACAATAGCGGCAATCAATGCCCAACTGCCCTACATGAAGCTGATGGCTGTAAGGGATAGGTTGTTTGGGAGCATATCCTACTTCCAGATATTCAGGGGATCCAAAATACCAAAATCCAAAAATAATTCCTGTGAGACCAAGGATTAATCCTAATTGAATCTGTTTGGGAACGTTATTAGCCCACTTTGGAAAAATTTGTGCCATAAAATATCTTTTATTCCTGACCCCGATTAAAATCAGGGATACTGCAAGTTGAAAAGGTAATTTCGGGGGTAAAAGTTCGGTTTTTGAAAAAGTTTATTAGCAATAATGCCATCCCCTTTTAATATCGTGGCAAAGATAAAACAGATTTGTTTAATATGCTTGATTATTCAGGCACTCTATAAAAAAAAACAAGTACTCAACCCCTACTTTAAACTATTGTTGGTCTATAAGTTCTATAGAATACTGAAAATAGTTAAGCTATTCATTAAAACAATTAATTTAATCATTTAGCTCAAATTGTTGCATATATCCAAATGGAGCTAATAGGAGTTAAGGATTAAAAAAATCATTACACCGGTTACAGACACATAAAGCCAGATAGGAAAGGTAAATCGGGATACTTTTTTATGAATCTTAAATTTCCCTGATAAGGAAAAATAAAAACTGCTCAATACCAAAGGAACTACCAATGCTGACAAAACGATATGGGAAATGAGGATAAAGAAGTAAACTGACCTAATAGGCCCTGTTCCTTCAAAGGGAGTATGTCCCTGAAATGTATGATATATAATATAACTGGTCAGGAATAATGCAGAACTGACAAAGGCTCCGATCATAAATTTTATATGCAGGTCATATCTACGCTGAATTACGTAGTAATAACCAAAAAGTAAAAGAACCGTACTGATTCCATTTAATGTTGCATTTAGGGCTGGTAGACGAGCGATCACAGTAGATGAGTATTCTATTCCATTTTGATAATAGATCAGCCAAACCAAAAATGAAAAAGCTATTGAGCTAAATAATATGATTAATATTACAGCTTTATAGATACTGGTATTTCTTAAAGAATCAAGAGTTAGCTGTGAATGGGTATGGTCAGACATTTTGTATGTAGAAATTTCAGGGTAGGATAAAAATTCTAAGTTTAGTAACGTCAAATTACCCTTTAGTTAGTTTAAAAGCCAAATCTATAACTCTGAACCTGGCTATTTATAATTTTGAGCATCAATTCATTTCAGGCTGTACTTATAGAACAAACCCGTAAGCTCCATAGGTTGCAGGTAATTTTCGCTTGTTTCTTTGGTATTAAGCCTGTACTAAATTGGAGACGAAGTTGAAAAATATCCAATATACTAACTAGGAAATATGGGAGGTTTCCAGAAGTGAAATTGGTCTTCTAAACCAATGATTTTTAGCTTAAATTTTACCCCGATTTTTGGGGACCTCGTCCTAGGCAAGTCTTACTAAAGCCTTATTCAAAGCCCCCGGGTAAGGGACATGTATAAAGCCAGTATTGGGGGTGATTAATTGAGTTGGACAAACCGTTTATTTACAGCAGTGTTGTCATTAAACTAAAAAATTCTCTCCTGGTTTTGGAATCACTACCTGAGTTTTTCCTTTTGATCGTTCCTCTGTTATCTGTTTGAACAGCTCCGGAGAACCTGTAAGAACAGGAAAGGTGCCATAATGGATTGGAACTGCTACTTTAGGCCGCAGCAACTTACATGAATATGAGGCCTCTTCAGGACTCATAACATAGTGATCCCCAATGGGTAATAAAGAGACCTCAGGATGATACAGTTCCCAGAGTAGCTTAAAATCCATCATAATACTTGTGTCACCTGCATGATAAATTTTGATGTCATCGTTGAAAGTAACAATGAGTCCGGCAGGATCACCGGCATATTGACCTTTATACGTAGAACTGTGGTTGGCTGAGGTCATCGTAACTTTGAAGTCATCAAAAACAACGGTTCCTCCCTTATTCATTTCAATTGCCTGGTCTTCAGGTAATCCGTCTTCAATCAATAAAGCTGATAGTTCAAGGATTGACAGTACCTTTGCCCCGGTTTTCTCTGCTAGATTTAATGTATCACCTACATGATCATCATGACCATGGGTGAGTAAGATGAAATCAATCTTATCCGGGTTCTTATCTACCTCAGGTGTTTGTGGGTTTTCTGAAAGGTAAGGGTCAATGTAGATAATTGTCCCTTTTGGGCTTATCAACTTGAAGGCCGAATGCCCTAGCCAGTACGCTTTAACTTCTGTATCCATAACATTCTATGTTTTCAGGTTTATAAATTGTAAAGGTTAACATGCATCGGAACGTTCAAATTTATATGTTATAAAAAGAAAAAATTCATTTTCTCAATAATTAAATTCGATTAAGTTCATTAAGATAAGTAAAAGACGGGAACGACTATTTCTATCAATATAAATCTTTAAATCCTGTAACATGGCTCAAAAAATTAAGCTTCACCCACAGACCCCCCACCGAAAGAAAGTTTTTGAATTGGCGGATTTACTATCAACAGGCTCGGTAGCCTTAATCCCCACAGACAGTCAATATGCACTGGGCTGCTGTTATGATAATAAAAAAGGAGTTGACCGTATCCGGTTAATCAGGCATTTACCAAAAGATCATCTCTTTACATTGATTTGTGATTCCCTTTCAGGTATCTCGAAATTCGCACAACTATCTGACGATAATTTCAAGATTATAAAAAGGCTAATTCCGGGACCCTATACCTTTGTACTTCCATCTACCAAAGAGGTGCCTAAACTACTTCTGCATCCACGCCGCGATACGATTGGGTTCAGAGTACCCGATTCACCTATCTGCCAGGAGGTGATATCTGAATTAGGCAAACCACTGATTGCTGCCACTGCTAAAACCCCTGAAATGTCTGAAAATGGTACGGGAATGTTGTCAAGACAAGATCTGTTTCAGAAATTAGAAAAGCAAGTTGATGTGATAGTAGATGATGAGCTTCCGCTACAGTCAGATCAATCAACAATCATCAACATGACCGGTGATGTACCCGTGATTATTCGGCGTGGTTTAGGTATCGAAGCCCTTGAAGAGGCATTTGCTCTGGAAAATCTGGAGATGACAGAAGAATAGCGTCATTTAACATTTATTTACCAAAATAATGCAACCGCTTTTCCATCGCTTAAAACCTAAATAACTGCCAAATATCGCTAAATAACAGGGATTTGGGATAATTTGGGACAATGGAAGCTACATTAGAACCTGATAATATTTATATTAGGGTGCTATTATAAATATTATTGGGAAATAAAAAGAGAATTTTCCAAGCCGACAAAAAATAAGGAATACTATGTCTACAAAGAAAAAAATGGCCATATTAGTCGCTGGTGGACCCGCTCCGGGCATCAACAGCGTAATAGGATCAGTAACCATCCGTGCCGCTCTTGAAGGCGTTGAAGTTATTGGTTTACGTGATGGCTTTAAATGGATAATGCAAGGTGATATTACCCATATCAAAGAATTGAATATTGACAACGTTAGCCGCATCCATTTCCGTGGAGGATCATTTTTAGGTATCGCACGTGACAACCCAACCAAAAATAAAGATCATCTCCAAAATGTTATTGATTCCCTGATGCGGTTAAACGTCGATAAGCTTATTACTATCGGTGGCGATGATACAGCTTTTAGTGCAATGACCCTCGAGAAAATGGCTGAAGGGCGCATCAGCGTTGTGCATGTACCCAAGACGATCGATAATGATCTTGATTTGCCGCACGGTATCCCAACATTTGGCTATCAGACAGCTCGTCATATTGGTGTTGAAATCGTTAAAAACCTAATGGTTGATGCCAATACCACATCTCGCTGGTATTTTGTAGTTGCAATGGGCCGTAAAGCCGGTCATCTGGCACTCGGTATTGGTAAAGCAGCCGGTGCTACCCTGACCCTGATCTCAGAAGAATTCAAGGGAGAATACATCTCTATGAGAAGCATGGTTGATGTATTGGTTGGGGCGATTATAAAACGACACAGTAGTGGACGGGAAGATGGCATTGCGATATTAGCTGAAGGTTTGGTTGAACGTCTTGATCCTAAAGAGCTAGCAAAAATTGCTCACGTTGAACTCGATGATCATGATAACCTTCGTATTGCTGAAGTTGACTTTGGCCAAATCATCAAACAAGAAGTTCAAAAAAGACTTGTTGAATTGGATATTAAAACAACTATCATCGCCAAAGATATTGGTTATGAAGTACGCTGTGCTGATCCTATTCCCTTTGATATGGAATATACACGTGATCTAGGTCATTCAGCAGCGCAATTTATTCTTCAGGGTGGTAATGCAGCTATGGTTTCCATACAGGAAGGTAATTTTGTCCCCATGTACTTTAAAGACATCGTTGATAAGAAAACCAATAAGACTAAAGTCAGAATGGTTGATGTAGAAAGTGAATATTTCAAAATTGCCCGGCGTTATATGCTCCGGCTTAAGAAAAGTGATTTTGATGATACTCTTCAAATGGCGAAATATGCAGAAACGTCTAATCTCACTATTGATGAGTTTCGTGAACAGTTTTACCCGGTTATTGAAAACGATCTATACTATAATGGTAAAAAACCTGAAAAAAATGGTATGGGTGTGCCGCAGGCAGACGGTATCGAATAGTTAGTCCATGAATTGATCTGATCATTGCGAGTGCCTGTTTTGGCACCCTCGCATGATCAGCATTTCATATCATTTTCAAATCCATAAAAAACACTACCAAATCCTACAATAAGTTACTCTATTAAGCTCTTGGATGGTATGATTTATGAACCTCATGTAAGAAAGATCGGTTTACATGGGTATAAATTTCTGTAGTCAGGATAGATACATGGCCAAGCATTTCCTGAACATCCCGTAAATCAGCACCACCCTCCAGCAAATGGGTCGCAAATGAATGGCGAAGTGTATGAGGATTTACTTTTTTTTCAATTCCGGCTGTTAGTGCAGTTTTTTTAACTATCTTCCATATTCCCATACGAGACAATGGTTTCCCTTGTCTTAAGTTAAGGAATACCGCATTTTTACTGTTAGCGGAATTTTTTATAAACGAAGGCCGGATGTTGATGTAGACTCCCAAGGCATCCATTGCTGCTTTACCTATAGGAACCAATCTCTCTCTGCTTCCCTTTCCAACTACTTTTATAAAGCCGGTATCCAGAAATAATTGATCAAGTTTCAATTGTACTACCTCACTCACTCTCATTCCGGTTGCGTACATGCACTCCAACATGGCACAATCTCTGATACCTGCATGGGTTTCCAAATCAAAAGAGGCTAACAAACGATTTACTTCATCCTGATCAAGCACAGCAGGCAATTTTTTTGCTTTTTGGGGAATTTCCAATAATTCAGCCGGATTGGCTTTACACCAACCTTCGACCACAGTAAATTCATGAAAACTTCGAATGCTTGAGATATTTCTGGCAATCGTTGTAATAGCTAAATTCATATCCATTAATTCTTTAAGATATTCCTCTATATGCCTGAGCGAAATACCACCAAGTTGATGAACCGTCAGATCCTGATAAATAAACGACAGATAGCGCCTTAAATCATTTTTATAAGATTGGATTGAGGCATCGGAGAGTCCTTTTTCAAGTTTGAGAAACCTGAGATACAAAACCAATTCGTCATAAAAGGATTTTTCCATCCTTAATTGTTAACCTGTGAGGATTGAGAATCAATCTGACCATTTCCATCTTCCGTTGTATCCTTTAGTTCGGCTGCTTCTTTCTTTTCTTCAGGGACGGTGTTGTCAAGCTTGTCCTGATCAGGATATTTAACTCTTCCATGATACATGCCCACTAGTATTTTTAAAAAGCTTTCCTTAATGACCGTCAGGTTTTGAAATGTTAGTGAAGTATCGCTAAGCTGCCCTTCTGCCATACGTTCATCTACCAGTCGGTTTACAAGGTTTTCGAGCTTCGAGTACGTAGGATCTGACATTGCCCGTGAAGCAGCCTCAATGCTATCGGCCAGAAGTAGTATTCCCGTTTCCTGCGAATGGGGTATGGGTCCATCATAACGAAAATCCTCTTCCTGGACTTCCTGTTTGTTCTCTATTTGATGTGAAGCTTTATCATAAAAATATCGAATTATTGAGGTGCCATGGTGAGTTCGAATAAAGTCAATAACTACATCAGGCAGACCAATTTCCTGAGCCATTTTGACGCCTTTAGCCACATGATTTTTAATAACCAAAGCGCTCATTCTTGGTTTAAGCTTATCATGCTCATTACGTCCTGATTGATTTTCAACAAAATACTCAGGTTTATCAAGCTTGCCTATATCATGATACAACCCACCCACACGACACATCAGCGAATTGGCATTGATAGCGGCGGCGGCGGCCTCAGACAGGTTGGCTACCTGTAAGCTATGATGAAAAGAACCAGGTGCACGATTCATCAGGTCTTTGAGAATAGGTCTGTTGGTATCACTGAGTTCAAGCAGGGTAACATCAGTGGTAACTCTGAATGATTTCTCAATCAGCCAGATAAGGGGAGCGGTAAGCCAAATCCCCATCGCATTAGGAACTATTTGTCCTAGTGTTGTAAGATAACCTCCCCACCCACCTAACTTAGTAAGAGTAAAAGCAAACATTACCAATGCATAGGATACGAACAACAATCCTGGTGTAGTTAGATAAAATTGGCTGCTGTTTTTAATATCCCGGACAGAAAAAACAGCCATGCTGCAGGCCAGTACCGTCACAGCTGTGTATTCAAAATCATTACCATGCATAAAACCGGTAATTAATGCAACGGTTATGGTCGTCATCAATCCTACTCTGGAATCAAAAATAATGGTAAGTATCACCGGCGCCAGAGCTACCGGTACCATATAGGGTGAAAAGCCTTCCATCATGCCAATAAAAGCACTGGCGATGCAGACAAGGGCTATAACCAGGAAAACCAACAGAAACATTGAATTGTTCTCATAGATTTTCCGTCTATACAGATAAATGTACATAAAGAAGACCATGAAAATCATTAGCAGTACTAAAGCCTGACCAATGATCTTTTGCCACCGTTCAAAATCGCTTGCGCGATCAGCCCTAGCAATGGCTAAACTTTGTAGCATATTATATCTTTCAGGTGTAACCAAATCTCCTCGCCTGATGATTACCTGACCGGCAGCAACAGCTCCTTTCGTTGGTGATATCTCCTCTACACTTTCCTTAATTCTTGCCTGAGTCTCTTCAGCATTGTAGATTAAATTGGGTTCTATAACAAGACTAAATAGTTGATATGCTGTGATTGTAGCCTCATTATTAAAGAGGTTTGAAAAAGTTACACTTGCATACTCCCGGCTTTGAGCGATGTCTCGGATGGTGGCCACACTATAACTTCGTTCCGTTCGATCTTGTAAATTACGGACCGTGATCTCTTTGTGCTTTAATTCAGACTGTGGCATATTTATAACCCCGTCTTTTAAAACTTCTGCTAATAATTGCTCCAGCTTTACCCGGAGCTCTATACCGATAAAGTTACTGACACTAACTTCACTCTGTTGAATTTTGGCATAATCTTTTAATAATACTTTCCAGCCATTTTCATCTAAACCCACATTTGATTGATTCTTTTGTCGTATAAAAGCTATGCTGTCTGATTCTGCAGTTTCGCTATCCTGATTTTTTTGCCATTCTGCATACTTATCCAATACCGGTGTGAAGTTTCTAAATAAGGAATCAAGGCGACCTTGAATTCGTATTTTCGCCTTATCATTTAGATTAAAGATAGGATTAGTTATAGCTTTTACTTGCTCAACCTCTCGTTCAATTTCCTCTTCATTTTTAATAAGACTATAGGTAAACTGAGCCGTAAGATCTTCCCCCCGCCAGGGTTCACCAACCTGAACATTAACTTCCTGAACGGTAGTACGTGGATAAATTGATATGATCAATGCTAAAAATATCAGAGATATAACCAGCTTGATATACTTTCTTTCAGAAATAAAGGATGCTTTGCCTTCTTTTTTTCGTTTACCTGCTTTATAGGGAACCGGACCTTTTTTCTTTCTTTCAAGTCCTAATTTATCTAGTATACTCATATTTGAAAAGGCGTTTTGTTACACTCGTAACTTTGGGCAACGCTTTAAGTTGTTGATCGTGTATGATGATTGCAAATTATTTTATTAACTTTAAGGTATAATATATAGACCCATTTTAATTACCTCTTGTTTACATATTGGTTTATCGTTTGTCTCAAAATATAGGTAATAGTGGATGCCCCAATATATATAAGAACACCCAATAAGGTAAACCAGGGCCATGCAATATCCGTGAGGTTTATCAATGCAACCATTAGCGTAATGCATACAACCAATCCTGCAACGGCATCCTGTATTTGATATTGGGTATACCGCCCTACCAGGAAAGATCCTAATAGGCTACCATAAGTAAATCCTGCTATAGCAAGCCCTATCTCAATCACAGGATTATCTGTACTGGTAAAAGAAGCTGCAAATAGAAAAAAGACTCCCGTCCATAGAATCATTAACCTCCTTGATAGGGTCATTGAATTTTCTTTAGCCGCCAGTTTGGGGAAGATATCAAACAAGGTAGATGATGACAATGCAGACAACGAGCTGCTTAAGGTACTCATAGCTGCAGCAAACAAGCCCGCTATGATCAGCCCACCCATACCGTAATTAAGCTCTTCCGTGGAGAACTTAATTAGAATATCATCCGCTCTGCTCACCCCTAGCTGATCAATTGAAAGTCCGCCATAGAATCCGTAGATATACATTCCTACCATCAGGAATAATCCAAATTGCATAAATACAAACAAGCCACTGGATATCAACGCCTTCTGTGCGTCACGGAGCTTGTTGCAGGCCAATAGTCTCTGAACAATTAAATGATCCGTTCCGTGAGATGCCATCGACAAAAAAGTTCCACCTATTACTGCTCCGATAAAATTATAAGGTTTAGTAACCAAGTCCTGGAAAGTTTCAGGCCAATCGAACATATTTAATTTACCGGCGTCAACTAGTTGTAGCCATATTGGGTCTATCAAAGTTGTGCTCACATAAATGATCACATAAACTCCACCCATAGAATATACTGCAAATTGAAGCACATCAATCCATATAACAGATTTTAGTCCTCCATAATAGGTATAGGCTAATGTTAGAATAGCGATGATGCCTATTGATACGGGATATCCCAAGCCTGTGACTACATGAATAGGTATAGCTGCTGCAAACAGTCTAACGCCATCGGCAAGTAGCCGTGTTGCCAGAAAAACACAGGATATTAAGCGTTGATAGCTTGAACCAAATCGTTCTTTAAAATATGTATACGCTGTTTTCTGTTCACCACGAAAGTATGATGGCAGAATCAGATAAGCTACAAGAAACCTCCCGACGATATACCCAAGAACAATTTGCAGAAAAACGAGGCTACCTAAATATGCAACAGCGGGAATTGATAGTACCGTTAGGAGACTGGTTTCAGTAGCAACAATAGAAAAAGAAACAGCCCACCATGGTATTTTTCCGTCCGTTTTAAAGTAAGTAGTTGTATCAGTTGGTTTTCCTCCAGCCTTAACCCCCACAACAACACATAGAGCCAAATAGAATATGATGACACCCAGATCGAGTAAGGACAATCCAGATGTTAATGGAAGTTCCATTATTTACTTTCGCCTTCTTTTAAGAGCTTAATACCCGCATCAGCATCTTTAGCAATCACAAATATGTCTCCTAATTGGGAAATATCTATTAGCTTCTGAACTCTGTCGGTCACTCCTGCAAGTACAAGTTTGCGTTGATTATCCCTGAATAAACGATGAGCTAATAACAAAGCCCCCAGACCGCTAGAGTCTGCAAAAGTTATCGAACTTAGATCTATAATCAAGTTGGCATCTTCCTCTGTATCCAAAATTACTACACGGCTTTTTAGATCTGGGGCAATTTTGCTATCAAGCCTCTCTCCATTTAGCTTAAGAATAGATACTTCGCCGTCTTGATTAAGTTCAATTTTCATGTTTTAGGGTATTATGGGCTTTATAATAAACAGGTTAAAGTAGATCTAAAAAGGATTTATATCAGGGTGGGATAACGTTCACCCATTAACTAATCCGGAATTTATGATTATAACCATCTGTTGTGCGGATTTCAATTATTCATTGATCATTCTCAAGAATTCTTCTTCATGAATAACAGCCACCCCCAGCTCTTGTGCTTTATCAAGCTTACTACCCGCAGATTCACCGGCAAGCACGTAATCAGTATTCTTGCTTACTGATCCCGAAGTTGAACCGCCGTTTTTTTCAATTATACTTCTGGCCTCATTTCTTTTAAGGGTAGGTAGAGTCCCCGTAAGTACAAAAGTTTTGCCTGTGAACATTGAGGATGTTGTCTTTTCAGCTTCCATGGTTAATCCAAACGAGATTAGCCGGTTAACCACTATATTGTTTTGTTCTTTGCCAAAAAAGAACAAAACTGACTCCGCAATTTTAGGGCCAATAGAAGACACTTCAGTCATTTCATCCAGAGTTGCCTTCCGCAGGTTGTCAATTGATTGAAAAGCTAATGCGAGATCCCTTGCTACTGTAACTCCAACAAATCGAATTCCCAACCCATATAAAACTCTTTCAAAGGGTTGGGTTTTGCTTGCCTGAATTGCAATTATTAAATTTTGCGCACTTTTCTCACCCATTCTTTCAAGTGTAAGCAGTTGCTCATATTCCAGTTCATATAAATCCGCATAGGTTTCAATAAGCTTTTCGGTGACGAGTTGATCAACAACCGACTCACCTAGTCCTTCAATATCAAGAGCATCACGAGAGGCAAAGTGCTGTATTCTGGCACGTACCTGGGGAGGACATAAGGTATTCATACATCGAAGATCGACCTCTCCCGGGAGCCTGGTCAGTTCAGAGCCGCAGGCAGGACAGCTGGTTGATATCACATAAGGTTTTGAACGATCTTCAAGATTCGGGTTCACGACCCTTATAACCTGTGGTATGATTTCTCCGGCCTTTACCACAATAACCTGATCTCCAATGCGAATATCTTTTCGGTCTATTTCATCCTGATTATGTAAAGAAGCTCGTTTAACAGTAGTTCCGGCTAACAAAAGTGGCTCCATTTCAGCAACAGGAGTAATTTTCCCCAATCTTCCAACCTGTAAGGTAATGTCTTTAATCCGTGTTACACCTTGTTCAGATTCAAATTTATAGGCAATAGCCCACCGTGGAGCTTTAGCTGTTTGACCCAATATCTCACGATAGCGTTCTTCGTTTACTTTAATTACGGCACCATCGCTTTCGAATGGATAGCTGTGCTTAAGCTTATCCCATCGGTCAATGATATCATGGACTTCAGCTATATTTTGGCACCATTTAGCATGCTCGCAGGCCTGAAAACCCAAACTCTCAAGCTTTTTAAGCTTGGCTTCCTGAGTCAGTTCTTTGGTTGTTTCATCTAATAAATCATAGGCAAAAAAACGAATAGGCCTTTTTGCCACAATTTTTGGATCCTGCATCTTTAGAGTTCCGGCGGCGGCATTTCGTGGATTAGCAAATAATGGTTTGCCTTCTTTTTCCCTTTCCTCATTCATTTTTGCAAAAGCCTCTAATTCCATATAAGCTTCCCCCCTTATATCACACACCTCTGCAAAACCATCTTTCAGCCGTAAAGGAATATCGTATATAGTCTTCACATTATGCGTAATATCGTCGCCCTTCCGACCATCCCCCCGAGTGGCGCCGAGTGTCAGGTAACCATCATCATAGCGTAAACGTAAGGCCATACCATCATACTTGAGCTCGACCATGTAGCTATAATCATCATGTCCTAATATATTTCGGACCCGCTTATCAAATTCATCCAACTCATCATGGTTGAATGTATTGGATAAGCTGAGCATAGGAATTTGGTGCGCAACAGATTCAAATTCCCTGGATGGCTCACCGCCCACACGAACAGAAGGAGAGTCTGGGGTTTGCAGTCCATACTGAGATTCAAGGGATATGAGCTCAACCATCAACCGGTCAAATTCCCGATCAGTCATGATGGGATCGGCCTTCTGATAATACGCATAATTGGCTTCGTTCAGTAGCCTGCGAAGTTCCCGGACACGCTTATCGGCCTCTTCAATGTTCATAGCTTAGCTAGTCAGCAGCCACTTCTGAAGTGTCTGATTGAATATCCTCATCTTCTTCCTCTTCCGGGAAAGTAAAAGAACCAGGTGTTTTATACCTGGAATCAGCGTCTAAGAAATCCCGGGATATACGAACAAACTGATCCTGAGTAGTTAAATTCACGATATCTTCAATTTCATGACCGTTATAAACAAGAACCATCCGGCTGTATTGTCCTCTTATCAGAACTTCGTCAATAAAATCAGTCCTGTGTATTTGCCCTTGTTCAATCCAATATGGAGATAATACATTATTGATATCGGAGCGAATTCGCACAGGTTCTAATTTATCATTTGCAGCAAAAATTACAAGTTCCAGGGTATCGGGAAGGGAAGCGGCTACTGGTTCTGCCTCCGTTTGAACAGAGGTACTATCCACTGTAATTGGCAATTGTACAGCCTCGTCGAGATCGGCTGTTGTTCCATTACCTAAAAAACCCGTCAAGGAATCGGAATTATATATATAGTATCCAGCTACTACAATGAAGATAACTCCAATCAAACTTCCAAAAATTGCAAAAGCATTAAATTTTTTCTCAAGGGGATTAAAGCGTTTTACCGTATCAGACCAGTTTATTGAATCTAAATCTGCAGGTTGTGGTGTGCGAGAATTGTAGGCTTTTGTATAATCAGGACGCAAATCTACACTTTGACTTCCTGATGTATGGGTACTTTTCGTCTGCCTTAGTTTTTCATCTTCCTCATCCAGGTCGCGTTCAGTGTCTTCACTTTTATTTGAAACTGATTTTCCTTTTTTGGATGATACAGCACCACTACCTGATGACTTCTGAGTTTCTTTTCTGGCTCTACCAGGCCTCTCATCGGCAGCTTTTTTATCAGTACCATGTGAATCAGTTTTTTGTACAGGTCCGGATGGCTCATCAGCCATATTACTCATGTATTTATCTGCAAGAAAGCCATCATATACATCTAATTCATGATCATCTAAAGCCTGAATGATATCAGCTTCACTTATGCCAAGACCTTTCGAATAAGTACGTACAAAACTGCGGATATAAGTTTTGTTAGTAGGGTTTTCTGAGAATATCGACCCGTTATCAATCATATCTATGATATGAGCAGGTACTTTAGTTTTGTCATACAAATCATTAAGGCTAATTTTTTTAAACTTTCTTATAGCCTGAATGTCTTCGGTAAGGGTTGCCATTTTAAATACGGTTAGTCATATGGGGATGCAGAATCACTGTAATGTAGCAGAACAGCTGAGCCTAAGTTTAAGAATAATTGAAGTTGAAAGAAAGGATGATGTAGCGAATATTAAATTATTGCAAGGTTTGCGTGGCAGGATGATCTATAATCCGTTACCACATAACATACTCCTAACATAACTTTTATGTTAACTTTTCGTAGCCTGGCACAAGGTATCAATGCTCTGCTTTTTCCGCCAATTTGCCCCTGTTGTGGAGACCTTCAGTCTAATAACGAAAACCTTATTTGTGCATGGTGTATTGATAATCTATTTGAACAAGCCAATCCTTATGGCCTGGATCAATGTACTGAAGCTTTTCTACCTGAAAATATTGCCTTTCAGGATGCATTATGGAGATACGATAAAGGCGGTTACGTGCAGGAATTACTTGTTAAACTTAAATATCATGGAATAGCTACCATTGGGGTTCAATTAGGGTGTTTATTGGGAATACAGCTAATGAAGAACCCGGCATTTCAAAATATGGAGGACCATATCCTGATCCCTGTTCCCTTGCACCATGCAAGAAAAAGAAAACGTGGTTACAACCAATCGGCCTGTATCGCTGAGGGAATATCATCCGTAACCGGTATTCCCATTATTGAAGAGGGATCTTTGAAACGATCCAGGAACACCCACACCCAAACGGGATTTAATCTGAACATGAGGATGGCAAATCTGAAAGACGCCTTCACTATGCAAAGACCTGCTACGCTAGCTGACCGTTTTCCTGTCATTGTTGATGATGTTTTCACAACGGGTACAACTACCTTTGAACTTGCCGCAACCATAAAACCTTTTACAAGTAAAGAAATAGGTATTGTGACGGTTGCTCTGGCCTAGAACAATCAGGGGGGATTTTTTATAATGTAGACTTCACTTTTGAGCCAGTGATTGTCCTTGTCATACCACCATTCGGGCTTGTAACTACTATAGTTATTTGAACATCACGGGCTAGTATATCTTCACCGGTGTCAGATATACTAAATTGAAAGTCCGTTGTCCCGGGTCCACTCTGTTGAGAATCGCCGAGAGTGATGTCTACTTCACCAATAACGCCAAGATCATCATCTGGTGTCTCAACGTTAACAACTATATTTGTTCCCTCTGCCAGTGGATTTCCGTTTTCATCGGAGACATTATAATCAAAACTTTGCCCTCCCAGATTAGTGACATTTATTGTCGCGGGGTTAATTTCAATATTTGGGCTGCCTGAAAATAATACGGTCGTTGAGGTTTCAATTATGGCACTGTTTTCATCGGCTGTTTGTGCTCTGACCGTTGCAAAGCCACCCGGAGGATTTGGATTGGTGGCAGTTAGCTCTACCGTAGCCCTGCCCCTTTCATCCGTTTTTGCTGAGCCTTCAACAAAACCGCCATCTGTAGTAAAGTACACTGAGGTCCCCGGTGAGACAATATTACCATATTTATCTCCTACAAATGCTGTTATTGCCGTTGATAAACCAAAGATATTCAAACCCGGCAGGTTTAATACCTCACTGGCAACCGCAAAATGTGCCTGATCGGGTAGTCCGGCATGAATGGAAATGCTCACCGGTTTGGATTTGATCGAACTGCCATCAACTTCCGCGATAACCTGAACCACACCTGCCGTAGTACCACTCCTCAGATTTACCGCAACCTGGCCTGCTGCGTCGGTTCTGGCCGTAGCAGGAAATAGAGATATTCCCCCTCCCGGATTACTGCCTAAACTGAAATTTACGTCAGCAGCAGCGTTGGCATCAATTGGATTACCAGCATCATCTAATATCTGGAATATAAATTCAGCATTTTCTACTTCACTACTTTCACGTACAGTAATGGATTCTTCTGAAACTGATGCCAGTTTAATACTGGCGGCTTCTCCTGATCCTGGCCCTCCTATCTGCCCCCCCTCATCAGTTCGTCCGGTTGATGCCGATGCTTTACCATTCGGACCTTCCACATCAATATTCACTAGATATTCATTACCCTCCCCAGTAACTCTAAATGAGAAATCTGTTGTGCCTGATCCTTTACTATATGTGTCTCCGAGGGTGATTTCCGTGTCACCGCTAACCTCCACATCTTCACCATCTATGTTGACTGAAATAGTGGTTTCAGGAGCAAGAGGATTGCCGTTCTGATCATGTACTCTATAGGTATAGTCTCTGCTGTTTCCACCCGGAGAACTTATTTCAATCTCAGGCAAACCTGAGAATAATACTATGGCCTCATCTTCAACCCTATTATTGGCGTCATCAGCGGTATGAGCATAAATAGTAGCGAAACCTGGCCCCAGATCAGGGTGATCAGGTCTTGGATTACCGGATTTAAGTTCTACACTAGCTATTCCTTTATCATCCGTTTTTGACGAACCTTCTATAACTCCACCATCTGTTGAAAAATATACAGCGGTACCCGGTGCCACTATATTGCCATATTTATCTCCTACAATAACCGATATTTCGTTCGTCAATCCATTGATATTATAGCCTGGGAAGTTAAACTGTGTTGGAGACACTGAAAAATGGCCTTGATCAGGCAACCCACCATGTATCACTATGGAAACCGGTTGCGAGCGGATAACCTCAGCTACAGATGAATCTCCTCCGGAAGATGGAGCAGATAATATTTCCGCCTCTGAGGTTTCTTTCGTTGATAGAACTGTACCTGAGTCTTCATTTTCCAGACTGCTTAATAGTTCATCCTGATTCACTTCTGCAATCACCTGAACCACACCGGCTATCGTTCCGCTACGAAGGTTAACCGAGACCCTTCCCTCACCGTCTGTTTTTCCGTTGACAGGGTTAAGCATTTCCCCTCCATCAGGATGAGAACCCAATCTAAAAGATACATCAACCGGGTTTGAGACATTGATAGCATGGCCGGATGAATCATTAACCTGAAATATAAAAGTTGCATTCTCCTCACCCCCACTACCCTGAACAACAATATGCTCAGGTGTTACAGATACAAGGCTAATACTGCCCGGTCCACCTGTCGAAACATTATCATCCGATTCCTCATCTGTACCTACCAGACGAAATGTCGGCAATTCAATATCCCGTTCAGGAATTGCCAGTACCTCTGTGGTATCTGCTAGAAAACCTTCTTTATTAGCCGTTATTGTCAGGGTTATGGTACTATCGACGTCTAATTCAAAATCATACAGGCCATTCCCATCAGTTAAGGTCGTGCGATCAAATGGTTGAATGATTCTGACAATCGCATTATCCAATGCGTTATTGTTATTATGATTAACCACACTCCCGGTAAGAACAATAGGTTCATAATCTTCAGCCGATGAAGGCGGGTTGCAGCTGCTGCCAAATAATAAGATTATGCAGGAAAGTAATGGGGTAATTACTCGTAATTTCATTAAAAACTCCGCTTATATTGTTCTTGGGATCTAATATTTGACCCATCTTAACTTATTACGAAGTATATTAATTTTTTTTAATCATTAAAAGCAATTAAAAATCTAATTGCAGTATCCTCCCGGAAATGTTTTCAACTTCCAGTGATATAACACCGCCATTCTCCACCACTATTCTCTGATCAATAGCGTCCCTCCATATTTCACCCAGCTCAACCGGTATCTTAACTTCTTGTGTACCAGATCCGTTGTTAATAATAATCAGGACTTTTTCATCTTTATAGGAACGGGAAAAAACATAAATCTCATTGTAATTTTCCATCATGATTGTAGAATATTCGCCAAGCTGCAGAGCTTCATATTTATTTCTGATGTGAATCAATTTGCGATAGTAATCATGAAGATCTTCATCAAAACTGCTGACCTGAGGTTTTTTTCTCGGTTTCTCATTCGGACCCGTCGCGTCATCTTCGTACCTGATATCCTCCCATAACATGGGCTTTCGACAACAGGGATCATTAGCACCATACATACCCGCTTCGCTGCCATAATAAATCATAGGAGCACCCGGATAGGTCATTTGAAATAACACCAAAAGCTTTAATATTCGCTTTTCCCCCTCATTAGGTTTACGGGTATCATATTCAGGGTTTTCTCCTTTAGAAAGATGGTAATATTCTTTCCACTTTCTCAAAGATGCTAAATCCCGGTTGACGATTCGTGATCCTATCCGGTCGGTGTCATGAGAATCCAACAGGTTCTGCATGACATAGGCTGTTTCCGGATGGTAGGCTTCCCTGAGATCGCTTAATTGTTTGTCAAATTGCTCTACACTAAGTCTTTTTTCGTTACGAATAAAAAACTCAGTACAGGCAAAGGCAAAGTTATAATTCATGACTGCATCAAATTCATCCCCCTCCAAATAAGGCTTTTGTTTCTGAACGTCATCAATCACCTCTGCAACCAGATAGGCTTCCGGATTTATGGAGTGAACATGTTTCCTCCATGCTTTCCAGAATGGATGTTTTACACAGTAAGCTACATCCAAACGCCAGCCATCAATTCCTGATCTCAGGTCACCATTGGCTTTGGGATCCATCCACCGTTGGGTAATATCATAAATGTATTTTCGTGGACCCTCGATGATGCCATTTCTGTCTTGCCTGAATTCGGGAAGCTCATTATACCCTTCCCAGGTTTTAACCTTAAAAGACTTGCCTTTGTCAAACTCATCCCATTGTTCAACGGCTAGCCAGTCTTTGTATTTAGATGCCTGCTGGTTCTTAGCTACGTCAAGGTAAATCCAACTCTTCAAGCCCATATGGTTGAATACGCCATCAAGTATTATCTTCATTCCTCTATGGTGAACTCCTTCAATCAATTTCAAAAGCAGTTTATCGGCTGAAGTCCAGACCCATGTAGTTGGGTCGTCAGGAGTCTCCACATTCATCAGAATACGATCACCATCCGGGTCAGGGCCAAAATTAGGATCCACATGATGAAAACAGGCAGCATCATATTTATGGTAAGATGGGGATTCAAAAACAGGATTCAGATATAATGCTCCGACACCCAAATCCTTCAGGTAATCTAGCTTATCGATAATACCCTGCAGATCCCCACCATAACGTCTGCGTTGAAGGTTAAGCCAGATATCCAGTTCATTCTCTTCTTCATACGGCTGTTTTTTATACCAATCAGAGCCCCAAGGATGAGGTTGAAATGGTGAAAGATGGTCATGAGGCCATGCCCCTTTTTGGTCGGGTCCACCCGGATAATTACCTGAATCACCGCTACGGAAGCGTTCTGGCATTATCTGGTACCATACTACTCTTTTCGCCCACTCCGGTGGAGTAGGCTGTATTTTGGCATCTTGTTTATCATTTTTCATTTAAGAATCTGTATTGCTATAATGACACTATGATTATCCTAACCTAATTCTTAGTTCCTTAGTATCCACTTGATTCCAAAGCGAAATACTCGTCCAGGCATAGGATTGTTCGCCGTTTCAAAGTATCCTAATTGCGATACCTCATTTAAGGCATTCTCCAAACGAAATAATACCATTACAGTACGCACTCTGGCAGAGACCTCCAGATCGAAACGATGAAATTGGGGTATCGCCTGAGAGAATGAATTACTGTTCCAGTAATCCATTTCCGGATAATAAGTTCCGGTACGGTATGGATTTGGCGAGAATAAAAAATATCCGCCTATTTTCACAAAAGTCGCCCTGTCAAACAGGTAATTCTTGTAAAAAAGCGAAGCCCGGCTCCATATCCTTGAACCGCTTTGGCCGAGTTGTTGGTCAAGTCCTGCCGGTGAATCAGATGAAAAGTTCTGATAAGTTAGGGAGATATCGGTTTCAAGCCGTGTCAAATTGAAACTTAGAAACATTTCAACTCCTTCAGAATTGTATTGCCTGGTTTGGGTAAAAGTACTGTCAATCCCTAACATAATGGGATCACGAATGTGCTTTTGATATACTTTCGCACCCAAACCTATAGTTTTCGAGGGGCGAAACTCTGCACCTGCTTCTAACCTGTAGCTTGATTCGTTATTAAGTCCGGTATTCCCTCTATACAAATTGGAATCCCAGTATAGGTATTGGATCGTGGGCATATCTTCACCGAGGGCATATGAAGCGTGCCCTGATATACCAAAAGGTAAATTTAGTTTGAACATCGTACCAAGTTCGTAATCCTGATACCCATCGCTTCGTTTCGATAGGTTAGTCCAACCTGATATGTTTGCATATTGAGTTATAGAGAAATCACCATTGGCACGACCGCTATAAGTAAACCAGTTCTCAATCTCGAGGGACCGATTTGAATCCTCATCAATTCCCGAATAATCTGCATTGAGGGACAACTGAAGTGATAATGGCCCTTCCTTAAACCAGTGCCTTCCAAGCAATCCTTTGGTGGAGACCCTGTAAAAGGTAGAATCAGAACTGCCAAAATAAAATCGGCGATAACTATTTTTATAGGCTGAGAACTGAGAGTTAACAGCAGAATCTTCATCAGGTCGATACCAAACGGAAGCGTTCAGCAAAGTATTTCTTGTAGATGATCTTGCTTGTGATTCCACGGGGGAAACATTAAATCGTTGGAAAGCAAATTGATTCATATCAAACACCTGATAACCATGGGGCTCCTCAAGCTGAAGGCCATTATACAATAATGTGGCCTCCGCAATAAACAGGTCATTAATGTGATGAAATACACTTCCACTTGCCTTTCTGCCATCAAAACCATTGTTCAAATAAAGACCATCGTCATTTTTTCCCCAATAGGTTAATTCCACATTCGTATTTCTACCAATATTGCGACTCAATAAGCCTTCAGTACTTCGGTAATTAGCTTCTCCCTGATCATAATTTATCATGGTGAGAGGCCGGGTTAGATAATACCGCCTATTTCGGTAGTTCGTTTCGTGATTGATGGATTGGCTCCGCTCAAAGACACGTGCAAAACGGTGATGAGGCATGCGATTAGTATTCATACTGCCAGTCACTCTGTCGTTGAACAGAATTCCCTCATGATATACTTTTTGGTGCCGCTGTTCATGGCCATTTAAAATCATTCCGTCATTCCGACCAAACCCTCCTAACCTGTAGGTGATATTTCCGGCAGTATAATGTCGCCATTCAGCAGGATTTGACCAAAGTTCCCATCTAAGCAGACTATCGGTCGTAGATATTTGGTAGGAAGAAAAGGCTGAAAATTTGATGGGGGCCACTGGCGATATCACTACTTCTTCTTCTAAAACCTCATCTAATCCTGAGTCTCCATCCTGCTCATCGTCTTCTTCTGTGGGATCAAAAACTCCCTGGTCCTGAGCCTGGGCTGGATATACACAGATAGATCCAAACAAAATTATTAATAATATGAGGTAACGCTGCATAGCATTTTTGTCTGCCGAATTACGGATATTCTGCTTGCAACCCGTAGGGCAGATTTTTTATTCCATTTAATTGACGGCGAATGAGATCGAGTGTTATCACGGTTGTTCTTTCTTTATTTTGCATACGACTTCGGTGAAGATGGAGCTTGACGGCAAAATGATTCTTTTTAGACCAGTACCCTATCCAAACTGTACCGACCGGTTTATCTGGTGTTCCTCCACCCGGACCTGCAATCCCAGTAGTCGAAACGCCAATATCACTTCCAAGGTATTTTGCGGTCGATTTTGCCATTCGAAGTGCTACCGGCTTACTTACGGCACCAAATTCATTCAAAGTACTTTCAGGGACATTCAGCAATTTTATCTTTAAATCATTGGAATAAGTGGTCATACCACCTTTAAAGTATGAACCCGACCCTGGAACATCAGTTATATAACTAGCGACAAACCCACCTGTGCAACTCTCGGCAGTTGCCAGAGTTAATTTTTTATCAGTAAGTAACTTGCCAACTACCTGATTCAGCTCTACGTTTTTTTCATCTGAATAGATGAACTCACCCGCTTTTTGGCGGATATAATCCTCCAGATCCATAACCTGTTTTTCAGCCTGTTTCTGAGTATCCGCTAAACTGTTAATACGAAGTGTAATACCTGAAATATGAGGAAGAAAGGCTAGTGACACTTTATCATTCAGATATGCTGAAGCCTCATCAATACTTATATCATTCAGTGTACTTTCTCCTATTCCAACCAATTGAAAAAAACGGGTATAACTTCCAGAAACTTGTGGAAAAATTTCTTTAATGCGAGGTATAACCTCATTTTTCATCAAATATTTCATCTCTGAGGGCACTCCCGGCAAGACGGCAAGCTTATGTTCAGGAAACCACATCCCCGGGGCTGTGCCTGCCATATTCGGCATCACTTCACAATTCTCTGGAATGTCAGCCTGCATGAAATTAGATTTTAAAAAGGGAATATTACGCTCTTTGAATATATTCTGCAGGTATTCAAGTGTCTGTTCATGCCTTATCAAATTTACCTTAAAGTGATCCAGTAGACATTTTTTAGTAATGTCATCATGAGTTGGACCTAACCCACCGGTCATGATGGTTATATCGGCCTCTTTCAAACTCTGACTTAGCGTATCAATGATGCCGGCTGATTCATCTCCAATAGTAATTACTTTTTCACATTTAATGCCGTTCTCCGTTAATATGCGGCCCATCCATGCGGCATTAGTATTAATGGTATCGCCGATCAATAATTCATTGCCAATGGTAATGATTTGTGCGAACATAATATAATGAGTAGGAAATTTTAAAGTGTAAGTTATGGAAAATTACATTACAACGAAGTAAATAGATCTATAAGGTTCGCAAGTTCATTACCTGATCTCGAATTCTTTGACCTCTTATAGTTGGTATTTTCTTTATATTCCCCCCGTGAAATCAGTACCCAATATATTAAGCAGTTTCAGGATTATACTTGCACCTCTATTTGTGTTCATGTATTTGCAACCGGAATTAGTCTGGTCAGCACTAAGTATCGCTGTATTTGCAGTAGCTGCCGTTACGGATTATTTTGACGGATTAATAGCCAGGCGATACAGTGTCAAATCAAAAACCGGTATTTTTCTGGATCCTTTAGCCGACAAATTTCTGACTTTTTCCGGTTTCATCTGCCTTCCTTTTATTAGTCCTGATCAATTCCACTGGTGGGTGATTGGCCTGATATTCACAAGAGATATTTTCATAACATTAATGAGGATATTTGCTGAGCGAAAAGGGTTAAAGATGAATACGAGCAGCTCTGCAAAAATAAAAACTGCCGTACAAATGGGATTTCTATACTTGGTTTTATTGGTCGGGGTTTTTGCAAAAACAGATATCATGGTGGGTGAATTTTCTCGATATTTTTTGGATTCCGGCATCCTTGGTATTATGCTGTATGGAGTAATGATCATCACTCTGTACACAGGAGTTGAATACATCATGATGAATAAAAAAATATTTCAACGCATTACGACTAAATAAAACCATACGTATATGCGCCTCTTTTTTGGAAGCTTCTTCTATATTGGCTATCTGCCCAAAGCACCGGGCACCTGGGCAAGTTTATTTAGCCTGATTCCAATCTACTTTATATCTATTCACACCGGTTTCTGGGGTTTACTTGTATTAGTCGTAACAAGTTGCCTGATCACGTATATGACTACTTCTCAATTTGAACAGATTCATAAAAAAGATGCTCCCCAAATGGTGACGGATGAAGTTGCAGGGCAAACCACAGTTTTTCTGTTTATATCTTTTTCCGGTACCTCTTCAGATGCTGGCTTGTTGCTAGCTGGATTCCTCTTGTTCAGGTTGTTTGATATCCTAAAACCATTAGGCATTTACAGGATTCAGCGACTTGAAGGAGCTCATGGAGTATTATTTGATGATTTGATAGCAGGCTTATATGCATTTCTCTGCCTCAAATTTCTTATATTACTTAGCTTATAGGCAGAACCTGCTTATAATTGATCAGCTAAAGCTTTTCAGGATGAAGAAGAACTTGAAGCGAAGAAATTATATTTAAATGATTATTGATAAAGATTTTTCCGAAGAACTAGCACTGGCTCTGCTTAAAATCAACGCTGTAGTACTAAGGCCAAAAAATCCATTTGTATGGTCATCAGGGTGGAATTCACCTATTTACTGTGACAACCGTCTGACCATTCTCTACCCGGACCTGAGGCAAAAAATTGCCGATAAACTAACCGAACATTTCGAAAAAACCGCTCCTGATGTAGATATCATTACTGGTACGGCTACTGCTGGAATACCTCATGCCGCCTGGGTTGCAGAGCGAATGAATAAACCTATGGCCTACGTTCGTGCCAAAGCAAAAGCCTATGGCATGGGTAATCAAATTGAAGGTGGCGTTAAAAAAGGCGAATCTACCGTGATCATTGAAGATCTGATTTCTACAGGTTCATCTGCAATCTCTGTTGTCGAGCCCCTCTTGTTTATTGGTGGTAAGGTGAATCAAATCTGTACCATTTTTACCTATGGTTTCGACATTGCCCTTGAGAAATTTAAAAAGCTCAACATTCCTGTTTACAGTTTAACCGACTATAGTACTTTAATCGATGTAGCCCAAAAAAATGGGTATGTTAAAGCATCCGATTTAGATTTACTCAACCAATGGAGAGAAAACCCCGATAAATGGCCCCTTAAGGGATAATCAGTTGAAGACACAATTACGAGTCAAAATATTCGTAATTCCACATTCCTAATTCGTCATTAACCGGTTTTTTGTATCTTTCGGAAAAACAACCATTCTAAAGATCTATTCTTTTGTTAGCTCGTAATTTTTATATAGAAACCTATGGCTGCCAGATGAATTTTGCTGATTCAGAGATCGTCAATTCGATCTTGATGGATCAGGGAATGAAATCTGTCGATCAGCCTGAAGATGCACAGATCATCTTTATCAATACTTGCTCAATACGTGATAACGCTGAACGCAAAGTTTGGGACAGGCTTAAATATTTTCGCTCGCTGAAAAGGAAAAACAAAGGCAACCTGACTGTGGGCGTACTCGGATGTATGGCCGAACGAGTTCGAGAGAAATTCATGGAAACTGAAATGTTGGTTGATCTGGTTGTTGGTCCGGATGCTTATCGTGATCTGCCAAATCTACTTAGCGAGGTTGATGATGGCCGAACCGCCGTTAACGTAATCTTGTCGCTTGAAGAAACGTATGCTGATATTGCACCAGTTAGAACGACCGGAAATGGTGTAAGTGCCTTTGTGTCTGTTATGCGGGGTTGTGATAATATGTGCGCCTTTTGCGTAGTCCCTTTTACCCGTGGTCGAGAGCGGAGCCGCCCTATTCAAAGTGTGTTGGATGAAATGAAAATACTGAGCGACCAGGGATACAAAGAAGTGACCCTGTTAGGTCAAAACGTCAACTCTTATAACGATAACGGTACGCTTTTCGCAGAACTGATGTACCAATGCAGTATGGTTGATCCTGAAATTCGAATTCGGTTCTCAACTTCTCATCCTAAAGATTTTCCTGATGAGTTTCTGCATGTTATTCGTGAACGGCATAACGTATGTGATTACATTCACATTCCGGCACAATCAGGTAGTAACGAGGTGCTTGAGCGTATGAAACGTCCTTATACAAGAGAACTCTATCTGGAGCTTATCGATAAAATGCGTACCATGATCCCCGGCGTTGCCCTGTCCACCGACATTATTACTGGGTTCTGTGGAGAAACGGAGGAACAGCATCAGGATACACTGGATTTGATGGAATCTGTAAAATATGACCTTGCCTACATGTTCGCCTATTCTGAAAGGGAAAGAACTTTTGCACACCGTAAGTTTGAGGATGATGTTCCCAATGAGGTAAAAAACAGACGTCTTTCAGAAGTTATCAAGGTATACAGAAAGTACTCTGAGCTACTCAATAAAAAAGAAATAGGCAAAAAACATATCGTATTGGTAGAAGGTACAAGTAAACGTTCTGATGATCAGCTCTGTGGACGAACCGACACGAACAAAATGGTAATATTCGACAAAAAAGATTACCGGCCCGGACAGTATGTTGAAGTTCTGATCAACGGTCATAATTCAGCAACCCTTTTTGGTAAAGCTTTACGAACCACAACGCTGTCTGCACAGGAAGCCATTGCTGTTTGAGGCCTTTATCATAAAATAAGTTTGGGGGTTTAGGTTAATAAATTGCATTAAACTCGTTATACAAGTAATATGTTAAACACTGGATGGATATTTGAACACCCCTTTACCACATAAAAATAATACATTGGGAATTACCGGTGAATCTCCTGCCATTAAACAGGTAATCGATAAGATCCGGCAAGTTGCACCCACAGATATTTCCATTTTACTCCAGGGGGAAAGTGGTGTCGGGAAAGATGTGACCGCACATGCTATTCATAGCCTGAGCAACAGAAAAGATAACAATCTGGTTATAGTGAACTGCGGCGCCATACCTGAGGGCATTATTGAAAGCGAGCTTTTTGGTCATGAAAAAGGCTCCTACACAGGAGCTCATGAATCCAGAAAAGGTTACTTTGAGAAAGCTGATGGAGGAACTATTTTCCTTGATGAAATTGCTGATACTCCCAAAAATGTACAGGTTAAGTTACTCAGGGTTTTGGAAACCGGAGAATTCTTCCGCGTTGGATCCAGTCAGGTCCGTACGGCAGACGTAAGAGTTATTGCAGCCAGTAATCGTGATTTATGGAGCTCTGTACTATCCGGGGACTTCAGGGAAGATTTATATTACCGTCTCGATACCGTTAATATCAAAATTCCTCCACTGCGGGAAAGACAAGAAGATATTATCTTAATCTTCCGACAGTTTGTAAACGAATTCGCAGCAAGATACGATTCAGTATTCCAGGGCTTTTCTGACGAAGCCAGAAAATTATTGGTATCATATCGTTGGCCGGGGAACATTCGTGAATTAAAAAATGTTGCCGAACAACTCGTAGTTTTGGAAAAATCTCAGTATATCACCGCTGAGGTTCTTCAAAAATATCTTAAAGGCAGGCAGCACCAAGGTTCACCTGACAATCTGCCAATATTGTTTCAGAGCGAAAAGCCACCCTTTAAAGAACGTTCAGAACAAAACGATAATAATGGCTCGGGTTATAAAGATCAGGAATTGATGTATCGCGCTCTCGTTGAATTGCGCAATGAAATAAGTGACCTAAAAAAAATGTTCGGGAGCTTTATCTATAACACTTTCGCCAGTGGCGGAATGGGGAAATCTCTCCCTTTACCTCGTAATCATGACGCTGACCAACAAGATGATAACACCCAGAATATTGGTTGGCCGACAGATATCTCAAAATATAAAGATATCCCTCAAAGCAGGGATGAACTCAATGAATTCCAGGAATTCTTTGATCAGGATGAACTACCCTCACTTGAAGAAACAGAAAAATTTCTCATCCAAAAAGCCTTGTCTAAATATAAAGGAAGCCGTCGTAAAGCTGCCGACGTACTTGGCATGAGTGAACGTACGCTTTACCGTAAACTCGACCAATATGAGCTCGATTAATATGATGGTTATTCACCGTATTGTAACCTTAGTCATACTCGCTTTTCTTTTTGGAAATTGTGTTCAATATAGTTTTACAGGAATATCCATCCCATCTGACGTCAGAACCATCTACATCCCTTTCTTTTCAGATCAGTCTGGAAGTGGAATGGGAGATTTGAGCGACCAGCTTAATGATGCCTTGGTGAATAGGTTTGTCAACCAGAGTCGCCTGCAGTTATCTGGTAATCTTGAAGATGCTGATGTAATTATTGATGGGCAGATTACCGGTTACACCAACCGGCCTTATACCGTCGGTGGTGATGAGCGGGCTGAGCTCAACCAAGTTCAGATAAGCGTCCGTTCTTCGTTTAGATACATAAACGAGGAATTGCCGGAATGGGATAAGAGCTTCTCCGGAAGTTTTCAATACGACCCCAATGTAGATCCTGCCGAAGGTGAAGACAATGCTGCCCTGGAAGCTTTAAACAGAATTGCTGATAATATGTTCAACGATGCACTAGGTGACTGGTAAGGAGCCCTATGAAAATATATACTAAAACCGGTGACGCAGGTGAGACTTCCTTATTTGGAGGACAGCGGGTATCAAAAACAAATACCAGAATCGAAACCTGCGGACAAATAGACGAATTAAACTCTACGCTTGGTGTGGCACGAAGTTTTGATCTTGCTATTGAAAATGAAGCTGTACTTGAACACATCCAAAATGATTTGTTTGTACTGGGGGCTGATCTGGCTACACCACCTTCACGTAAAACAAAAATAGAACGAATCAGCGAATCTCATATTAAACACCTTGAAAGTCAAATTGACACCTTTCAGGAAGCGCTGGAAACTCTTAACTATTTCATATTACCCGCTGGTTCCACCGGTGGAGCTACATTGCACCTGGCTAGAACCATTTGCAGACGGGCTGAACGGGTATGTATCAATTGCGCAGAAATAGAAGACATTTCACAAAATGCAGTCATATATCTGAACCGTCTATCCGACTTGTTATTTGTGCTTGCCCGTTTTGAAAATAAACAGACTGATATCCCCGAGTCGAAATGGAAGGTTCGTTAAATGATTTTTCTGAATAAGAAGCTACAATTTTAACTTTTAAAAAGATTCTATGTCTTTAATGATTTCCATCTCCGGAATCCGGGGTATATTTGGAAAAGATCTCAACCCACAAAACCTGGCCCAATTCACAGCAGCATTTGGTATCTGGGCTAATAAGGGTACTATCGTAGTGGGCCGTGACAGCCGGGTCACTGGCGAACTATGTGAACGAATAGTGATAGCATCTTTACAATCGGTTGGCTGTAATGTTATTTCGTTGGGCATTGTTCCTACCCCAACCGTGGCTATGGGTGTATTAAAACACAAAGCAAGCGGAGGCATCGTCATTTCTGCCAGTCATAACCCGGCTGAATGGAATGCCTTGAAACTTCTTAACGAAAAGAGTGAATTTCTGGATGCAGACCAGGGGAAATCAGTGATTGAAATTGCTTCATCTACAGAGTTACCCTATGTTGATTACCGGCATATAGGTAGTGTGCAAGATGATGAAACCATTTCCGGGCATCATATGCAGGCTATCATTGATCTACCGTATATCGATACAGAAAAAATAAAGCGAGGTGGATTTAAAGTCGCTGTGGATGCTGTAAATGGAGCAGGTTCATACATAATTCCCAATTTTCTTAATAAGATCGGTGTAGAGCAAGTAGAAGCTCTCTATTGCGAACCTAATGGGCTCTTTCCCCACAACCCGGAACCATTGCCTGAACACCTGACCGATATCTGTGATCTTGTAAAAGAAAAAGGATGCGACATTGGGATTGTCGTCGATCCCGATGCTGATCGATTGGCTATTGTTGATGAAAATGGACGACTATGGGGTGAAGAATATACTCTGGCCACTGCCATAGACTTTATATTGGGCAAGAAAAAGGGTCCTGTGGCTGCCAATTTATCCTCATCCCGCGTGTTGGATGATGTTGCTAGCCGGCACGGCGTAATATGTCATCGTTCAGCAGTGGGCGAAATAAATGTTGTTAAAGAGATGCAAAAGGTCGGGGCAGTAATCGGCGGCGAAGGAAATGGTGGTGTAATTAGTCCTGATTTACACTTTGGAAGAGATGCTATGATTGGGATCGGAATGATTCTTCAGCACCTTTCTGAATCCGGAAAAACGGCATCGGAATATCGGGATAGTCTGCCAGATTACACCATCATCAAAACAAAAATGCAGCTTGATGGCATTGATGCAGAATCTATATTAAATAAAATTCAATCTGCCTTTTCAGAACATAATCCCAATACTATTGATGGTGTGAAGATTGATTTGCCAGAGGGCTGGATTCATCTCAGGAAATCAAACACCGAACCCATTATCCGCATTTATTCAGAAGCCCCGACCGCAGATGAAGCAAAAAAACTGGCTGAAAAGGTAATGCAGCTCGTTGCAACATAAATCTTTTGTATCTTACCCCCCTTTAAACATATCTATCCCAGACATGCTAGAATCAATGACCGGCTTTGGTACAGGCGAATACGCTTCTGACGGAACCAGAGCTGTAGTAGAGATGAAATCGGTAAACAGTCGGTTTCTTGAATTCACCTTCCGATTACCACAAGGCGTAAAGAATTATGAGTCAGACTTCAAGAACTTCATTCAAAATGAAATCGGGCGGGGAAAGGTTAACGTAAACATCCAACTGGATTATCTGGATGAAGATTATACTGGAACCACCATTGACCCACGTGCACTTAAAAACTATTCTCAACTGCTTACCGAACTTAAAGACAAGGCAGGAGTTCAAGGAGAAATTACTATAGATCATTTGCTGCAATTCCGGGATATATTTGTGAGCCGGGAAATAAGTGATGAAGAAGAGCACAAGTTATATGAGATCGTCAAAAAAGCCCTAGCTCTGGCAGTCGTGGAACTTAAAGAAACCCGCCGTAAAGAAGGTGAAGCTTTAGGAATCGACCTTTATAAGCGGATGCAGCAGATCAGAGAAACTTGTAATGCTATTAAAGGACTTGCGGAACAACGCGCACCTGAAGCCCGTCAGAACCTTGATGACCGTATCAGAAAGTTAGTCTCCCGTGAGAATGTAGATATGGAACGTCTGGAAATGGAGATTGCCATTCTTGTCGATAAAATGGACATCAGTGAAGAATTGGTCAGGATGGATTCTCACTTAAAGTTTTTTGTGGAGACTATCGAAGAGCTTTCTTCAAATGGCCGAAAACTAAACTTCTTACTTCAGGAAATGCATCGGGAAGTAAATACCATGGGCGTGAAGGCTTATAGCTCTGAAATTTCATATCATGTTGTAAACATGAAAGAAAGCCTTGAAAATATTAGGGAACAAGTTCAGAACATTGCCTGATAAAATTAAATCTATAGGAAAGGTAATTGTACTGGTTGCCCCCAGCGGTGCAGGGAAAACAAGTCTGTCCCAACGACTAATCAAAGACTTCCCTAATCTGGCTTTTTCCGTTTCCGCTACAACCCGTAAGCCGAGAGATGATGAAAAAGACGGGATAGATTACCATTTTATAAGCCCCCGGGAATTTCAGGAAGGCATTGACAATGACCGTTTTTTGGAGTGGGAAGAAATCTACGGGGGGGTTCGCTATGGCACTCCATATTCAGAAGTTGAGAATAACCATAATTCTGGCTATTTTACCTTGCTTGATATAGAAGTAAACGGAGCTTTAAACGTTAAGAAAAGATACGAAAACGAGTGTCTCACCGTTTTCATTAAACCTCCTTCACTTGAAGTTCTTGAAAAACGACTAAAAAAGCGCGGTACTGAAAATGAACAAAGCCTAAAAATGAGGCTAGACCGCGCCAGGTTAGAATTGCAAATGGAGCACAAGTTTGACAAAATTATTGTAAATGATGATTTTGACCAGGCTTATAAGGATTTAAAAAAGTTGGTAGAACAATACATTCACATATACTCCCAAGGATAAAATTTTGCCTTTAAAAACATCAAACGTAGAAAAGATCCAAGAAGTCACTGGCAATATTTACGAAGCCATTGTAATTATGTCTAAACGTGCCCGTCAAATCGCAGCCCGTGAAAAGATGGAATTGGACGAGAAGCTTAAGTATTTCGAAGGTTTCGAAGAAGAAGACGAAATGACGTTCAACGAAGAACAGGAACGTGTCTCTAAAGAATATGAACGACGTCCGCATGCCACTCAGCGAGCTGTTGATGAAATCGAAGCCGGGAAGACTCACTATCAAAGGCCACAGACCGAAGGACTTTAGGTCATGCTCTCCGGTAAACGCATTATACTTGGCGTTACGGGAGGCATAGCGGCTTATAAGTCGGTATTTCTGTTGCGTGAGCTGCAAAAAGCGGGTGCGGATGTACGGGTAACCCTAACTCCATCGGCAACCCATTTCGTTGGTTTAGACACCTTTTCAGCGATATCAAGGCATGAAGTGCCTGTATCTGTCTTCCCCGAAGATTCTTTTAGAGCCAGTGAAAATTGGGTGCGGCATATTCAATGGAGCGAATGGGCTGATTTATTTATAATCGCTCCATGCACTGCAAATACACTGGCTAAAATCGTGAATGGTTTCTCTGATTCCATGCTGACGGCCATCGCTTTGTCAGTACGTTGCCCGGTACTGATCTGCCCCACCATGGATGGCGGTATGTATCAGGCTCCTGTAACTCAGCAAAATCTTGAGAAGGCAGTCATTTTAGGTTACCACATCCTCGATCCGGAATCAGGATATCTGGCCAGTGGAATAAATGACGTGGGTCGTTTACCTGAAACTCATAAAATACTGGCTAAGGTTGAAGAGCTTCTTCTACCCAATCTATCTAATGATCTTCCCCTATCAGGCAGGAAAGTTCTTGTCACGGCTGGTCCTACCCGGGAATTTATTGATCCTGTACGTTTCCTGTCCAACCCAAGTTCTGGCAAGATGGGATATGCAATGGCCAAGGCTGCTAAGGAACTGGGTGCCGAGGTAACCCTGCTGCAGGGGCCGGTTTCCCTGCCGGAACTACCTGGTGTTACTATAAAGAAATTTGTCAGTACGGATGATCTGTTCAATCTTGTGAAGGATCATAAAGATGCTGATGTTATAGTCATGGCCGCTGCTGTCTCTGATTTTCGTCCACGTAGGTTTCATTCTCAGAAAGTTAAAAAAGATCAGGCTGATGAAACTTTTGATTTAGACATTACACCCGATATCCTAGAATGGTTGGGTAAGCATAAAAAAACAGGCCAAATTTTAATTGGTTTCGCCATGGAAACCGAAAAAATCAGAGAGAACGCCCTCCTCAAATTTAAGAAGAAAAAGCTTGACTGGATAGTTGCCAATTCCATCGATGAAATGGAAAGTGCCTTTATGAGCGATCAGAATACAGTATTGCTTATATCAGAAGTTCATGAATATCAAATCTCTGGTTCAAAAATGGATGTCGCTTTAAAAGTGATGCATACTATTTTTAAAAAGAGCACTTCTGTTTAACTTCGATCTTTTATCTAATAATTAATCTATCCGTCAAAGTGGCTCTAACCCTTCATGGCTATTCCACTCAACGATGGTAACCAACCTCTCTCTCCTCTCCTCTCAGCACACCCACATTAAAAAGGTACTTTTTCTGTCAGGTCACAACTTGGTTTAGAATTTATAAGTTGAACAGACTGCATAACATATAAATCTCTCTTTCCTTTTCTGCAAATAATTATATATTGCATATAACCAATTACTAACCAGCCTGAATATGAAAGACTTAAAGATTCTGGTACCTCTTGATTTTTCCGATCTGGGCAACCAGGCCCTTAATGCTGCACGAACCTTTATCAGTATCTTTGGCGGAAAGATAACGCCTTTCCATGCCTATATTCCCATCACCGATTTGGATGGATTTTATTATATGGGCACTGGCTTTAGCGCCCAGGATAACTTTTCCGAGGTTGAAAAAGTTTTGCTTGACCGATTGAAGGAAACAGCAGCAAATCATGTCGAAGAAATTCATCTGGATGATCCTTTAATCGACGTTGGTAATCCTGCACAAGCCATTTGTCATGCTGCCAAGGATTTTGATATGGTGGTATTAGGCACCCACGGTAGAACCGGCTTCTCCCGATTCTTTATGGGATCGGTGACGGATAAAGTATTGAGAATATGTCACAAACCGGTACTGGTAATCGAAGAGCATTCCAGGCTTGACAGCATAGAATCTATACTGGTCACAACCGATTTCTCAGAAAATTCCACGAAGGCTTTTCCTGTAGCCTTGGAAATCGCGAAAGGTTCAGGTGGTAAAATTGATTTGGTCCATATCCTGAGCCGGGAAAATTTAGATGATCATTCTGCAGATATGACAGCCGATCAACGTAATAAAGATCTTAATAAGATGGTTGATGTTCATTTCAAGGATATAAAAGATCGTGTTTATTCGATGACGGTGGTGTCAGATAAATCCCCTCATGAAGCTATCTCCGAACTTAATTCGAAAAAACATTATAACCTTATAGTGATGTCTACGGTTGGGCGTACAGGATTGGAATACCTGCGAATGGGAAGCACAACCTCTAATGTTGCCCGTCACGTTGAAACGGCAGTTCTAGGTATTAATCCAAAAAAGGAAATACCTGATGAAATTGGGTAATCCTTTTTAAAAGGCAAATCTTAAGCCAATGATGCCATGGAAGCGGGTTACCTGTTCGTCTACAAACTCACCTTCTAACCGATCATTGTTGGTAAAGGTATACAGAATATTCTCATCCTCCCAGCGACCCATTTGAAGGGAGAAATCTAAAGTAAGCCCTTCTGCTAAGCCAAACCCGACACCTCCGCTATAATATTGGCGGTCAGCTTTTGAAAAATCTTTTCGAGCGGAAGGTACCAGCGCATAACCAGCTCGTAATGTGACCACATCCATGGTATATGACAACCCTGTCCTTAAATTGATCACCTCTTCATATTCTTCACGGATCAGCATATTTTCATTACGTTCAAGCAGACGCTCACCATCAAAACCAAGGTTGATGTTAGAATAGTCAACTCTTTCCGCTGAAACGGTTGCACTTAGCCCTCCCAAATCATCCACAGCGGCACCTATTGAAAATCGGGCAGGCCTGGAAACGGTGTAATCAAAAGCACCGGAATATTCATCTTCCCAAACGTCACCATCTCCAAATGTTCCAGGCACAAAAGTTGTATTGATCAAATTTGAGAAATCTTCAGAAATCTTCAATTTAGAGGGAGTTGTATAGGATACACCCACATTAAACCAGGGTAGAAATTTATAGACCCCACCGATTCGCGCATGTACACCGCCTATTGAAGCATTTATTTCTTCATCGGTGAAGATGGATATAACATCATAATCGTTCTGAATATCAGGCTGTTCTTCGATAAATGTTCTCCGATAGGAATAAGACCCTGCTGTAAGGTTGAGGCTTAATCCTACAAAGAAATTCTCGATAAACTCCGTACTGGCAAACAAAGTGTATTCACCCATTTGTCCCCTTTCGGTCATTTCAGCATACTGGTCTACCCCAACATATTGCGAGGAAAAAGGTGGTCTCCAGCTGGATCCAATGAATTCCTCTCCATTTTCAGTAAAAGTATCAATTGCAATAGCATTGAAGGCAGGTTCAAAAAAATCATCCCCGGCTTCGAGAAACCAATCAGTTATTGTAGTTAAATCATTAAAATCATTGATATTTAATGCACGGTTAAAATCGGCCGTTTGGCTGTATCCTAAACCGAAAGAAAGCGCACCCCTCTCGGTGGGTGCCTGAAAGACCATACCAAAATTAGTGATTCCCGTTTGGGTGTCGGAGAACTCCATAGTTTGGTTTATATAAGAATCTTCTTCCCTGATATCTCTGGTGCCTAATCCAAAGGAGAAATAGGAGGGTCTGCTACCCATAGCCGCCGTTGCCGGATTCAAAACAAAAGAACCAAAATCCTGGCCTAAGGCTACAGAGGCGCCACCCATACCCATATTCGCGGCATCCTGGCCGGGAAGTTCAAATGTATAGCGTAGAGCATCGATGCGGTACTGTGCTTTGATTTCTTGAAAAGGGATGGTGGTGATCAGAGTGATAAGTAAAATAATAGCAAGACACAGCTTCTTCATGATTTTTAAATAATAATGGCTATTAAACGGTATAAACAAAAAAAGGCCGGTCTATAACCGGCCTTAAGATTTTAATTTGAACGTGATCTGGTACTTCTTTGAGTAGAACCGGAACTGCTACTGCTTGATCTGCTACTTGATCTGCTAACTTGTGGCGAGCTATTGCTGCTCCTTGAACGATTGCTCACACTCGAGCTACGGCTAGGTGTTCTGGTAGGGGCTGTTCGCGTAGTTGTTCCACTAGAACGATTAACAGTTGACCTTGAAGGAGTATTTACCTGGCCACTTCTTGAGGAACGTCTCTGTATAGTTGTCCTGGAAGTTGGTGTTGACCTTGAAGGGGCAACATAAGTTGAACCTGATCCCGTTTCACTTACTGAGTTACTGTTCCGGGATCTTGCAGGAGTTGAGCCTGACGAAGATCCACGGCTTGGCGCTGTACTGCTTCCTGAACTACTGCCACGTGATTGCGTTGCACTCGATCCACTGGTTCCTCTCGATTGAGTCGCCCCTGATGAACCGCTGGAGCCTCTTGAGCGAACGGTAGTGCCTGATGAACCGCTGGAACCTCTCGAGCGAACTACAGTTGAACCGCTTCCGCTACTGGAACCCCGTGATTGTACAGCAGCACTACCAGACCGCGATCTTGGCGGGGTTGTCGTACGGTTGATCCCTGACCTTGTTGCCTGTGTATTACCAGACCTGGAGACGGTACTGCGGGTTGCAACTGCGGAATGAGTGGTTCTTTGAACACCACTGGAACGTGTAGATCTAACAGCACGCGGCTGACTATCGTAATAGTAGTAATTATAAGCAAAGAAGTTATTACCGTAGCCATAATGTCTCCATGTAGGACGATGGAAACCGTACTGATAGTGATATGGGTGATAAAATGGATCGTAGAATGAATAGAAAGGATCATAGCCATAGTAAGGATCATAGAAGCCCCCATACCCGAAACTCATACCAAAACTAAAACGGGTAGACGGATAGTGATATCCCGGGCTGTACATATAGCCAAAATTAGAAGGCCAGGCTGAACGACGGTAGTCACGGTAGAAGAAACCCTCTTCATAGCCATCCTGATAACCTAAATCATATACCTCTTGATCCTCAAGGTTTTCTGTCTGATACTGAGGCCGTGGTGCCTGCTCTACCACCTTGAGCTGGGTATAACAACCGGATACGATCAAAGCAAGAATAAGAAGCGCTGGTATTGAATTAAATTTTTTCATAATTGGTTCCTTTCAGCCTAAGATAAACTGTCACCTTGCTATTTAAACGTTTGTCTAACAAACAAAGTATACGTTCTTAGCCTATACTAGTTTCATATAGTTTATATATTCGCCAAGACAGGGTCAAGGGGAAATAACCGATTTTACATGAAACTTAATTGCATCACAGCCTTTAGATTGTAATTGCTTAATATTAAAGAAGTTACTAATTAAGCTTTTACAATATTTAATGGTTAGGTAATTAGGTAAAGGAAGAATAGGAAATAAAATAATTTTATCTCCAAATCCCTTTCCATTTTTTTACCCTAAATAAGCGCGTAATGCCAGGCTTCTGTTATGATGTCGGAGCTTACGCAAGGCTTTTTCCTTGATTTGACGAACACGCTCACGGGTAAGATCAAAGCGTTCTCCAATTTCTTCCAGGGTAAGTGAATGTTCTCGGCCTATCCCAAAATAAAGTCGTATAACCTCTGCTTCCCGGGTTGTCAGTTTTGAGAGGGCCCTTTCAATTTCAACCTTGAGTGATTCACCCATCAGGTCGTTATCAGGATTAGGCGTTTCTTCGTTTTCCAGTACGTCAAGAAGACGATTGTCTTCTCCCTGAGCAAATGGGGCATCAACGGATAGATGACGACCTGAAATCTTAAGTGTATCCGAAACTTCGGTTACCGTCATTTCCAGGCTCTCAGCCAATTCTGCGGCTGAAGGGATGCGTTCATACTCTTGTTCAAGCTTGGAAAGTTCTTTACCAATTTTATTAAGCGCTCCCACACGGTTCAGCGGGAGTCGTACAATCCGGCTTTGTTCAGCCAAGGCTTGCAGGATCGACTGACGAATCCACCATACGGCATATGATATGAACTTAAATCCACGGGTTTCATCAAAACGCTTGGCTGCTTTGATCAGCCCCAGATTCCCTTCATTGATCAGATCGCCCAATGATAACCCTTGGTTTTGATACTGTTTAGCCACAGAAACAACGAAGCGAAGGTTGGCTTGAGTAAGTTTTTCAAGAGCTTGCTGGTTACCCGCCTGGATTTCTTTGGCCAGGGTAACTTCTTCTTCCGGGGTGATCAGACTTACTTTTCCAATCTCCTGTAGATAGCGGTCTAATGACTGTGATTCCCGTGTTGAAATTCCACTAGGACTTGGATTTTTGGGTTCTTTCTTTTTTTTCTTTGCCACAAATAATTGGGTTTATGCTTTAACTTGACTTGGTGGTATGTTTAAGTGTTTGCGTTTGGGAAAAATCCGGATATTAATAGATTTTAAAGATACAGTAATTTTTTATAAATACAATTACAAACAAGTGTAAAACGCATTCGCATACGCCTATATCGCAAACAACTTCCTCCTCTTAACGACATCATAACATCATTGTTGCTTGTTAAGTTAGCCTCTTTTTAAGTTTGTAATACATCACGTTATCGTTATAATGGATAACTTCCTGAATAATGATAAAGGGCAAAGTTTTAATTATCTTAATTTAACTTGTCCAATTCAGCAAGCTTTCTGGTTACACACTTTTTGCCAAAAGTTCTTTCATAGCTTCACCAATAAAAGCCGGATTTTCACAGACAGTAATTCCTGCTTCCTTCAAAGCCTTCATTTTCTCATCGGCAGTTCCCTTGCCTCCTGAAACTATAGCGCCGGCATGTCCCATACGACGGCCCGGAGGGGCGGTTCTTCCTGCTATGAAGGCAACCACAGGCTTGCTGACATATTTCTTTATATATTCAGCTGCCTCCTCTTCTGCTGTTCCCCCAATTTCGCCAATTAATACGATGGCTTCTGTTTCAGGATCTTCATTAAACAATTTCACGGCATCCGTATGAGTGGTACCTATTACCGGGTCTCCACCGATTCCAATGGCGGTACTTTGTCCCAGGCCTGCTTTTGATAACTGATCAACAGCTTCATAAGTGAGGGTTCCTGATCGGGAGATCAGCCCTATGCTACCGGGTGAGAATATTCCACCCGGCATAATGCCGACTTTAGCCTGGCCCGGTGTGATGATACCCGGACAATTGGGACCAATTAAATTAGCTCCATGTCGCTTAACTATTTCATAAGACACAATCATATCTTTTACAGGAATACCTTCAGTGATACATACAATCACTTTTATACCCGAAATTGCAGCCTCTGCGATAGCATCACCGGCAAATGGCGGTGGAACGAAAATTACGGAAGTATTGGCCCCTTCTTCTTTTACGGCATCGGCTACCGTATTGAAAACTGGCCGGTCAAGGTGAGTTGTCCCTCCTTTACCGGGTGTAACCCCACCTATAAGGTTCGTTCCATACTCAATCATCTGAGAAGCATGAAAACTTCCTTCTTTTCCGGTGAACCCTTGAACAACTAATCTGGTTTGGTCTCCAACAAGCACGCTCATGCGTAAAACCTCTGTATTTTTTTATTTGGTATTAATTTCCCGGGAAATATACCGACCTTGAGTGTGAGTAACAATGCATAAAGAGTATCTGGATCAGCAAATTCCTATCAGGTTAAATTTATGGCCATAATTTTCACCACTTAATGTCTGCTCAAGCGGCCTTTTTATGGTTCTCATTCTTATTTTTATCATCAATTCCCCGTATCATAGACCATGATCCCCGACGAGAAAAAAGAAGAAGTTCGTGATGCCGCCGACATTGTGGATGTAGTTTCCGATTACGTTAAGCTGAAACGTTCCGGAAGTGGTTTCACCGGGCTGTGCCCTTTCCATAATGAAAAAACACCCTCATTTCATGTGACTCCGACCATGGGTATCTATAAATGTTTTGGCTGCGGTGAGGGCGGCGATGTTTTTAACTTTGTGATGAAGATAGAAGGCATTGGCTTTACGGAAGCTATAAGGCAGCTGGGTGACCGTTATAACGTATTGCTTCCGGAAGAAAACTCTCAAATAGTAGATCCCTCTCATACCGAAAAGGAAGGGATCTATCATGCCTTACGATTTGCGGGTAGATTCTTCTATCACACACTTATTAAACACGATGAAGCCAGATCTGCCCGGACTTATCTTGTAAAGCGCGGCTATACCCGGGAAACCATTAAGCAGTTTGGTCTCGGATATTCACCAGAAAATGGAAATGATCTCAAAACAGCTGCTGAAAATGCTTCTATCAGTGAAGAATATCTGCACAAAGCAGGATTACTTAAAACAGACGGAAACGGAATTCGCAGTTATGATACCTTCAGAGGTAGGTTGATGTTTCCCATTTTCAACCCCTCGGGTAAGGTGATCGCATTCGGAGGGCGGATTCTAAAAGCATCAAAAAAAGCACCCAAATACATTAATTCCCCTCAGACCGAAGTTTATAACAAAAGCGAGGTTCTGTATGGCATTCATGCGGCCAGGAATGAGATCAGAAAAGATAAAGAAGCCATTCTGGTAGAGGGTTACACCGATGTGATCACCATGCATCAATCAGGAGTTAAAAACGTGATCGCAACAAGTGGCACCGCTCTTACTACATTACAGATGCGCCTTTTAATCCGCTATGCCGAAACCCTGCTTCTGATTTATGACTCTGACACAGCCGGACAAATGGCCATGACACGGGGTATTGATGTCGCACTGGCAGAAGGATTAGGCATCCGCCTGCTTAAGCTACCCGATGGCGAGGATCCCGATTCTTTTGTAAAGCAATTTGGTAAAGAAGGGTTTTTAGGCTACAAAAAAGAAAATTCTCTTGACTTCCTGAGCTTTATGGTTCAAGCCGCCATTCAAACGGGTGAATGGGATGATGCTGTTACCAAACCAAAAGTCATCGCGAGGATGCTTGAAAGTATCGCCTGCATCCCGGATGTTGTTGCAAGAGAAACTTTTCTTCAAAAGTTGAGCAAAGAAACCAAAATAGGTGACAGAAAACTGCTGGATCAGCTGGAAATTACGATGGAGAAGAGAAAGGAAACCGAAGAGCGAGCAAAAAAAAGAGCTGAAAAAAATGAGCACAGGCCAACAAAACCCGAGGAAAAGAACCTATCTCATGCCCCAAGATCAAAACTTGAACTCCCAAAAGAGATAGAGCCTGACAGAATGCCGGGTTATGAAAAAGAACTTGTTCGCCTGATGCTGGTCCACGGCGAAACCATGGTAGAATACATTGGCTCATTGATCAATGACGCCCATTTTGAAGACAAACGCCTGCAAGGCCTATTCAAGGATATTATACAGAGGTTCCAGGATGGGTTAAACTTCAGTATAGAAGCATATTCATCCCCCGGGAATCCTTACTATAAACTGCTGAATGAAATTATAATGGAACGTTTTTCCCTAAGTGAACGTGGAAATGAAAGAAGAGATAAAATCCTCAATCAGGATACCGCTCCTTTTAAAACAGCTCGCGGCGCTGTCAAGTTGATCCAGCTGCAGTTTCTTGATAATATGATCACTAGATACAGAGAAGAATATGATCAGGCTGAGGGCGATGATAAAATCCGATTGAACAAACATATACAAACTATCGCGCAAAACCGGAATAAACTTTCTAATACTCCTCCTAATAAAGCATATTCTGAGGCTGAAATTGAAATCATCGAACGGAAACAAGAACTTGAAGCAAGGAAAAGGAAATAAACTAATATGAGCAATGAACTGGAAACAGCTACCCTGGCGGCAGAATCCGCGGCGCAAATTATTCGCAAATTCTCCGCTAATAGTCATAAACTGAACATTGAACTTAAAGGCAAAAACGATTTGGTAACCGATGCAGATCTTGCTTCCGAAAAAGAAATCATCCGGATAATCTCTGAACGTTTCCCAGAAGACCATTTTCTCGCGGAGGAATCTGCATCTGATGCGATATTAACAAACGACCGCACATGGATTATTGATCCTATTGACGGGACCACCAATTTTGCCCATGATTTCCCCATTTACTGTGTATCCATTGGCTTCTGGGAAAATAAGGAAGCAAAGGCAGCTATTGTGCTCGAGGTAAACAGGAACGAAATATTCACAGCCGAAAAGGGAAAAGGAGCCTTCCTGAATGGCAAACCAATACGAGTTTCCCAGGAATCAGATCCAAAAAAAGCACTTATTCTTACAGGATTTCCATATAAGGACCTTGACCTGCTGGATGATTACCTTGACCTGTTCAAAAGCCTGATACAAAATACGCATGGTGTGAGACGTCCGGGTAGTGCGGCCTATGATTTATGCTGTATCGCAGCAGGGCGTGGCCAAGGTTTCTATGAATATGGATTGTCTGCTTGGGACATTGCTGCAGGCAGCCTCATCATACAGGAAGCCGGCGGTGTGGTCTCTGATTGGGAAAACGGTCCTGACTGGCTGTTCGGTCAGCGTTACGTTGCCGGGAATAAAAATGTACATGCTTTCTTACTGGATGAAATCAAGGAACACATTTCAACAGGAAAGATCAGTTCCGTTAAAACTTATCAGTAAATCATATTTATTGAGACTAAATATCTGCCACATGATTAATGCAATCTATCGTCCGTATGAGATTACGGAAAGAGGATTCATCTTTGCTGCCACACGAGCCGGGATCCATGAAGCTAATCCACAAAGTGTTATAGTTACAGCAGACACAATAATAAAATCAAACAGCTGAGGCTCGACCGGAGCAGAAGACATATAATAGGTCTCTTCGGGCAAGGGTATGATTTGCCAGGTCGCCTGCAACCAATAGAATATCAGGGAGAGGCCAATCCCGGCAATCAAACCCGTTAACCCCACTATTAATCCTTCTATTAGAAATATGGATCGGATTTTCTTATCACTGGCGCCCATAGTTTTCAGTATTCCAATGTCTTTGGTGCGTTCTAATACCATCATTAAGACGGTACCGATCAGATTAAAGGCAGCTACTATAATCATTACGGCAATTACAAACGGAATGGTTTGTTCCTGAAGGTTAATCCAGGCAAAGATGCTGCTGTACTGCTGATAAATAGTTTCCGTGTAATAAGGAAAAGGAAGCACATCACGAATGTTTGTATTGACTTCATTGATCTGATCCAGATTATCTACTCTTATATCAATTTGACTGGCCTGGGGTGGTGGAATATCAAAAAGAGCCCGGGCAAAATCCCTTTCCATCAACACCAGCAGGTCATCAAACATATCTACGCCTGTCTGATAGATCCCTGCAATATGAAACTGGATGATCTCAGGCATATTGACGGGACTGGGTATGCCTCTAATAGTATAGCTGGTCAGTACACTCCCAATATCAGCGTTTAAATTGCGTGCTAGGCGGCTTCCAATTACCACACCGGGTAGTCTGTTTTCATTTTCTTCAAAGCTATATCGGCCCCTGTTCACATAGTGCCGTATATCAGACAGATCCCCTTCCGGGCTTACTCCTTTAACAAAGCTCCCTTCCACATAATCTCTGGTTTGAATCATTGCCTGCCCATAGACCGCTTGCTGGATGTCAGCTATTCCCGGCACATCGGCTAACATAGTCATTACCGTGTCAGCCCGATATAAAGGTCTTTCGGTGTAGGTCATTACCGTGATATGATTTCCAAAGCCAAGTATCTTTTCCTGGATCACGGATTTAAAACCATGCACAATCGACAGGGCGATTAATAATCCGGCTACACCGATGGCCACACCGGTGATTGCCATCACCTTGATAAAAGATAAAAAGGAAGAGTCTTTTCGGCCGCCCCGGAAATATCTCAGGGCTAAGAACCATTCAAATTTCAAAAGCTTTGGATTTTAAACCATAAAGGTTAAATGAAGTACGAAACATATACTTTTTAAGTCGGAATACAATGATCGCATTTTGGAACTTAATCCGGCCGCATATGAGGGAAAAAGATCACATCACGGATAGATTCCTGATTGGTCATGATCATAGCAAGACGATCGATACCAATACCCAGACCGGCTGTAGGAGGCATACCATGTTCAATTGCGCGTAAGAAATCTTCATCCAGGGCCATGGCTTCTTCATCACCACCGGCGCGTAGCTGAGCTTGTTCTTCGAACCTTTTTCGCTGATCAACGGGATCATTAAGTTCACTGAATGCGTTGCAAATTTCCTTTCCATTGCAAATTAATTCAAAACGCTCGACCAGCCCGGGTTTAGTCCGGTGCTTTTTGGCAAGCGGACTCATTTCCACAGGGTAATCGGTGATGAATGTTGGCTGAATGAGTTTGCCTTCAACATAATCGCCGAAAATCTCATCAATCAGTTTACCAATGCCCATGGTTGCATCTATACCAACGTTAAGACTCCGGGCGGCATCCTGCATGGCTTTAAGATCCATGCCATCCAGGTTTATTCCTGTTTCTTTTTCAATAGCCTCCAGCATAGGTATTCTTGGCCAGGGTTTCTTAAAATCGATATAATGCTCCCCAACCTGCAGTTTAGTAGTGCCATGTAATTCCCGGGCCACATGCTCCAAAAGACTTTCCACAAAATCCATCATCCAGTTATAGTCTTTATAGGCCACGTACATCTCAACCTGAGTAAATTCAGGGTTGTGAAAGCGGCTCATACCTTCATTCCGGAAATCTTTAGCAAATTCAAACACTCCGTCAAACCCGCCTACAATAAGCCTTTTCAGATAAAGTTCATTGGCCACACGAAGGAACAGCTTCATGTCTAAAGCATTATGATGGGTAGTAAAAGGTTTTGCTGCCGCTCCTCCGTAAATTGGCTGCAATATTGGAGTTTCAACCTCCAGGTAATCTTTATCCTGCATATAGTTCCTGATAAGCTGAACCATTTTGGAGCGTTTTCTGAACACATCGCGCACTTCCGGGTTCACCATAAGATCAACATAACGATGACGATATCGCTGTTCTTTATCGGAGAATGCATCATAGGTAACTTTCTCACCTTGTTCATCGGTTACTTCTTTGGCAACAGGCATAGGTTGAACCGACTTGCTCAATAACTCAAACTGTTCAGCATGGACGGTGATCTCCCCCATTTTCGTCCGGAACACAAATCCCTTTATCCCTACGATATCACCAATATCAACCAGTTTTTTGAAAATCGTATTGTAGTTCTCCACGCCGACATCGTCCCGGCGTATATAAACCTGTATGGTGCCATGCTGATCCTGAAGGTTAAAAAAAGAGGCTTTACCCATAATCCGCCGAGTCATGACACGTCCGGCGATCTGTACACGTTCGGTTTCTACATCCTCCGTTCTGATTAGCTGTTGTGTTTCCAATATTTGCGTACTGTAATGGGTTACTTCAAAACTGTACGGATAAGGATTAACATTGAGTTTTTTTAACTCGTTGAGCTTTTCCAGGCGAATATTAGCCTGTTCGCTCAGGCTGACTTCTGGTTTGTCCATGGGATAATTGGTATTCAAAATTTGTAATCGATCTGAAGACCTACAATATAACAATGTCATTGCGAAGTTGTTTCCTAGAACTTAGGATTTTATTGGGTTACAAATAGGTCATTTTATCATGATCAGACCATAAAATCTGATTATTATCCAATTTGTCCCAAACAACAGATCCGTTTTGAAGAACCAATAAAAGGGGGAGATTAGCTTACTCCTGAGTCCCTTTTTTTCTGAAGGGACTGCTTTTGAATTCATGCTGCTGTTCATCCAGGGGTATAGTCCGTTGAGCGGTATCCTTTTTTTCAGTATCCGTTTTTGTAAAAACGCCAAAAGCCATAAAAAGAATGATGATTAAACCTATGGCAATTATGAAATATAAAA
>JBBDQY010000095.1:66159-210175 GCA_040905745.1 Balneolales bacterium
CCAAAAGCCATAAAAAGAATGATGATTAAACCTATGGCAATTATGAAATATAAAAATACGGTCATGACTAATGGTTTTTTGGTATGGATAAGTATTTTCGAGGCTTCTTCATATGCATCAAAAGGCTAACGGATATAATCAAGGGTAATGTGGTTAAAATCCATTAATAACTCAGCATTTGTTGCAATCTGAAAATTAGTGACGAAGGGTTACATTCAATCAAGCCTTTTTATATTTGCGCTCTCTTCACTGTCCGTTCTGTCCTTTGCATTTTGGCTTTTACGTTTTTTGCTTATATCAGCCATCACACCGGCCAGCAATATCATGCAGACAATAAAGCCTAAGAGTAAAATTGCAATAAATATAGTCATGGCTATAAAGCTTAGTTTACTTTATGCAATAACGGATAGCCAGGGGAGGAAGTTCAGTTAAAATTGATTAACTCAGGCTGAACTTAATCATCATTTTCTATTTCACCATTTTCGATACCATTGGTAACCAATTCGACTGAAAGCTTTTTATTGGTCTTGACTCCTAACTCCCGAATTTTTTCAGTGCTTCTGATCAGGTTACCCCTGCCTGTTTTCAGTTTATTCATGGCATCATCATAGGTGGTTCGAGTCTGATTAAGCCGGTCGCCCACTTTTTCAAGGTCTTCAACAAAACCAACAAATTTATTGAGCAAGTTACCACTTTGCCGGGCAATTTCGGCGGCGTTTCTGTTCTGGTATTCCTGCTTCCATACACTTTTTATGGTTGCAAGTGTGGCCAGCAATGTTGTGGGACTTACCAGAACGATATTCTTATCAAATGCATCCTGATACAATTGCGGATCATGTTGTATGGCCAATCCGAATGCAGGCTCAATGGGTATAAATAACAATACAAAATTGGGACTGTTTATCTCATACAGATCCTGATAATTTTTATCGCCGAGTTGCTTTACGTGGTTTCTGACGGACTGAACGTGTTCTTTACACGCTATTACTTGAATGGCATCATCCTCAGCCGATGAATATCGTTCGTAAGCAATCAGTGATACCTTAGAATCTACAATAAGGTTTTTCTGGTCAGGCAGGTTAATAATAACATCAGGGAAACGCGTCCGGCCATTTTCATCTTTAAAGCTTTCCTGAACAATGTATTCACGGTCTTTCTGTAAGCCTGATTTCTCAAGAATACGTTCCAGGATCATCTCACCCCAGTTGCCCTGGGTTTTCGCCTGGCCTTTAAGAGCATTAACCAGGTTATTGGCTTCCAGGCTCATCTTCTGATTTAGCAATGTCAGGCCTTTAATCTGTTCCTGTAATGAGCTGCGTTCGCGCACATCGGTTATATGTGTGTCTTCAACGGTCTTTTGGAAAACCTTTATTTTCTCACCTAACGGCTGCAATATCTGATCCAGATTGATCTTGTTCTGATCAGTGAACTTTTTGCTCTTTTCATCAAGTATCTGATTGGCTAAATTCTTGAATTCCAGTGTAAACTTCTGCTGGAGATTATTTAATTCTTCCTTTTGGGTAGCAAGCTTTTCCGACAAGTTACGATAATCGGCCTTTAAGGTGGCATGTTGTTGCAGCAGGCCGGTGTGCTCTGTCTGGAGGCCATACAAACTAGTTTCTGTTTTCTCGAGGGTTGTATTTAACAGAACCTGACGTTCTTCAAAACGGCTGTTTCCCGTTTTAAGATCATTTAGTTCTTTTATGAAAGTTTCGGCTTCTGAAGGGGTTAAGCCCCCCTGACTTTTAACCAGATAGGTTTTAACAAGCCAGGAGGCTGCAGAGCCTATTAATAACCCTGTGAATAATAAAATCAACTCCATTACAACTTAAACTCCGTTCCTTTCCCGCTTTCTCTTATAGTTAACATAGCGAGCTCCAAATATTTTTAGCATTTCCAGGTCTCTGAACCGTATCGCTTCTTTTAGTTTTGCATCATAATTTTTCCGGAACTCAAGCTTGTTCTTAGCTTTGGGAATATAGAATGATTTGTTCTTATGAAGTCCTTTTTCAGGAGAAAAGGATACCTGAAAAACGTGTTCCTTATATTCTTCACCATTGCGATTTTTGGTTTTCATGCAGTAGCTGATACCGGGATATCCGATATTACTCTTTTTGCCGATATGCATTGATCTGTCATAGTTTTTAGCAAACTTTTCCCATTTTTCCAGGTTATCATTCCGAAATTCCCGGGCTTTCTCAATAGCTTGTTCACGCCCACCATACTTGCCATCACTAAAAAACTTACTCACCTTATTGCCATCACGGCGTATTCTTACAAACCATCCATAAGTGTTTTTAGATGGCTGATCTATGCGGCTTATATTTTTCGTATCACTATTTTCAATAGACACTTTTTTTTGTCTTGGTTAATATTGGCTAGTAATATATACAGTCCTTATAGTTGTCTTTAACACAAAAAGTATTAGAGACTCCTAACAATTATATCTAATATATCAGTTGTCAATAACATAACAAACAAATAAAACTGCTTTTTCTTCAGGATTTAAGGATTTACTTATACTAGAAATATATAATATTAAGTTTACCTTACTACCCTCCCGACCTCATCGGGTTATTCGCTTATTTTAAGACTTGATCATGATCAATACAATTAAACCCCTGTTTTTTACAATACTTTCCTTAGTTTTTCTGGTTAATGGATGCATGAGCCTGAATCCGATAAAAGGAACCAGTAAATCATCATCCAATTCAGGTCCAGCAGCTTACAGTCAAGCTTTGAAAAACAGCAAAGCTTTTGAAGGCCTGTTTACCGTTTATCAGGATACACTTAGCGGTAAAACCCACCTTGAGATTAGGGAAGGCCAGATCGATAAAGAATATATTTATTTTAGCCAGATTGCCGATGGAGTTGTTGACGCAGGCCATTTCAGGGGACGTTTTTCGGAAAATAAAGTGTTCAGGATCAGAAAATATTTTGACCGTATCGAATTTGTTGCTGAAAATACTTCCTTTTATTTTGATGATGAAAACCCGATAAGCCGAGCTTCAAGCGCTAATATTAGTCCTTCGGTAATGGTTTCCCAAAAGATAAAAGCCCATAAAAAAGATAAAGGCGTATATCTGATCAGTTCCGATGAAATCTTTCTGAATGAGGACCTTGATCAGGTTAAACCTTCGCCCAATCCATCGGTTTCATCAGGAAGGTATTTTACCCTGGGCAAACTGGACCAGGACAGGACCCGTTATCTGGATATCCGAAGCTTTCCCAAAAATACAGATGTACTGGTAGAATATGTCTATAATAACCCAGCACCGATCGCCAGTGGAGGCAGCGAAGTCACCGATGCGCGTAATGTAGGCATACAACTTCAGCACAGTTTCCTGGAAATGCCCGATAATGATTATAAGCCCCGGTTTGAAGATCCAAGGGTTGGATATTTCACCCAGCAGGTAGAAGACATGACTTCCCTCAGCGCAACCCCCTACAGGGACATGATCAATCGCTGGAATCTGCAAAAGAAAGAACCCAATGCCCGGTTGTCTGAACCGGTAGAACCCATCGTTTGGTGGATTGAGAATACCACACCTGAAGAATTCCGGGAACCGATCCGACAAGGTGTCCTGGCATGGAATTTAGCCTTTGAAAAGGCAGGTTTCAAGAATGCCATTCAGGTTAAGATACAACCCGATACAGCCACCTGGGATGCCAATGATATTCGTTATAATGTACTCAGATGGACGTCATCCCCCCGCCCTCCATTTGCAGGTTATGGACCAAGTTTCGTAAACCCCAGAACAGGTCAAATACTCGGGGCTAATGTGATGCTTGAATATATGTTCATTCGTCGCAATCTGGTTGATTCTGAGCTTTTTGAAACTGCAGGACTGGATATGCCTCCTTATGAATACAGACATTCACCCGAAGATGGTGCTATTTGCACATTCGGATATGGTATGCAGCATAATATGATGACCGGTATAAGTGTTGCCCGTGGAATGGATTTGGCAGAAGTTGCAGAAGATCGTTTATTGAATGAAGCCCTTAAGATGCTGGCACTTCATGAAGTCGGCCATACCCTGGGCCTTAACCATAATATGAAAGCAAGTATCCTGCATTCGCCTGAAGATATTTATCACAGGGAAAATACCGAGAAAGTAGGCCTCACCGCATCGGTAATGGATTATGGGGTGATCAATTTATCACCCGACAAGTATGTAGAAAGCCAGTTTTTTGACACCAAACCCGGCATCTATGATAACTGGGCAATTGAATACGGGTATTCGGCGCCCGACAATGCTGAAGAAGAGCAAGTACATCTGGAATCCATTCTTTCACGCTCCACCCAAAGAGGCCATGACTTCGGCAATGATGCTGATGATATGAGGTCACCGGGTAAGGCTATTGATCCCCGTGTAATGACCTGGGATATGTCCAGCGATGCCATCACTTATTCCATTGACCGGATCGAACTACTTAGAGAAACCATGTGGACGATCAAAGACCGCTACACAACCGAGGGTAAATCCTACCAGGAGCTCAGGAACGTGTATCTTGTACTATCTTCTCAGCACAATATGATGGCAGGAGTGATTACTCGTTATATTGGCGGCGTGTATGTTGACCGTTCTCTTCCCGGCCAGGATTCCGATATGAAGCCCTTCACTCCGGTAAGCAAAAAAGATCAGAAGCGTGCCATTGAAGCCCTCAACAAATACGTATTTGCCGCAGATGCCTTCGATACACCGGCATCATTGTATAATTACCTTCAAATGCAGCGTAGAGGCTTCGATTTCTTCTCCAAGACGGAAGATCCCAAAATTCATGACCGGGCACTGAACATCCAAAAGAACACACTCAACCATATTCTTCACCCGGTTGTGATGAAGAGGATGTCTGATTCTCAGCATTATGGTAATGAATATCCACTTGCTGAATTCATGCAAGACCTAAAAGCCGGTATTTTCCAAGCGGACATAAACGGCCATGTTAATTCCTTTCGCCAGAACCTTCAGCAGGAATATGTAAATCGCCTGATCAACATATCGGGCGAAGATTCTAAACACGATTACCTGTCAAAGTCATTGGCCTTGCATACATTGATTGAAATACAGGAAGATCTAGAGAATCGTCCTGACAGTGATGTTGACACCATAGCTCATACCAGGCATTTATTGCGTACCATAGAAAAAACATTGGAGATTTAAGTGCCTTAAATAATAGCTGTTAAGTTTTTGAGGGTACCGATTATTGCAACAGCTATTTTATGAGTGTATTGAGGCCAATCAGTTAAGTTCATGTAGGAACAAGCGATACTGTTTTAAACTCATTAAATTGCAATATGGACTAATTGCTGACTCTGCTTTCCCTGATAAACTTTCTAGATGCCCAGCTGCTTCCAAAATAGCCCATTACAATTGCCAACAGCACCATGGCTCCCGTCAGATAATACCACTTCTCAAATGGCCAGCTCAGCAAACCAAACTGAGGAATATAGTAAGGAACCACAAAACGGAAAATTATCCATTGCAATCCAATAGCAATAAAACCCGCCAATAGTCCCTGAAGAACTCCTTCCAGCTGAAATGGACGGCGAATGAAGCCATTGGTCGCACCCACGAGTTTCATGGCCTTGATCAGGCCACGTTTGGCGTAAATAGTTAACCGGATGGTATTAAATACAAGGATAAGCGCAGTAAATAACACCAGCAGGCCGATCCCTCCTCCAGCACTGATTACGAGCTGCATTCGGTCTTCCAGTATCTCAAGCAATTGCCTGTTGAACGTTACCTCATCAACGCCCCTGTACCCTTCGATACGTCCTACTATCTCCACAATAGCCTGAGTCTCCGCCTCATCGTGGATTTGCAGCTTTAGGGAAGCGGGCAGGAAAGCCAGATTGGCCAGGCTCATGCCTTCCGTACCAAATTCCTTCTGAAATATAGCTGCGGCACTGTCTTTACTGATGTAGTTCACCCCGCTGACAGGTTCAAAGGCTGCAAATTCTGCGCGAAGGGTTTCGATGCGGTCTTCATCCATATCCATCAGAAAAACTTCTACGTCAATATCGGCGCGCATGGTTTGTCCGATTTCCATGGCACTAAAAGCAAAACGTGCCAGCACGCCCAAAAGAAGTACGGAAATAGTAAGGGCGGTAACCGAAGTAAAAGCCGCCAGCTTAGCCCGTTTGAACCCGGCGAAACTTTCTTTAACTACATATTTGGTGCTCATAAATTGGCTTTATTATAATTTATTTATAATAAAGATAATTTAGCTGAAAGAGAAAGAATCGATGAGTAGTTTTTGGCTGTTAATAAACGTCTTCTTTTGAGATCAATACTCATGTTCATCCCACAATCAGTGCCAGGTACATCTGATTTCATTAAAATACTACTGTATTGCTAAATATTGCGTCAACGGTTCCTTCAATAAATGAGGTGAAACTGCAACCTTTTCAATTTTTTATCAGATTCTACCTTATACTTTACTTTTTCTTGAAGGCACATTGTAGACTCTATTGCTCCCTTTATAATCCAGGATTGGATAATTACTTGGGTTATTTCCAGCATAGAAGGCTTAATAAGCTTTCGTCGATGTATATACATTTATAATGAATAAAAAAGGCTCCCGAAGAAGCCTTTTATTATTCATTACATTTTTAATTATTCGGGTTCGGGTTCTGCTTCACCGCCTACTGTCCATTCACCCATGCCATCTTTGACAATAGTAGCTTCCATAGATTCAGTGGCAGCAGTAAATGTACCCGCATCCCCATCTACGGCTGATTTTATATAACTTTCATCACTTGCTGGATGTCCGGTTATTACAATTTCAGTTGCTGATCCACCACTAATTACGTAGGTCCCATTCATGTTTTCAGCACTCAAGCCAATAGAGCTTATTTTTTCAGCCGGAAACGATATATCATTGAAGCTCATGCCTTCGAATGAATTACCGCCACCACCCATCATAGATGGTTTAATATACCAGCCTTGAGCAGCAGCACCTATCGAAAGCATATCTTGCCGCACTGAATCTCTATTGGCGCTTGCCGCACTTGAGCCGAATACATTAATCGCAACTACTGTAGCTATACCTACAATAATAGTTACCAAAATTACAAGTAATAATTGTTGTTGTCCCATTTGTTTAACTCCGTTTTGTTCGTGTTTGTTTTCTTCCGGGGCTTTCCCCGTAGAGGTTATAAAATTGAGATTAAAGAATTCTTAATTATAAACATGTAAGCTTACTTTTAGTGTTAGAATATCTTAATCTTGATCAAATTTAATACCTTTTAATGAGAAGTCAAGCATTTATTATTGAATCAGTAATAAAACATTAAAAAACCTCTATTTTTTATCATTTTGAGGGGTTTTAAGCATAAAATAAATCTGATTCTATATCTAATATAATTTGATACTAACTAGATGATTCAAAAAAGCGGGATGGTTTCTAATAAATAAAGGGTGCACGGTGGACTGTACAGATGCTCTTCTTTTGAACTAACAATTTAACGTGCAAGGTGTGTTTGTACTTTAAATTGTCATAATTTATAGGGAATTCAATTAGGAATTTTATAGTTTATAAACTTATACAAGCGGTGAACTGTAAGTTCTACCGGGAACAATTAATTTCAGGAGTCAGCCTGTAAATCCGGAAGCTGACCAATTAAAACATAACTTTAAACTATGATGTTACCATTTAAACAAGTTTCAATTCTAACCTCCGTACTTCTGATCTTGCTAATTAGCGGATGCGGAAAAGAAGATGTTCAGCCTATGGAAGAGGCGGAGGTGGATGAAAATGTGCAAATTATCAACCTCAGAAGTGTCGGCGACGAAATGAGGTTCGATACCGATGAAATTAGGGTAAAAGCTGGTCAACCGGTACGAATTGTCTTAATCAATGAGGCGACCATGGATATGATGATCCATAATGTTGTAATTGTTAGCGATGGAAGCTCCCAGGAAGTTGGCATGGCTGCCGTAACAGAAGTTGAATCAGACTATATACCTGACCACCCTGACGTTTTATTTGCCTCCGATTTGGCTGGTCCGGGAGAAACCGTAGAATTGGAATTTAATCCCCCGGGACCGGGAACCTATGAATTTGTCTGCACTTTCCCAGGCCACTTCTCCACAATGAGAGGCACATTTATAGTAGAAGAATAAGAGAAACGTAAACGGCATTTCCTGCTATGCCTGGAAGTGCCGTTTTATCTTAAAGAAGATATTTCAGGATTCAGCTTTAGCCTATAATTATTGAAATTCGACAGGAATATATATTTGCCACTGTGCTGTTACCGGCTCTTCGTTAACCAATGGTGGGGTGAATCGCATATCCTCTTTTAAGGCATTGACCAGATTTTCCAGTAAAGGCGACCCTTCATGCGCCTCATCTACAGATACAACTTCAATAAGCTCTCCTTCTTCGTTTACCGTGACCATTAATGTAAAAGTAGTACTCTCCATCATGGAATTAACCTGATCCTGTAACCCACTGCTCTTTAAAAATTCATCAAGTTCCGTTACCATCTGAGGCACTTCATCTAACAGATCACCGGATATCACATTAGCATCCAGTTCTTCTTCTGCTTCTACAGGTTCTTTCTTGATTTCCTTAATCTCTTCCCGTAAACGTTCTACACGTTCCATTGCCTGGAAGGAGGCGTAATTTTGCGATAACTTGGTAAGGAGAACACGGGCACTGTCCCAATGTACACCTTCATAAGGGTAAAAATTAATTGAATCAGGCTGTGCCAGGGCTGAATCAGAGAGAACTTGCCATTGATTTCGTTCTTCATCAGACAGCGTGGAGTCTTCAAGCATCACCAGAGAGCTATCCTGAAGTTCATTGAAGGAATTCTGTTTCTGTTCCCATTGTTCTTTTTCCTTGTTCACCTGGCTCAGCCTTTCCTGATATTCAGGGTCGATTCTTGCCAAGTTCAGGTATTCTGTTGCCGCACGATACAGAGCCTGAGGAGCTTTTTCGGAATCGGCATAATCCTGGGCAAAAGTCTTAAGCCTTTCGATATTAGCAGTCACATTGCCGTTTTCCAACTTCTGGAGGACACCTAAGTAGATTATATTAAGGCTATCCTGCCTGGACAGGGCGACCTTTACCGGTTCATAATCCATGGGGATATCATGCCTCTCTGCTACCCGTGTAGCAAAGTGGCTGTACGGGTATTTTTCGATCAGCTCTTCGGCAACCTGCCGTGCCTGTATTGAGTCGTCTACGGCATTGTACGTTTCTGATAGTGAGTACATAGCTTGCGGAGCCATCTTACTCTCCGGGAAATTATTCATCACCTTAAGATATCTGGCCTGTGCGCTGTCTGGCATATTCAAGGTTAGAAAAAAAACATTGGCAATTTCATAATTAGTTTGCGCAATCTGCTCCCTGGATTCGGCACGGTCCTTTTCGGTGAAGGGTATTTCACTCAGATCTACTATAACCTGATTATTCATATCTCCTCCTCCTTCTAGAAATTCGTCATCGGTAATGGTCTCATCTTCACTTGTGTCATCACCATTCCTATTACCCGATCTGATGGCAAGCCTGACCGCCTCAGCTCTTCTCCAATCATCTACCAGAGGGCGGTTTCCCCAATATGCCCGGAAAGTCATACTAACCTGGTTCATTATCTGAGGATTTAAATGATTCAGGAACCCATTTTCTGTATCTTCGGTTACATCAGTCGCCTCAATATCTTCAGCAGAGACTATCCTGTCACCTGCCCTTTCCTGTTCTTCCATCTGCCTTTCCATCTCAAGTATCTTTTTCTCCCGAACTGTAGCTATCACAGAATCAAATTCAGCTTCAGGTAAACTGCCCAGCCATAACAGGCTGTCAAGACGTTGCTCGCGTTCAACAAGATTAGAGTAGTTCCCATATGAATCTGCCATCAAACGAGCATCAAACGTTTCAGGTAATTTGATAAGCTCAGTAGCCTGACTGGCAGAGGAATCAAAATAAGCTGCAGCCATGGCATAATCCTGATGATAATCTCTATGAATCTCCGCAAGGCCATAATAGGTTTTTGCAATAGCTTCCCGACTGGGGGTACTCAGATTTTGCCTTAGTAAATGCTGATATTCTTCCTTAGCACCCAGATCATCACCACCTTCCTGTAAAGTCCGGGCAACTTCGTAAAGTAAATCACCCAGAAATTCAAAGTAGTTATCGTCTCGTGTCATTGAAACCAGGTAATCATAAGACCATTGGTAGTCACCTGTTTTACGTGCTATTTGTGCCATTTTTTTTCTGGCATTATAGGTAATGCTAAATTCAGGGTTGGAACGATTATTAGCTAGTTCATAGGCAACCATTGCATCTTCATATCGTTCCAGCTTTTCGAGAACCTGTCCGTGCAAAAAATGCGCTCTTGCCAATTTTTTTCTGTCAGTAATGCCTTCTTTTCCTTCGGATAGATAAAGCTCAGCGTCTTCCCACTCACGATTATTAACATGGAGCTGGCCTATAATCAACTTGATTTCCGCTTCGATTTCCTCATCCCAGTCTAAATCAGAGGCAAATTGCTGAGATTTAAGATAGGTTAGACCCTCAATATAACTTTCAAGCTCTAAAAATGAACGGCCTCGCCAATACACGGCCGTTTGTTTTCTTTTATCATCGGGTGTGGTGTTATAAAGCTCCAGAAATTTCTGAGATGCAGAGAAAAACTGTCCTTGATAGAAGTATGACTGACCAATGATTTCGATAGCGTTATCCACATAACGGGATCTGGGGTGAAATCTAAGTATATCCGCGCTTTTTTCAATGGCTTTCAAAAAATCCTGCTGGCCTACCTGAACAGGCGTTTCATGAATGCGAATAGGCCTTTCGGGGTTAATATCCACCTCTTGCCTGTCCATTTGCTTAACCCCTCTTTTAAAGCTGGTTTTGGCATTATAATACGTATTAAAATATGCATTAAAATCAGACCAATTGCTTTTCAGAGATGTGGAACACCCGGACAACAGCATCAGGCACAAAGGAATAAAGAACAGGCTTTTGGGGATGGAATTATTTAGCCTGGCCTTAGTTATATGCTTCTTTCTGCTCATGAAACGATATTGTTGTTTTAAAGGCTTTGGAGAGTAGGGTGTTTGTTTTTATTACCTTACTACCGATTTGGTCTTCAACTGAGGATACCCTATCGCCCCCTCACCTTATTCGATTGTACTTAATTTTACCATATTCGTGTGACCTCTGGTAGCAATAGGCATTCCTGTAGCAATAACAATACGATCACCGGCCTGAACAAAACCAGCACCTTTAAGGTAATTCTCCATCAATTTAACACTTCTATCCGTATCAAAAAGTTGTTCAAGCTTAACGGAAGTAACCCCCCAAATCAAATTTAATTGTCTGCGAACCTCTTCACTTTCCGTAAACGCTATAATGGGTACTTTTGGTCTATACTTTGCAATCCGGCGAGCAGTAGTTCCCGAATGGGTTATCGTAGCGATTACTTTAGCATTTACATTTTCTGCCATTCTGACGCAAGAAAAACTTATGGTTTCAATAACCTGTTTCTCTTTCCATTCCGGTTTTTTAAAATTCAGGCTGTGATAAATAGTATCCGTCTGTGATTCTATGTTTCGGCATATCTTATCCATGGTATGCACTGCTTCCACAGGATAATTTCCCGAGGCCGATTCTCCTGACAACATAACGGCATCTGTGCCATCAAGTACAGCATTGGCTACATCAGAACTTTCAGCCCTGGTAGCACGCGGGTTCATAATCATTGACTCCAGCATCTGAGTGGCGGTAATTACCGGCTTTCCCGCTAACTGACATTTTTCAATGATGCTTTTTTGGATCAAGGGTACTCGTTCACTTGCGATTTCAATTCCCAAATCTCCTCTGGCTACCATTATGCCATCAGCCTCTTCAATAATATCTCCTATTTCATCAAGAGCTTCAGGCTTCTCTATTTTAGCGATAATGCCGGCATTTGAACCTCTGGCACGGACTTTTGAAATCAATTCCTGAACGTCATCGGCAAATCTTACAAAAGACATCGCAACAAAATCAACATCCTGTGTCAGGCCAAACTCAAGGTCTGCCTCGTCTTTCTCGGTTATTGATGAAATGGACATTTTTACGTTTGGCAAATTGACCCCTTTGCGGGATTTTAATAAACCTCCCACAATAGTTCTTGCCATTATTTTACCATTTTCCATCTTTTCGATCTTAAACTCCAACAGGCCATCATCCATTAGGATCGTATCTCCAATGGTAGCGTCATTAGTAAGCTGAGCATAGTCGATTGGAATAAGGTCATTGCTGCCCAATACATCGAGTGGCGTCAAGATAACGGAACTGTCGGTAGTAATCTCTTGTCCGCCATGTTTCATTTGGCCAACCCTAATCTTCGGACCCTGGAGATCCATTAAAATGGCGATACTGGTATTAAGTTTCTCAGCCACCATACGGATGTTATGAACTACCTTTTTATGATCTTCATGAGTACCGTGAGAAAAATTTAAACGGGCTACATTCATGCCACTTCTGACAAGTGCTTCGATCATTTCGGGGGTATTGGAACTAGGGCCAATGGTACAGACTATTTTTGTTTTACGGGGAGAGGTGTTCATTATATACTGAAAATTTACGATTACATTTTGGCAACAAGATAAGAACCTGAAAGAAACTCTTTATAGTTTTATCAAAAATTTATAGATGATACTGTCAGACAGTATCGAATCTAAAAAAAAAAGAGCCCCTAACCAGGTAGTTAGCGGCTCTTTAAGAAGGTACTAAAAAAATTAATCGGCATCCCACCAAACTTTCATCTCAAGGGAGGAGTATCCGACTTTTACACCAGTATCGTCCACTGTTGTAGCATTATTGGAAAGTTCAGAACCGGGGTATGGGTACCGAACAGGAATTATTCCAGTCGGAGTCGCAGGTTCAGCTGCAGGTTCCAGTTCGGGATAGCCGGTACGCCGCCAATCGTTGAAATTTTCTAGGCTAAGGAAATTGGCTATATATTTCTGAGTAATGATTTCATTCAAAGGATTTTGCGAGTCAGTTAGAAGTGGCAATGCATTAAGATAATCGGACGTTTCCTGGCTATCCACCCCAAGTTTGTCCATAGATGCTGTAATAGCATCATTATAAACATTTTGAGCAGCACCCGCACCATCGAGGATAAACCTGGCTTCCGCCTCAATAAATTTGGTTTCAGCATAACTTGCCCAATTCAGACTGGCATCAGCCGCAGAATAATACGCGCCTATGGATGACCATGAAGAAGCCCCGCCACCGTCAACTCCATTCTCATTCCCTTCATATTCAGCGGGGTTAGGAGTAAAACCAGGAACAATTCCATTATTATCAACGGCACCAACCGGGCGAGCCTGAATGGGAAGCCGGGGATCGTTCAGGTTTGTAAGCAAATCAATATAATGACCACTTACCTGGGTTCTGGTATCCCATTTTCCATCAATAGCAAATTGGTACCATGGATTTTCTTCGCCACTATTGTCATAATAGGCAAAATCAGCATCGTCATCATTGCTGTCAAAACCATTACCAAGTGCAGCAAGAGCTTTAGTAGCCTGCTCTGTAGCTGAATATCCCGGTGCATTAGATAATCGAAGATGATATCGGGCTAGCAATGTATGGGTCAGTTTTTCCCATTTGTCCATGTCTCCGGAATATAGCAAATCATAGACACCCGGGTTTACGGGACTATTTTCTGCAAAGTCAACCAAAGCAGCCTCAAGTAATTTTATGATCTCTGAGTACACAAATTCCTGGGTATCATATGCCGGTGTGGTATTAACAGGATTGAATGCCTCACTGTAAGGAATCTCATTAAATAAGTCTGTTAAGGTAGCATAAGACCACGCCTGAATGACTTTTGAAATACCAGCAAAATTATGGCTATCGTTTTCGATTGCAGTTTCATTCAACGTTCTGGCATTATTCAAGACTTCTGTATAGCTGCCATTCCAGAAACTATTTGAATCGGATTCTTTATAGTCATAATTATCTGAGGTTGGTACACCTCCTGAATACGTTAATTGTTGTACCCAAAGGTTAGTAGTTCTGGCAGGATCATTGCCTATTACCTGATAACTGAACACACCCAATAAAGCAGAAAGTTGCAGGTTTTCAGACACTTCAAGCGGTGCAGTAGGATCTTCATTCACATCCAGGAAGCCTTCACACGCACCCGCTAAAAGGAGGGTTCCTATCAAAACGGTATGCGTAAATAACTGATAAATTTTCATAATAATAGTCTATTGTGTTTAAAACGTTACGTTGAGGCTTAATGAAAAACTTCTGGAACCGGGAGTAACAGCATGGTAAAAACCTTGTGCATTTCCTGAACCCAATAAGCTTCCTTCCGGATCTCCATAAGAAAAATCACTCTTAATCCAAAGATTACGACCGGTACCGGTAATGGTTAATGACTGAAAGGGAGTTTTTGTCACTAACGACACAGGCAATGTATAACCCAAGCTTAATTCTCTGAGTTTTACGAAACCACCATCCTCGACTTGAAGCTCATCCACATTGGAATAATGGAATTGGTAATAATCCTGGTCTTTAATGATCTCAACATCATTAGGTTCGCCTGTATTAACATTTACCCCATTGAAGGTATGCGTGCTACCCCGGTCTGCAGTAACTTCATGAACTCCGGAATATACGTTGTAATATTGATCCATATTCATGATATCCCCACCATGACGTATATCTATCATGGCCGATAAGTTGACCCCTTTATAGGTGACTCCCGAACGGAGATTGGCAGTCCAGTCAGGCTGTACATTTCCAATCGCTCCCAGATCAGCTGCAATCAAAGGAATACCATCATCACCAATAAGCACATCGCCCTCATCATTACGATCATGACGAGTTCCCCATATCACACCGTATCCATCTTCGGAATCTTCAATTCTAATTTGAGGATAGGTAAATCCCCCAAGAAAAATATTCTCGACCCCCGGGGCAAAAGAAACAACATCCGTTGTATTCTTAGCAAAATTCGCATTGACATCCCATAAAAAATCTCTGGCCTGGACAGGTGTGGCTCCTGCTGATATTTCTACGCCTGAATTTCTAATCTCACCGGCGTTGGCTAGCCTTCCCGTATAACCAATTGCGGAAGAAGTCGGTACGTTGAATATTTGATCAACAGTAGTCCGGTCATAATATGAAATATCCAATCTTCCACGTCCTTCGAAAAACCTCAGATCAACTCCCACTTCATATTCTGTTGTCGTTTCAGGCTTTAAGTCAGGGTTACCTATTGAAAGATCTAAACGATATCCATTTACTCCATTAAAGGGATAATTAATTACTCCACGAACACCATCTCCCGGATCAGACTGAGTATAAGCCGTAGCCAGAGAATAAACAGGTGCATCGTTTCCAATTTGAGAAATCGATGCCCTTAACTTTCCAAATGAGAAGAAATCATTTGTAATATCAATAGCATCAGAAAAAACAAAACCTAAACTAGCCGATGGATAGAAATAAGAATTATTGTCTTTAGGCAAAGTTGATGACCAATCATTACGAGCTGTTAAGGTTAAATAGACTATGTTTTGATAATCAACAGTAGCATGAGAATATAGACTTACTAAACGTCTTTCTTCTATGTCTTCGTCACCGGTTACTGAATTAGCATTAGATATGTGAAAGAAATTCGGAATATTTAATCCTGTTCCCACAAGCTGCTCTGAACTGTAGTTACGAACATTCACATTATTACCTACCAGAAAATCTATACTAAAATCTTCATTAAGGTTTCGGTTAGCATTGACAATTAAGTCTGAGTTGATTTCAGTACGTTGAATATGTTGATCAAACATGGAACCCGTTGGTTCTCCTCTGGTACCTACATTGGTTTTCCCTTTTCGTTTATCCGTATAAGTATCAATGCCAACTCTTTCTGTAATACTTAACCAGGAAAAAGCTTCATAGGTTATTGAAGAACTAGATATAAAACGATCTACATCACTTGTATAACCATTATTAGCGGCTATCCAATTGGGGTTATTTGATGTAGAAGTATAACTTCTGTGGGTTCCATCTTCCCATTCGCTTTGCCTGAGATCAAAATTTATGGGTGCGTTACCCAGATGATAGCTATAAGACCCTGCTCCATTACCTTCCGCTAACCAATGATTACTTGTATTGATATAATTTATGGATGATTCTACATCAAGTGAACTACTTAATTTTGTTCCAAACTTTGCCATTACGTTGGCGCGGTCTAGAGAAGTGCCTGGCGTAATACCATCCTGGTTGGTATTCCCCACCGATAGGTAATACCTGGTGTCAGCTACTCCGCCACTGAGGCTGACGGACTGATTCGTATTCAAAGCTGTCTGATAAAAATCTGCACGGGGATCAAATGTTTCAATCTGGTTTATACCCAGATCGGTATAAACCTCGTCAGGAACTTCATCTTTGTGTGGTCCCCAGCTTAAACCTGACTGCCCTGATGCATTATTTGTAGAGGCAGGATTATTATTATAACCACCCATTTCTGCTGGGAGTCCGTTATAAAAATAACCATTCGTGCCACTAAGATATTCTGTTTGATAGCCTTGAGTGTAAGCATGAGCCCATCCGACGGATGATTTTATATTCACTGTTGGCTTTTGCCCAATTTGACCGCTTTTGGTTGTAATAATAACCGCACCGTTGGCTGCTCTTGATCCGTAGAGTGCTGTGGCACTAGCTCCTTTCAATACTGACATGGATTCGATATTTGCGGCATCAATATCCATGCCACGATTTGAAGTACCACCGGTAAACAAGGCACTACCATCAATGTTATCATCCGAGGCATTGCTTATAGGCACACCATCTATTACAAATAAAGGCTGGTTTTCTTCTAATAAAGAAGCATTGCCACGAATAATAATGCGAGTACCTGAACCCGGTTGGCCACTGGAACTATTTATATGAACACCTGCAGTTCTTCCCGCCAGAGCATCTACAAGGTTAGTTTCACCTGAACCCGCAAGCTCTTGTCCAGAAACTTCCTGTACCGCATAGCCAAGGGATCTTTCCGATCTCTGCATTCCAAGGGCAGTGACAACTACATCATCCAGTGAGAACACACTTGATTGAAGTTCAATATCCAAAGTCAGATTTTGTGTGCCAATCTCCACGGACTCTTCAAAACGTTCATAACCCACATACGTAACGATTAAAGAATAGGATCCGGGTTGGATATTTTCAAGATTAAAAGTACCGTCTAAACCGGTAGCAACACCGCGTTCCAGGGAAGGTATATAAATATTGACACCAGGAAGTTCTTCCCCGGTTCTTGCATCTGTAACTTTTCCTGATAAATCAGCCTGTTGTGCCATTGCACTCACGGGTATCATCGTCATAAAGAAAAGAGCCAGAGTGAGTAGCTTTTTCAACATATTGACCTCATGTTAATTGGGTTGATACATGTTGTACCTTTCTTTATGTGATAACATTTAACTGTTTACACAAAAGAAAACAAGCATGTAATTGGATAATCAAGTGTTTTACTGTATCAATTAAATTAACATTAAAAAATTTTAAAGTAAATTATTAAAGTGATTGAATAGCATAAGACCTATTTATATACAAAGACCCACACTGTTGTTAAGCTCAGAGCGGTCAAAGGTTAGATAGATTCAAGGTGTATATACTACCTCAAGTCCTACAGAACCTATAAAGATCGTTTTAAAATAGTACCATTTAACCATTCCTCTCTTTGCTGATATTCGATTGTATGGTAAAAGCGTCGGCGATTTAAAATATAATGATCGAATGGATAACCTTCACTTCCCATGCGTGTGCGTTGAAACTGGAATACCCGATTGGGATCTCCACGATCGTAACCATATATCCAAATATAGGTATCCAGGGATCGCTCAACATAATAAGGAGGGCCAAATAGGATATAGACCATTCCCATATCCGTCATCCACCCTTCTTTAAAACTCGAGAATTGCTTATTGGCTTCTTCCACTCGAGTGTAATATAGTTCGATGACTCTTCTGGCCAAATCAACACTTTTCAAATTGTCATACCAAAAATTATCAATGGCTGCTTTTAGGGAATCCTTATCTCCAATTTCCATCATTCGTTCGTATTCTCTTCTGTTCATCAGGTAAGCCAATGGCCTGGCCATTTCCCTGGTATTTTCTATATATGGATAGTTTTTGCTTTTTAAACTAAAATCGCGTGCTTTTTGAAGTTCACTTTCACCGGAATTTGTGGTTACCTGAAACCTAAAATTACCTGTAGGTGGCCTAATGGTTGAATATTCTATTAAAATGGTGCCTGTTTCATTTAATAAAGTTCGGTTGGCCTCTTCAATGACATCGGAATTATTATAATTAATACCTCTATAAAGAATAGATCCTGGATTAGGTTGCACCCCACTCATATCACGCGGAGGTAAGGTGTCTGATGCAAACTCTATGAGTCTCATATCAATACTCATTTCATTCTCCGCATCAGGTTTAGTTACATAAAATTGAAAGCTAAGTGAATCTGCATCGCCTGGAATATTATATGTAGTAATAGGAAAGGGTTCCTTATCGGAATTGCTTTCAATACCTAATACCTTAATATGAGTTAGATCGGGTTCATTGCTATCAGGATCAAAGATACTGGCATTAGCCTTTGTCCTTGTAGTTTTACCCGAACTTTGATCCGTAACAGCCACAACAACCTCATACCTGCCGGGCTCTAGATCTATACGATCATGGACGTGCAAAGCTTCCTTACTTTCAATAATACGACGGTTTTCTTCCTTTACATCAATGACATAACTTCGATTTTCTACCAATTGATTATCACGGCCGTCTTTTACAGACAAAACCTGGATCTGAATACCAACCTCAGCTTCAAATACATCATTTGTACTTTTGTATATCAGGCTGTTATAAATAATATCAGTATCAACATCGAGTACAGGATTCCCATCTTCATCAAAGAAACCTATGGCAGCCATACGAATATCAGGATGGCCTTCGATCAAAGTAGGGGTCGCCCCAGTTCTGACGTCGGGGTCAAATGATCGCGAACACGAAACCACCATGACAGTGGTAAGTAATAAAAAAATGTAAAGCTGTGGCCTCATTATTTCAGCAAATTATGTCAATCATTAGTACAATTACGAATATGAACTACGAATTGCAAATTTATGATTACATCAGATCATATCATTACGTAGCTAAAAGGCAAAAGTTTTAATCTCAACCACCTGAACTAGATTGGTAAAGAACGTCTCTGCTTATAATAGCCTAAAATTATTACTAAGGGAATTCATCTATATTGAGTTGGAGGCATCCAGGGTTTGGGATTACCATCCCGTTCTCATCCAAGTGATAAATTTGACTTTTATTTAACTATTAGCGGTGCATCTATTTCTGGCAATTGAGCCTTCAAAGGACCAAGAGCAGGCCTTTTGTTTTTTAATAAAATTCCTTCAGAAGGGGAAAATAAAAAAGCAAGTGTAAAAAACATGCCGGTTACAACGGCTATGGCACCGGCTATGGTTCCATTAACCAACAATGCCAGGTAATATCCACCTATCGCCGAAGCAACACCAATTGCCATTGCCAAATATATCATAACCTTTAAATTCTGGGTAAGTAAATAAGCTGTAGCCGGTGGAACAATAAGTAAGGCTACAACCAATATAGCACCAACGCTTTCAAAAGCAGCTATCGTTGACAGCGAAACAGAACCCATGAGCATGTAATGAATCAAAGTCACCGGTACACCTAATGCCAAAGCCAATTCTTTATCAAAAGTATATACCTTGAGCTCTTTATAAAAGCCTGTCACAAAAATAATATTCAAGAGAAAGACAAAACCCAAAATCCAGACCGGCCGTGGACCCATGTAGGTTTCACCCCAATACCACCTATCCCAAGGGGTATATGCAATCTCACCGTAAAGAACACACTCCTGATCCAGGTCTACATGGGTTGCAAACAAGGAAATAATAATAACTCCGACCGCGAACAGTGAAGTAAAAACCAACCCCATAGATGCATCCTGCTTCAAACGGTCTTTTTTACTCAGAAACTCCGTCAGATAAACAGTTAGTAAACCAAACGCGCCAGCCCCAATCAGCATCGGCAGGGTGTTACGCGTAGATGTAACCAAAAAAGCAAGAGCTATACCTGGCAATACAGCATGAGAAATAGCATCACCCATCATAGACATCTTTTTAAGGAGAAGAAAAGACCCTACCAAAGCACAAGATGCGGCTGCAAGGCTGCCGGTAATCAAAATCCAGACGGTTGATGATAATTCAAACATAGTTTATTAATGTATTATTCCTTAATCGACATTGATCATACTAACTTTCAGGGATTTTACTTTTATGTGGATCAATCAGAGGGTTTTCCAGGACTTTAGTTAGTTGCGCTTCAATTTCAGGTGTAATCAAATGTTCCATTGATTCCGCATCATCATGCACATGATCTCCTGCAATTTGCACCTGATCGGTCAGATAAAGTTCCCACAATCTGTGTACCCTCACAATTCGTTGTCCCCTTTTTCGTCCTTTGTCCGTTAGCATATATAAATCAGGCTGGCCTGCGTATTTCTCAACCAAGTTTTGACGAACTAATCTATTTAAGCCTTTTTTGGCAGTAGACGGATACATACGCCTCCTCTTCAGGATTTCGCCAATACTACGTCCCCGCTGCTTCCGTTCATCGGCCTCTTCTAATAAAAACATGGTCTTTAAGATGTTTTCATCATTAACATTTTTCTTATTCTTTTGATGAATTATAAACCTTGCTATCTCACCCTTTTTTGGAGCGAACATAAATGAGAATAAAAAAGCACTTAATGCTGCCAGAACGATCCACGGACCCGTTGGCATCGCCGGGGCTAAATAACTCACAAAAGACCCCGCTACACCCGAGAAGGCCCCTACAACAGAGGCTATGATAACCATATAAGCCAAAGAAGTAGTCCAAAACCGGGCAGCTGCCGCGGGGATAATCAACATAGAAGCCATCAAAACCACACCCACCGCTTGCAAACCCACGGTAATGGTCATTACCATCAAGGTGGCTATGAGAAATTCAATCTTCTTGACAGGATATCCTATGGCTTGTGCATATCCTATATCAAAGCTAACTAGTTTGAGCTCTTTAAACGTCAAAATGATACAAATAATAATCAGGACACTGAGGGTACCAAAAACGATTACATCCAAAGGTACCATGGAAGCTGCTTTGCCGAATAGAAAAGCATCCAGTCCACTTTGGTTGACGTTGCCACTTGACTGAATAAAGGTGAGTAACAATACTCCAAAGCCAAAAAAAACTGAAAGGACCATACCAATGGAAGCATCCGGTGAAATTTTACTATTCTGAATAATATAATCCATCACGATAATACCCAGCCATCCAAATATCAAAGCACCTAATAGCAACGCAAAAGGATTTTTGTCACCCACTACGATAAAAGCCAAACAGACCCCTGGTAACACTGCGTGTGCAACGGCATCACCTACAAGAGCGCGGCGTCTCAATACGGCAAAACAACCCAGTGCACCTGCTGATATTCCTAATAACACCGTTCCTGCAAGCACATAGTTCACATTCGGATCAGTGAATGAGAAAAATTCATATAAACTGTCAATCATGGCCGGGCTCCCTAACAAAATCCTTCTCTTTTGTAAGTTCCACTACCTGAGTCAAAATATTTAGCCGGCCACCGTACGTTTTCTGCAGATTTTCATTATTGAATACCTCCTTATTTGGCCCATAAGCAACCATGCGCAGATTTAGCATCAACACCCAGTCAAAATATTCTGCAACAGTTTGTAGGTCGTGATGAACCACCATGACCGTTTTTCCAGCTGACCGCAATTCTTTCAACAATTCTAAAATGGCTGACTCCGTCGCAGCGTCTACCCCTGAGAATGGTTCATCCATCAGATAAATCTGAGCTTCCTGAGCTAAAGCCCTGGCAAGAAATACACGCTGTTGCTGGCCACCTGACAACTGTGAAATCTGTCTCTTTTCAAAAGGAAGCATTCCCACCTTTTCAAGAGCATCTCTTGCAATTTTTAAGTCTTCTTTGCCTGGTCTCCTGAACAGTTTCAAATGACTGTATCGGCCCATGATCACCAGATCAAGTACATTTATGGGAAAATCCCAATCGACCGATTCTCTTTGAGGAACGTAGGCTATTTTCTCCCGTTGTTTATCAAGTGGTTTTCCATAGATAAGCACATGACCGGAAGCAGGCTGTACCAAGCCCATTATTGCTTTGATCAGTGTTGATTTACCAGCACCATTCGGTCCAATCACTGCTATAAGCTTTGATTCAGCTAGATCAAAATCAATATCCCATAAAACAGGCTTCTTATTATAAGCCAGTGTTAAATCATGAACTTCAATGGGTGGCAACATAATTAATTCCTATATTTTTATTTACACTTATTTTAAAGCCTCAACAATAGTTATAACATTGTGCCGGAACATCCCGATATAAGTTCCCTCATCAGTATCAGGCGGACCCATAGCGTCGGAATATAATTCTCCTCCGATTCTAACTTTATGCCCTCTTTGGCTGGCACCTGCAATAATTGATTCAAGTGATCGGGTTGACACACTTGATTCAACAAATATAGCCGGAATATCATTTTCAATAATGAAGTCGACCATTCTTGAAACATCCTGTAAGCCATATTCGCTCATAGTGCTTATTCCTTGTAATCCTTTTACTTCAATGCCATATGCATCTCCAAAATATCCAAAAGCATCATGCGCGGTAATCAGCTTTCGGCGGTTAGCAGGAATTTGTTCAAGTTCAGCACGAATGAATTGATCCAAAGAATCCAATTCAATCAGGTAATTCTCTAGGTTTTGCTTAAACTCCTGCTCAAACTGAGGCGCTAAATCCGATAGACTCTCTTCAATTGAACGGACTGCATATTTCCATAGCTTCACATCAAACCATATGTGGGGATCATAATTGCCGTAATCATAGGCGGTTCTAAATAAGCTATCGGGAATACCTTCCGACACAGCTAAAGCCTTATCACCTAAATTAGACAGAATATCCGATAACCGTCCTTCTAAAAGTAAACCATTATATAAAATAAGATTAGCTTCTTCCATTTTGCTAAAATCACCGGGAGTCGCTCTATACAAATGAGGATCCACACCAGGGCCCATTAAATAATCTACCTCTAATTGATCACCGGCAATAACAGAGGCCGCATCTCCAATCATCTGCGTTGTCGCAACTACATAGGGATGGCCTGAATCTTTTTTTTTATTGCCGCCAGTACAGGCAGTACCAATTATAGATCCAAAAAGGATCATCCAGATGAACTTTTTATACATATTCAATTATCAATCCAAATCTGATCAGCCAGAATGTCCGGTAATAAATACTGGTTTTCATTTACCTGAACACGAACACCTTGTTTTTCGTGAGCCACAATTTTTATAGTTGAATTTATTATTAACTCTAGCCTTGTTAACATATTCAGAACATCTTTATCCTGGCTGGTAACTCGCTTCACCACCCCTGTTTGATCAGGCTTACCTGCACTTAATGCAATTAATGAGGGGCCATCAGGCAAAATCAGTTCAACCGTTGGGATTGGATCGCCATGAGGGTCATGAAGGGGATGTCCCAGCAATTCTGCAATTTTTGCCTCAAAATTTTCACTGATTACATGTTCTAGCCTTTCAGCCTCATCATGAACTTCTTCCCAGCCATAACCCATCACCTCTGATAAATAAAGCTCCAGGAGCCGGTGATGTCTCAGAATCTCAAGGGCTACTTTTTCACCTGATTTGGTTAAATGCACTCCTTTATAAGGCTCATGTAGAAGCAATTTCATTTCTGCTAGTTTCTTGAGCATATTAGTTACGGATGAAGGCTTTACATCCAATTCTTGTGATAATAGCACGGTAGAAACTGGATTGCCCGCCTCACCAAGTTTGTAAATATTTTTAAGATAATCTTCCTGCGACTCACTTAATTTCGACTTAACCATAACAATTCTTTTGATTTATTTTAGCCTTGGCTAAATATAAAGTATTATAATGAAAATCCAAAGTTATAGAATACTATTATTGAAGCTTCATTTTTGACTGAGCGGATAAGGTCGAAATTGAAGAAATATCCAATGAGCTCACTTAAAAAAAAGAAGAAGCTCCCGGGAAAATAATGGAGTCTGAAAATCGATGATTTTTAGCTCAATATTTACCTCTTTTTGAGGGACCTCGTCCTAGGCAAGTCTTACTAAAGCCCCATGCAAAGCCCCCGGGTATAAGACTTGTTTAAACCCAGGTTGGGAGTTGGTTACCTAGGATATTCAAGCATTATATGAAGGGCACACTGAATGAGTAAAATTCATATAGGTTTCACATCATATATCGACAAACCTGAACCCACTTCAAAAAATTGCGCTCTTCAGATTCTGACAGTATTTATGAAGAAATCTCCATTATTTTTATAGAAAGAATCAATATTTTAATGATTATTATTTAGCAAACACTAATGATTTTATAATTACATCAAACAAAAACCTATAGCATCATGCCATCATTCGACGTTGTTAACGAGATCAATGCCCAGGAAGTAGACAATGCGGTTAATAATACGCTGAAAGAAGTGTCAACCCGCTACGATTTCAGAGGATTGCATACTGAGGTGACTTTTTTAAAGAAAGAAAACAAGATCAATATACTTGCTGCCGAGAGTATGAAGCTGAAAGCGGTTGAAGAAATGCTCATCAGGAATTTTATAAAACGCGGACTCGATCCCAAAGTTTTGGAGTTCGGTGAGGAAGAAGGCAGCAGCTCAGGAGCCGTAAAAGAGAGTGTTAGTATAAAGGAGGGGATCGATCGGGATACTGCCAAGAAGATTGTTAAAGAAATAAAGAATACTAAATTAAAAGTTCAGCCTGCTATTCAAGACGATCAGGTGAGAGTAACCGGGAAAAGCATTGATGATTTGCAGGAAGTCATACAACTCCTTAAGTCCAGCCAATTTGATGTCCCCCTGCAGTTTATTAACATGAAATAAATCAACGATGCACTCTGGACACCCTGAGTGTATCGATTCGGGTAGAATTATACCCTTGATTATATCGTGCATTCCATATTAGCCGTTTCTATACTTCTGCAATTTCTTCTGTTACATTACTTACTGAGGCAGTTGCGCTTGAGAAATAAGAATAAATAGCAGGAATAACATACAAAGTGAGTATACTGGCAAAAATCAAACCACCGATGATCGAAATACCCATTGAAACCCTGCTTTCAGATCCGGCACCTAAAGCAAGAGCAATCGGCGCGACACCCAATACCGTAGAAAGACTGGTCATTAAAATGGGCCTAAATCTGGCAACAGCAGCGTCTTCAATAGCATCCAATACAACGAGTCCCTGTGCTTTACGTTGATTGGCAAATTCCACGATTAAAATGGCGTTTTTTGACACCAGGCCAACCAGCATAATGATACCAATCTGACTAAAGATATTGAGTGTCTGTCCAAAATAATACAGTGAAAGAAAGGCTCCTGCAATGGCCAGGGGAACTGTGAATAAGATAATAAATGGATCACGGAAACTCTCAAACTGTGCACTTAATATCAAGTAAATCAGGATGATGGCCATGATAAAAGCAAATAAGAGGCTGGAAGAACTTTCCTGAAGATCTCTGGAAGGTCCGTCAAGTGAAGTTTGAAACCTCTCGTCAAGTATCTTCCCGGCCACTTCATCCATAGCTAAAATACCATCACCTAAAGATTTCCCCGGAGCTAATCCGGCAGATACGGTAGCCGAGACATATCTGTTAAACCGAAAGCGTTGAGGCGGGCTACTTTGCTCTGTTAGAGTAACAAAGTTATCCAACTGTACCTGATTACCATTGTTAGTACCCACATAGAGTGACCTTAGATCTATAGGCTGATCACGATATTGACGTTCAAGCTGGCCAATAACCTCATACTGTTTACCATCTTTGATAAAATAACCAAACCGCTGGCCGCTCAAAGCCAGTTGTATCGTTCTGGAAACATCAGTAGCCGAAACTCCCAGGCTTCTGGCACGGTCACGATCAATATCCACACGAATTTCAGGTTTATTAAACCGGAGATTTACATCAACCATAGAAAATGTTGGATGAAGTTCAGCTTCAGCGATAAAATCAGGCAATACCTCTTCCAAAGTTTCAAAATTAGGTGCCTGGATAACATATTGAACAGGCAAGCCTCCCCTGCGCCCTCCAATTGTTTGCTGTTGGGTAACAAAGGCACGTGCCGCTGTATGATTATTCATAATCCTGGTAATATCGTCGGCTATCTCTTGCTGACTTCTGGTTCTCTCACTCTGTTCCGTAAGGATAAGGTTAACAAAACCGGAATTCACTGAATTGGTGGCCCCAAAACCGGGGGAGGTCAAGGAAATAATGGCTTCATGTTCAGGAACTTCCTGTTGCAACCCTGCAACAACCCTGTTCATATAATGTTCCATAAATTCAAAAGTAGCGCCTTCCGGTCCCGAAGCACTTATTTGTACCCGACCCCGGTCTTCCAATGGAGCAATTTCTGATTGCAGATTAGTTCCTATCACGCCAATTCCTATAGCAGAAATGATGATGATCACGAAAGCTAGCCACCTGACTTTCATGAAGCTAAGGAGGCTCATTCTGTAAACATCATTCACATAAATAAAGAATGGCTCAGTTTTTCGATAAAGCCAGCTTTGGGTCTCTCTTTTCTTGAGGATTTTGGAACAAAGCATGGGAGACAGCGTAAGAGCCACAAAAGAGGATATAATTACAGAACCTGCTAAAACCACTCCAAATTCACGAAATAAACGCCCTGTGAGACCTTCCAGAAAGATTATGGGGAAAAAAACAGCAATTAAAGCCGTAGTCGTTGAAATAATAGCAAAAAATATTTCTGCCGATCCCTGAAGAGCAGCCTGAACAGGGGGGATATTCTGCTCGATTTTGGCATACACATTCTCTAAAACAACAATCGAATCATCAACTACCAAACCAATGGCTAATACGATTCCCAGTAGGGTTAGCACATTGATTGAGAATCCGGCAATATACATGATAAAGAATGCACCAATCAGAGATATGGGGATAACTATAACGGGTATTAATGTGGTGCGCCAGTCCCTCAGGAAGAAGAAGATTACAAAGACTACTAGAAAAAAAGCAACTAGAATCGTTTGTTGAACTTCGGTGATGGAAGCTCGAATATAATCCGTCACGTCAAAACCGATACCCGTTACGATATCAGACGGCAAGTCACGTTTAATTTCATCTACACGCTTATAGAGTTCATCAGTGATGGCGATATTATTAGCTCCTGGCTGTGGAACCAACACCACACCAACCATTGTGATCCCATCTCTTTTTAGCAGTGTTCTCTGGTTATGCGCATCTAACTCCGCCCTGCCAATATCTTCGAGCCGAACTACCCGTCCGGCATCTTGTTTCACAATGAGTCTGTTAAATTCAGCCGCATCTTCCAGCCTGCTCATGGTCCGAACCGTAAGCTCAGTGCTCATCCCTTCGATACGGCCTGAGGGTAGTTCGATATTTTCACGATCCAGTGCTTGCTGCACATCTATAGCTGTCACATTATATGAGGCCATTCTGTTAGGATCGAGCCACAGCCTCATGGAGTATCGTTTTTCTCCCCATATCCGGACTTCACTTACGCCGGGTATAGTTTGAAGTCTTTCTTTGAAAATAGTGTTGGCGATATCACTTACGTCCAGAATATTCCTGGAGTCACTTTGTACACTAAGAAAAACAATTGGTTGGGAATCAGCGTCTGCCTTTGATATAACAGGATTATCCACATCAGGGGGTAGTCTTCTAATAGCACGAGAAACCCTGTCGCGTACATCGTTAGCAGCGGCTTCCAAATCAACATCAAGATCAAATTCAACGGTGATCGTACTTCTGCCTTCCGTACTTACTGAGGTCATAGTTCGAATTCCGGCTATCCCATTAACCAATTCTTCAAGGGGTTCGGTAATTTGAGATTCAATCACATCAGCATTTGCACCTGTATAACTTGTTGAAACGGTAATAATAGGCGGATCAACAGACGGATATTCCCTGATTCCCAATGAATTGTATCCAATAAGGCCAAACAGTACAATAACGATCGACATCACCATGGCTAGAACGGGACGCCTTACGCTTAAAGAGGATAGACTCATTTTATTTCAAGTTAGGAATAAAGATATGAATGGACACATTCAAATAAGTTTAATTCACATTGACTTCCATACCTTCACGAATCTGCAGGAGGCCGGTGGTGATTACACTGTCTTGAGGCTCAATGCCACTGGTGATCATAACATGAGTATCAGTACGGGTTCCAGCTTCAACCTCTTTAGAAGTCACTTTACCGTTTTGGTATAGAAACACACTATAGCCTCTGGCATCAGGAATCAGGGCTTCCGAAGGTATCATAATAGCCTCTTCGCTGGCAGATAGCTCAAGCTCAACACGGGCATAATTTCCCGGATATATTTTCCCATCCTCGTTTGGAGCTACTGCCCGGAGACTGAGAGTCCGTGTTTCCCGGTCAATTCTTGGCTCTATCGCGTAGATTTCCCCTTCAATAGTATCATTATTACCCTGAAGGGAGAATGCAATTTTCTGGCCCACTTGAACATCCTGCTGATAACGTTCAGGAATTGAGAAATCAATTTTTACCGTATCTATTTTTTGTAGACTGGCTATGGCAATGGCAGATGTTATTTGACTGCCCGGACTAACATTTTTAAGACCAATAAAACCCTCAAATGGAGCACGTATTTCCGTTTTAGCAATCTGCGCCTTAATTAAATCTTTTTCTGCCAAAAGGGTATTATATTCATTTAGTGCGACATCATAATCTTCCTGAGCAATTGCCTGGCGTTCAAGCAGATTTTTTTGACGTTCTTCACGGATTTTCGCCAAATTAATTTGAAATTCCAATCGGCTTAACTGAGGTAACAGATCAGCGTCATTAATTTTTACAAGTAGCTGGCCTTTTTCTACCCAAGTCCCTTCTTCAAAATGCATTTGGGTAATTCTTCCCGAAACCTCACTGCGAAGTTCGATTTCTTCATCAGCCCTAACCGATCCGGTAGTGTGAATTCGTTCGCTGAAACGTTCAGGTGTAGCGATATAATATTCGACACTAAGTCGGTCATCAGCCATTGGATTGGTAGCACCTGCCTGATCAGTTGAATTTGATATATTGATCCTGGGTAGGATCAATATAACCAAGATGGCTATTGCCAAAACAATTAGGATCGTACTTCTAAGCCATTTCTTAAGTTTGATAGCTGCCTCCATATAAATATAAAATAATCTTTGTTAGACAAACACAAGATCTAACCTATTTTTAAGATACATGGAATCTAGCTATAAAATATTATTGAATATGCCTAAACAGGGTCATTCAACTATCTTTCTGGGAATATCTTCGGGTAAGCGAACAAGAGTTTCATAGTTTACATAATTAGAAATTTCACCAAAAGCAGACACGGAAATCATGTTTTTGCCTTGTTTACCTATAATGACAACTTCATCACCCTTTTTAATGTTTGGGTAATTAGTTATGTCCACCAGAAACATATTCATATTAACCACACCTACAACTGATAACCTTTTCCCTCGTATTAATACCCGGCCTAAATTGCTCATGCTCCTGCTGAATCCATGGCAATAACCAACGGGAACAGAGGCAACTCTCATGTCCCGATTGGTTTGGTAAGATGTTCCATAATTAACAAAATCACCCTTTTTCACTTTTTTTGTGCTCATTACCTTAGTTTTCCAGCTTATGACCCGTTCTAGGGGATTCACATTAACTTTGCCACCATTAAGAATATGCTGCATATAGGTTTCCTGACTTGGCCAATAGCCATATAGGGCAATGCCTATTCTTGCCATATCCATTATTGTTTCAGGGTAAGTCATAGCTGAGGCTGAACTTGCCGTGTGTCTTGTTTTTACTTGAATACCCTGTTTCTTAAAGTTCTCTAAATGGCTGTTGAAGCTTTTTATTTGGTTTTGCACTCTCAGGTAGTTGCTCACACTTTCTGCCCCGGCATAATGAGTGCATATGCCTTCAATCGAAAGATGTTTTGCGTTAGATGTTAGCGTAGAAATCAACTTACCAAATTCAGAGTTGTCAAAACCCAGGCGATTCATACCTGTTTCTAACTCAATATGGATAAGTGCTTTTTTCTTTTGTCGACGAGCCGCCTGGATGGCTAATTGCAGACGTTCAAATTCAAAAACATAAAATGATATATCCTGTTCTATAGCCCAATCAATTTGATCATCATCGATCATTCCCATGATCATGACGTGTGAATGCTTTTTTTTTGATTTTAGGGCCTTTAGAGCCTCATCCGCACTAAACACTGAGAAGTGATTGACACCATACTCTTCAGCCATCGGTAAAAAATTCTCAATACCATGGCCGTATGCATTTCCTTTAATGACCAAAGATAAAGCGGCTCTATTACCTAGTACATTTTTAATAAATTGTAGATTATTTTGAAAAGCTGATTTACTAATTTCGATATAGGAGTTATGAAACATTCAAAGATTTTGGTTAACTATGGCTTGTATTCTGACTTGAATATACGATCAATTATTGAATTAAATATATTTACTCCTACAGGTAAAATCTTATCTGGGAAATCATAATTGCTGCTATGTAACTGAGGGTGTATTTTCCCGGATCCAATTCCAAAAAGTGCGCCATCATATTTCTGTGTAAAACGCCCAAAATCCTCTGACCATGGAAATGCATTTTTTATTAAACGTATTTTTAATTCATTTATAGCAGCAGCTTCGGTGATAATTTTAACACAGCTTTTAGCATTAATATTGGCTTCGAAGATCTCGGTCCACGAAGTTTCAGATTTCAGGCCATGAGCCAGAGAAATTCCTTTAACCAAATCCAGAGCTTTCTCTGCCATGATATTAATATCCTTTTCACGGTATGCTCTCAAGGTTGCCATCACCTCTGCTTGACCAGGCATTGTACCAAATGCTATCTCTCCTATCCGAACGTGAATAATGGTGATAAGAGAAGCATCATGTAGGGTAGTATACAGCGATGGCAGACTAGTTAATCCCTGGATCAGGCTAGCGGCAGCAAGGGCTGGACTAATTCCATCTTCCGGGTGTCCGGCATGGGAGGTTTTACCTTTTAACCGAATAATCAGGCCCCGAGATGCTGATGCGAATACTCCCTCTTTAATTATAATCTCTCCTGCATCGAATCCTGGCAAGTTGTGGAGAGCGAATATATAATCAGGTTGAATCTCTTTAAATTTGATATCGTTCAGAACTTGTTCAGCCCCTTCACCAGTCTCTTCGGCCGGCTGGAATAACAAAACTACTCTTCCTTTCCTCAGTGGGTTTTCTTTTAAAGTTAACCCCACTCCACAAGCAATCGCCATATGTCCATCATGACCACATTTATGGGATACTAAAGGATCTGAAGATCGATAATTTAAATCAACTGATTCAGGTATCGGCAGTGCATCCAGTTCAGCTCGTATCAGAATGGTAGGACCGCTTTCCTTACCATCGTAAATGACCGCCAAGCCATGTCCACCAACGTTATTAAGTACATTACTGGGGTTGGTATGCTTTAAAGTTTTTGTTAAATATGCTGAAGTTTTCTTTTCGTTGTTAGATGTCTCTGCAAGGGTATGAAGGTCATGTCTGATTTTTGTGAGGTTATTAATTAGAGCTTGTTTCAAAATAAAGTTCAATATTACTTTTGGTGAAATTTGGAGCTGAAATATGTTAATACAACTTGCCTAAAACAAGCCCCGGATCGGGATAAATCCGTAATGCTTCATTTAAATCTTTATCTGCAACTACACCAGGCATATCGGCTATCGTGGGTTTTCTTATACTAATTTGAAAGTGAAGATGAGGTACCCATCCACCATTTTCATTTTCAGTTCCTATTTCTGCGATTTTATCACCTTTTTTGATAAGTTGACCTTCACTTAATCCCTTAAGGCTATTGCGGCTCAGATGCCCGAATAAAGCATAAATGGGCTCCTGATTTATAACATGTTCCGTAATTATTGTGGGGCCGTAATCACGAAAGTTTGCATTATCCTGAAATAGCAGGATATTCCCATCCCAAAAACTAAAGACATCCGATCCGGCTGGCATCCAAAAATCAACACCCATATGTACGTCCCGCCCATCTTTATACAGGTTGCTGACGTACATATGTTTGCGTTTTTCATTATATCGACCTATCCCAAGAGAGAAACGACTGATATATTCAGGGTCATAACCCATTGTAAAATCAAATATTTTGGCAGGCCTATTAATGTTTACAACGGGGGCGAAATGGGTGTCAATAAAGTGAAACATAGATGAGATTACTCTACGATCTTATCAATATAGCTGGAATTCATAATTCCCAGGGCACCTACATATTTTAGCTCAAAAGGCAAAGTATCTCCAACAACGAGATTACTTTCATTTTGTCCTACATCTACAACTAGCATATCAGAACTTGCGTCAACAATTCTGACATTTTCACTTTTAGATACCAGAAATTCTGGCTGAATGTCAAGATAGCCAATATCGAGAATCGCACGATACGCTGTTTTTCCATATAAATTTTCATCAACATCCATCACATTACCCTGGGGATTCGTTCCCATGGTGCCACTCGGGGCCATGGGTTTTTCATGTATTTCAATGATTTGGGTAAATAATTCCAGTACAGATGATTCCATACCCTCTATCACTTCACCACTGAATAAATCTAAACCAAAATAGAGTGTTTCACCTATCCGAAAATGATTGATGCCCTCTGGAAGCTCACCATTTAAAATTAAAGGAATAGTTACGGAAGTGCCTCCACTTACATAAGGAATTTTGCGGTCGAATTTGAGCTCAATGATCTGTTTATACAAGGATAATTGAATAAGTTTGTCACTATCAGGCATTACACCATGAAGACAATTCAAATTGGTACCCAGTCCTACAACCTTAATTTTCGGGAGTTTAAATATCTGCGAATAAAAATCAATAAGATCTTCACGTACCACTCCTTCCCTAAGATCCCCAAGTTCAATCATAATAATGATCTTATGGTCTCTATCTTGCTTTACCGCTTCTTTAGACAGTAAGCGTATGGTTGAGAGTTCTGTATTAAAACTCACGTCAGCATACTTAATTATACTAGGAATACTTTTTTTAGGCGGAGGCTTGATATACACAGTTTGTACATCAGGATTTATTTTTTTAACAACTTTAAGGTTACTGACCCTTGAATCATGAATCTCCATCACACCCAAGTCAATAACTTCTTTTATATAATCTCGGTTTCCGCAAAAAAGTTTAGTTACAACTCCCCATTCAATATCTTTTTTCTTCAGGATATCGCTAAGGAATTGATGATTATGCCGTAGCTTATCTCGATATAGCTTTAAATATGCCATTACTTTTTATACCTCATTTCAAGGTATTTGTTTGTAAATCCAAGTTTCTCGTAAAGAAAACGAGCGGGATTATCCGGTTCAACATGTAAAGCCACATCACCTTCGGCAGTATCCATAGCAAGTTTCATTAGTTTTTTCCCTACTCCCTGCCCTCTATAATCTAAGTTGACGGCAATATATACCAGAATATTTTCAGGGATAAAACCTGCCATTCCTGTTTCATTAATAATAACAGCACCGGCAATTTTCCCATCTTCTGATGCCAATGCAATGAACCCACCTTTGCCGGGCTGCCCCCCAATAGCATAGTCTATGCATTTGTGGATATCATCTTTTTCATCACCATATTGATCAAGGCTTACAAACAGAAAGTCTGCAATATCATCTCTGGTAAAACTGCTATTGTTCAGATTGTCTCTATTGATAATTTCGTATTTCATAGGGTGTTACTTGTAATTTGATTGGATTCCAGATTTTTAGCATCGGGTAAACCTATTGACAAAACTATAAAAACCACTAGAGCCGCTGTAATTCCAAAGATATTAGGGTCGAGGCCAAATGGCAGCTCACTTCCTAATATCGTTAATGTTATGGTTGTACCTCCTCCTGTGATCATTGCCCCAATAGCTCCTTTACTGCTGCTTTTCTTCCAATATAGTGCGCCGATCACCGGAACAAGCAAACCAGAAACCATAAACGCATAAGAGTACAGCATAATTTCTAATACGTTTTCCATAGTTGCTGCCAATAGCAGAGCTCCAAAACCAAGTACGAGGGTTACTAGTTGTGAGAACCGAATTTGGCTAGAATAAGGAAGCTCCAGTTTGAAAATTTTTTCAATAATATCCGTACTAACATTACCGGATGCAGCAACCAGACAACTATCAGCCGTTGACATGATAGCGGAAAAGTAGGCTGACATCATTAATCCCATCAGACCAACGGGTAAAACGGTACGAAGTAAAAATGGAAGCCCCATTTCAGCGTCGATCTCAGCCGCTGTATCATACCCCATATAACTGAACATGCCCTGTTCTGCAGCCACATTGGCAAACATACCCAATAATACGCCCATAAATGCCATAATTGGCCATTCAAAAAAACCTGCCACATACCAGGCTTTCTGAGCCTCCCTTTCACTACGGCTTGCATAGATCCTCTGATATAGGGTCATTCCCACGAACCATATAGGCAGAATTGTAACTCCCCAATTTACAGATTGCTGCCAGGTAATATTAGTCAGGGTTAAAAATTCAGCCGGCACATTTGCCTGGATTCCATCCATCCCTCCAATAGCGAAGTAGGATATGGGAATACCAATGAAAATAAGACCCGCCATTAATAGAATCCATTGAAAAGTATCGGTGTAGATGACAGCTTTAATCCCTCCCATAACTGTATAAACGACGATAATAAAACCCATCATATACAAGGCAATATCCAAGCTTAACCCTTCAAAAGATGCCGAGGCTAATTTGGCTCCCGCAAGCATTTGTGAACTTGTAAAACCTATATACCCTATGGCTGAAATAATCCCGGCAATTAATGCTGCTTTTGAATTAAAAAAGTAATTAAAAAGCTCAGGCATGGTATAAAAACCTTGATCCGTAGATAGGTTTTTAACTTTAGGAATCAAATAAACAGCACTCAACCAGGCTCCTAAAAAACCTGTGAATAGCATCCATGAACCTGAAATACCCATAATAAAACCCAGTCCGCCCAGGCCTATGGAAAAACCACCTCCTACATCGGTGGCTACTACTGAAAGGCCAATATGAGGATATGTAATCTTGCGGCTGCCCAGGTAGAAATCAGCTATTCCTTCGTTCTTACGCATGAAGTAATAACCAACTCCTAAAACACCAAATATGTAAATTATAAATATGGTAAGGTCAATTGGGTTCATAAAACTTGAGAATAGTTTGACAGGTTCGAGTTCATAAGTACACACGCAGGCTTTGTGTATTGTACTTAAATACCATATTTACACGGAAGGGTGGCCTGATGGCTTGACTATGGCCATATTTTACCGTGCTGCCTTGAGATACCGAAAAGGGCTCTGTAGTCTTTGTAATGGTTTTACCGAATGTTTTTGTTTTATAACAAAAACAAATATTAGAATTAAATAAGGCAAAATCAAATCCAATTCCTGGCGGGCATATGGTTTGTTGTTTTTATCACGGTGTAAGTGCCGAATTAAAAGAATGTTTTCATTGACAACTAGCGCTTATAGACGTATATTTAAATGCGGGGTGGAGCAGCTGGTAGCTCGTCGGGCTCATAACCCGAAGGTCGTAGGTTCGAATCCTACCCCCGCCACTTAGATAAAGGCTTTTGACGATTCGTCAAAAGCCTTTTTTTTATCAGTTAACTTATATTTTATTTAACTCATAGCTTCTGGCCTATTACCTTATTTCTTGTCCCTCGCTATGATTATTGATAACTTTAATATTACTTGCTGATCACATAATACCAATCAATAACCTAGAGTTATGAACAGAACATTAAGCCCAGATCAAGTCCACAAAGTATTAAGCCGTTATATGTTAACTGATGGTTATGACCTGATACTGGATCTTGAGAAAAGCGAAACTCCTTATATCTATGATTCAAAAAATGACAAGCATTTTTTAGATTTCTTTACATTCTTTGCTTCCAATCCTTTGGGTATGAATCATCCGAAGATAACGGAGGATGAAAAGTTCAGAGAAAAAATGAATTTGGTGGCAATCCACAATCCATCAAATTCAGATATCTATACAAAGGAAATGGCAGAGCTCGTCAATACATTTTCCCGTATTGGCATTCCGAAAGAAATGGAGCATCTGTTTTTTATTGCAGGGGGTGGATTGGCTATTGAAAATGCACTGAAAGTGGCATTCGACTGGAAAGTGCAAAAGAATTTTCAAAAAGGTTATCGTGAGGAAAAAGGCCATAAGGTACTCCATTTCGATCAAGCTTTCCACGGCCGAACGGGTTACACTATGTCCTTGACAAATACCGAAGTCGCTAAAGTTGCTTATTTTCCAAAATTTGATTGGCCTCGTATTCTGAACCCAAAGATCACTTTCCCTGAAAATGAAGATAATACCAATGATACCATAAAAAGGGAAAAACTAGCCATTGCTCAAGCTGAGCGCTATTTCGAAATCTTTAAGGATGATATAGCAGCAATTATTATTGAACCTATTCAAGGAGAAGGCGGTGATAATCATTTCCGTCCTGAATTTCATAAAGAGCTTCGCCGATTGGCTGATGAATACGAAGCATTGCTTATTCACGATGAAGTTCAAACAGGGGTTGGCCTGACAGGTAAATTCTGGTGCCATGAACATTATGTTCAACCTGATATTCTAGTCTTCGGAAAAAAGTCTCAGGTATGCGGTTTATTGTCTAATAGTCGGGTAGATGAACTTGACACCAATGTATTTAAAGTGCCTTCTCGAATAAATTCTACCTGGGGTGGAAACCTGGTAGATATGGTACGATTTCAACGAATATTAGAAGTTATCGAAGAAGATAATCTTGTTGAAAATGCGGCATCAACAGGCAAGCATCTTCTTAACCGTCTTGAGCAATTAACTGCTAGCTATGAGCATCTTCATAGCCCAAGAGGCAAAGGACTGATGTGCGCTTTTGATTTCACAAATGCAGATGACCGCTCTAAGTTCTTAGCCAAATCATATGATAATGGCCTGTTGATTTTGCCATGTGGTTCTCATTCGATACGTTTTCGGCCACCGCTCTCAGTATCAAGTGATCAGATTGACGAGGGCATGGAAATTATCGAAAATTCACTTAAGCAGACCTGGCAAAGCAACGGGAATCATTAGGATACTCAACATTCAGGACGACCGTTGGTTCTATTATCCTACCACTTTGAGCTCTTTGGATTCCATGTCTTCCAGTACGTTATCGTATATTTGTATAATATCCGTCAGTGAAAGGTCGAATGCATTATTGATGTTCAGGTTCTTCCCGGTAACCGTGCCAATGTTCCACGCTGGTACGTCGGCGTCCTTAAACATTTGAATCAGTTTCTCACCGTTTTCAGGTTCTACTCCCAAAACAATTCCTGATTGTGCTTCGCTGAAGAGGATTTCTGATAAGTTACCCTCTCCTGGTAAAATTCCATCAATTTTCGCACCCAGATTTGAGAACATACACATCTCAGCCAGGCAGATCGCCAGTCCTCCATCAGAGATATCATGGGCAGCGTTTACTAACCCGGATTTAATCGCTTTTAAAACGTTTGTTTGTAACTTAGCTTCAAACTCCAAGTCAATATCAGGCGCATCACCAGCCGTTTTCCCATGAATCGTGCTTAAATACTCCGAACCCCCTAGACCCGTACGGTTTGCACCGACATAGATGATTAGGTCCCCTTCATTTTTAAAAGGTGCTGTGGTAAGATGTTTTTCATAATCTTCTATAAGCCCCAGCATGCCAATTGTTGGAGTAGGAAATACTGCCGTCATTGGATTTTCATTATAGAAACTTACGTTACCTCCAGTAACGGGTGTTTCTAAAACGCGACAAGCGTCGCCTATACCTCCAATAGCTTCCGTAAATACCCAATATACTTCCGGCTTATACGGGTTACCAAAGTTAAGACAATTTGTTATGGCCAAAGGTTTAGCCCCGGTGCAAACTACATTTCTTGCAGCCTCGGCAACAGCAATTTGACCACCTTTCCTTGGATTTAAATAAACATAACGACCATTACAGTCTGTTTTTACAGATAAAGCTTTTTTACTGCCTTTTAATCTAATTACACCTGCATCAGTGGGGCCTGGTCCGGCAATTGTATTCGTCCTTACCATGGTATCATACTGTTCATATACCCAACGCTTTGAGGCTATATTAGGTGACCCTAGTAATTTCTTCAATACATCACCATAATCCCCTGGTTCAGGTAAACTATTAAAATCAAAGGTTGAGGTATCAGTTAGATAATCAGGCTTTTTTGTTTCCCGGGTATAGACCGGAGCGCCTCCACCAAGAACCAGGCTTTCAGCAGGAATATTGGCCTTAATTTCACCATCTTTATGATAAACAACATTGCCTGTGTTTGTTACAGTACCTATTACTTTGCTATGCAGGTCCCATTTGGCATATACACCCATGACTTCCTGCTCCCTGCCTTTTTTGGCGACAATGAGCATGCGTTCCTGACTTTCTGATAACAGCAACTCGTATGCCGTCATACCTGATTCTCGCATGGGAACTTTATCCAAATCAATATCCATACCACTTTTACCCTTAGCACTCATTTCTGCAGTAGAACAGCTGATACCTGCAGCTCCCATATCCTGCATACCCACAATGGCCCCCGTTTTTAGTGCCTCTAACGAAGCTTCTAACAAAAGCTTCTCAGTAAAAGGATCTCCAACCTGCACACTCGGGCGCTTGGCTTCACTGGCCTCACTGATTTCCTCAGAAGCAAATGTTGCACCATGTATCCCATCCCGGCCGGTAGAGGCTCCTACAATAAGCACCGGGTTCCCCTCTCCTTCTGCTATAGCTGAGGCCGTTTCTCCTTTTTTAACGATGCCGACGCTCATAGCATTGACAAGTGGGTTGCCTTCATAACTTTTGTCAAAATAGATCTCGCCACCAACCATTGGAACTCCGAAAGCATTGCCGTAATCTGCAATACCCCTGACAACACCATCCAGCAAAAAACGCACCCTTGGATTATTAGGATCACCAAATCGCAATGAATTTAATGAAGCAATAGGGCGAGCACCCATTGTAAAAATATCCCGGTGGATTCCACCAACTCCTGTAGCAGCGCCTTGATATGGTTCAACTGCTGATGGGTGATTATGACTTTCTATCTTGAATGCACAGGCCATATCATCACCTAAATCAACAAGTCCGGCATTTTCTTCACCGGCATCAACCAATAGCTGGGGACCAGAGCGTGGCAAAGTTTTGATGAGTGCAATGGAGTTCTTGTATGAACAATGTTCGCTCCACATTACCGAATAAACACCCAGCTCAGTAAAAGTAGGTGTTCGCCCAAGCTTTTCTTTAATAGATTGAAATTCTTCTTCGGTTAACCCGTGTTCTTTAGCCAGGTCCAGAGTTACCTGGGGCTCTTTGATAAGCATTTTAGACATCAGTCAGTAATTGTTGTAGTTGAGAAAAATCATTAAATATAAAATCAGCCGAGTTATAATTATGTGCTTCTGAATGTTTGGTAAACCAAGCGGTCTTCCAGCCAAACATTGAGCCACCTTTAATATCGGAAGTATAAGAGTCACCAACATACAGGATTTGATCGGGGTCGAGGTCTGTAAGATCAGTGGCGTAGGCAAAAATACGAGAATCAGGCTTTAGGAATCCAACATCTTCTGAGATAACGATATGTTTTGACGATTTATTCAGATTAAACCGTTTAACTTTTTTCTGTTGGGTATCAGAAAATCCATTGGTCAGCAAACCAACATCGTAGGATGCACTAATTTCATTGAAACAATTTTCCGCACCGGTAATCCAATTCCAATGTTGCTCATAAGCTTTAGAATAACTTGTTCCTAGTTCTCCATATAGGGAAGTTTCGAGTTCAAGTTCCTCCAATGTAAGCTCAAAACGAAGCCTTTGAAGTTGATGCCTGTCTATAATAGATTTGCCGTAATCCACCCACAATTTTGAATTTATCCGGGCATAGGTTTCAAGAAGCAACTGTGACGAAACATCTTGCAAAATGAGTGAATCTACCCGAAGCTCTTCAAGAGCAAGTTTCTGTGCGTATTTATGATCCAACAAGGTATCATCGATATCGAAGTATATAAACTTAATGTTCTTCATTGTATGCTCAAATTAATTGCTGGATTAGCGCTTCAAAATACGGCCTGCAGATGAGGCATGCTAGTTTTTGATTATGTTTATTCTAGTTGCATGTTTAAGGTTTTTTCAAAATTGAATAAAGATTTGAAAAAAATCACCGTAAGTTTACCCCCTTCTATTCATCTATAAAAGGATGAATACATTATAAACTTATGCGATTATGAAAAGCCCTACCCAAGTATTAAAGAAACAATTTGGCTTTGATGAGTTTCGATTCGACCAAAACAAGATCATTGACCGTGTAATGGCAGGAAAAGATACCTTTGTTTTAATGCCAACAGGTGGTGGAAAATCACTGTGTTATCAAATCCCAGCACTGCTTTATGATGGACTCACTGTAGTCATATCACCCCTCATTGCTTTGATGAAAGATCAGGTTGACGCTTTAAGAGTAAATGGAATCCGTGCAGCATATTTGAATTCAAGTTTAACGCCTAATCAGCAAAATCAAGTTTATAATCTCATTAGAAAGAAAGAGATTAAACTGCTTTACATCGCACCGGAAAGACTTTTTTCACGCGACAGCGAATTCATGGAGGTGCTGAAAGTTTCTGAATTATCATTAATAGCCATAGACGAAGCCCATTGCATATCCCAATGGGGTCACGATTTCCGGCCTGAATACCTTAAACTTGGGGCTTTAAAGGTCGAGTTTCCTAAAATACCGGTCATTGCCTTAACTGCAACAGCTGATAAGCTTACCCGAAGTGATATCCTCGAAAAACTTAACCTGAACAATCCTGAGACGTTCATCTCCAGTTTCAACAGAGGGAATATTCATTATCATATTGAGCCTAAAAAGAAAAGTTACGTTCGGTTACTTGATTTTTTAGAGGAACGCAAAGAAGAATCAGGCATCATTTACACCCTTTCTCGTAAGTCAACCGAGGATCTTGCTAAACGTCTGGAGTTCGATGGTTTTTCAGCTAAACCATATAATGCGGGACTTGACCGTAAAGAGCGGGAGCACCATCAGGAACTATTTATTAAAGACAAGGTTAAAATCATAGTCGCAACCATTGCATTCGGGATGGGGATTGACAAATCAAATGTGAGATACGTTGTACATATGAATCTCCCCAAGAATATCGAAAGCTATTATCAGGAAACAGGTCGTGCGGGACGTGACGGGTTGAAAAGTGACGCACTGCTTTTTTATAGCAAAAGTGACCTGACAACGCTCAAAGAATTTGCCCGGGTAGACGATAATTCTGAACAGTCTGAAATCATGCTTGGCAAGCTTGATCAAATGGCCTATTTATGTGAAGCTTTAACATGTCGCCGAAAATTTCTTTTAAATTATTTTGATGAAGAATATGAAGGGAATTGTGAATCTTGTGATATTTGTCTTAGTGATTATCAAGAAATTGATGGAACCATAATCGCACAGAAGGCACTCTCTGCTATTGCACGTTTAAAAGAAAGCTATGGGATGAATTACATTATTGATTTCCTGAAAGGATCTAAGTCAAAAAAGATCCCCGTATGGCAAAAGAAAATTAAAACGTATGGTGTCGGTTCCGATCATACCAAAGAAGAATGGACTGGTTATTTGGATAATCTTAGAATGAAAGGTTATTTGATTCACCAGGGGGAAATATTTCCAAGATTGGCACTCACCAAAAAAAGCTGGGATATCCTAAAAGGAAGGGAGAAGGTAACTTTCCTGAAGGCCGTCGGCCACCGTCAGGCTGGTAATGAATATTATTATGAAAAGCCTCTTTTTAACAGATTAAAGACAGTCAGAGCACAAATAGCAGAAAAAGAGAATACAGCAGCATTTGTCATATTCTCAGACGCAACTCTCGTTGAACTTGCCAGATGGCTCCCACACAATTTAGACGAGCTTCATCATGTAAAAGGTTTTGGGGAAACCAAGGTACATCGATATGGTCAAATATTTTTAAATGAAATTATTAAATATTGCGAGGAGAATGGGTTAAACTCCCGATACAAAAATATTCGACTAGAAATAAAGGCTAAAAAATCAGCAGGTGCCAGAAGCAATACCAAGCTGGAAACCTTCAGGCTTTATAAGGAAGGAAACTCACCCCCTGATATTGCTCAAGCACGTGGATTAAGTCTCAGTACGATAGAGAATCATCTAAACTGGTTTATAGGAAAAGGGGAAATGTCTTTAGATGAACTTGTGCCGGCAGATAAAATCCCAGCTATCCGGCAGGCTATAACCGAACATGGCTGGATGGCTTTGAGGCCACTTAAGGATGCTCTGGGCAATAGATATAGCTATGGAGAAATTAAAGCAGTCGTAGAAGATGTGAAAAGGGTTAAAGACTAAGTTTTTTTGCAGGATTTAATCTATAATGTATTACTTATTAAACTTAAAGCGTCTAATAATCATGTTTCGTTTTATATACTGTTTTTTTTTATTGTCATCCCCTTTTTACGTACAGGGCCAGAATTCTGCAACACCTGACACTCTTGAAGGTGAATTATCCGATATACTTATTGAAGCTACCAGACTGACGGAGACCGAGGGATCTGCTCCGTTTTCTATTTCACTAAAACAAAGAGATATAGCCGATACTCGTTTTGAGCCGGCATTGTCACTTGACCGTGTACTTTCTGATATACCCGGACTTTGGGTTAGCAACAGGGAAAACTTTGCTCTAGGTGAACGAATTTCCATCCGTGGAATGGGATGGCGTGCAGCCTTCGGTGTGAGAGGAATATACGTGATGCTTGATGGCATACCACTCACCATGCCCGACGGACAAACAGGACTGGATATTCTTGATCCTGCTTTTATTAAACAAGTCGAGGTTATTCGAGGACCAAGCTCTTCGTTCTGGGGAAATGCAGGTGGGGGTGCCATTTTTCTTTCTACACGGGATGTTAGCGATCAACCAACAGCCAGGATCAGAGCGTATACAGGATCTTATGGAACATATAAAGTAGAAGGAGCCACATCAACCAAAGTAGGAGATCATCATTATAACTTATTTGGTTCCTACCTGGAACATGAAGGATTTAGAGATCACAGTAGCCATCGTTCATATCGATTTGGAGGGCATGCAGGCTTTGATTTGTCTGCTAATACTGATCTAACCTTATCTGGTGCTTTTGTAGATGCACCTTTCACACAGCATCCCGGAGCGTTGAATGAAGATGATGCAGAAAATAATCCACGTATGGCTACTCCTGCCTTTGTTCAGGCAGATGCAGGGAAAGCCTGGCGTCAAGGACAGGCTGGGGCAACACTTACTCACCGAACGGATATGGGTAACATTACTGCAACAACGTATGGCATTATTAGATACCTCCATAATCCTCTTACCTTTGCAGATATCGAAGTAAACCGTAGTGTTGGTGGTGGCCGGGTAAGCATGCAAGATAACACCATTTTTTTATCATGGGGAATTGGTATCGATGCCTCTCAACAACAGGATGATCGAAAAAACTACGATTACGAAAACAATTTCACTCGAAATAATTTAATCTTAAATCAGACAGAAACCGTTTCAAATACTGGTATTTTTTCCAGAATAGGTACAACATGGGAGCGTTTCAATGTTTCTGCATCTCTACGATACGACTACTTATTTTTTGAAAATAATGATCATTTACTGATCGATGGTGAGGATCATTCTGGTAATCGTAGTTTTTCATCAATAAGCCCATCAATGGGGATCAGCTATAGAATTCTAACAAATCTTTTATATGCCAATTTTGGTACAGCATTCGAATCACCCACCACCACTGAGCTTGTAAACCGACCAGATATGACCGGTGGCTTCAATCCTAATCTTAATCCAGAAAAGACTTTGGGGGTGGAAGGTGGAATGCGTGGTATCTTGAACAATTGGAATATTTCGTATGATATGGCTATTTATCATATGAAAATTACTGACCGATTGATCTCATTTCGGACTGAAGACGGTGGTGACAGAGATTTCTACCGCAATGAAGGATTAACATACAACACCGGCTTTGAATCCCATATAAGTTGGCAGGTATCACAAATTGAAGCACAGACAGGTTACACCTGGAGCAGATTCATATTCTCTCAGGATAATATAAATAATGAACTGGATGGGAATAGGTTACCGGGTATTCCAGAGCATCGACTGATTGCTAGCCTGCAATATACACCTTCTGTTTTTTGGATGTCCATACAGGGAGAGAAGGTTGGAGAATATTTCGCCAACGATCAAAACACGATTACCAATTCCGGATATTTCATTTTCGACCTGCAATTGGGTCACCTTAACCTTGCGTTAACCACAGATCTATCTATCCAGCCTTTTCTTAAAATTAATAATGTTAGCGATGTACGATATAACACTTCTGTAAGCATTAATGCTTTTGGTGGGCGATATTTTGAACCAGCCCCGGGCCGGGTGTTTCAAGCTGGTTTTACTATTGAGATTTAGTTAGGGCCTGATTACCTAAAAACAAAACTTCAGGTACTTGATGGCTTTACCTGCGGCTAAATGCTTTCTCTCATAGTAAGTTTTTATGTTCAATATATCGTTTATATTTTCAGTTTTATATACATCATTTGTGTGCTCTAACATCTGTACTTCTTCCGAAAGCAGCGTTTCCCGGGTATAGTTAAAGAGACCCAAACTATCGGTTTTTATGTGGATAGGATCACCCGGTTTGACAAGCATACGATATTTCTCAAGAAAATATGGGGAGGTAAGCCTTTTTTTCTCTTTTGTCGTACTTGGATATGGGTCCGGAAATGTGATCCAAATCTCTGATACTTCACCGGAAGCGAAATAGTTTTCTATGTGGTCGATAAAAGCTCTGAGAAACCGAACATTATTAAGATGGTGATCATGGGCAAATTGTGCACCTTTCCACAGTCTGTCGCCTTTGATATCAATACCAATAAAGTTTCGTTGAGGATAAATCTGAGCCAGAGCTAAAAGATAATCTCCCTTTCCACAAGCTAATTCAAGTGTAATTGGGTTGTTATTACCAAATACATCCCGATTCCAATTTCCTCTAACTTCAGAATAATCACCTATCTTAAAATTCGACAACTCTATAACGTTGGCTAGTTCAGTAATTTTGGAATAACGGAGTAGCTTATTCTTCGACAATTCTAATAAGATTTAAGGTATGAAGGTTTAGGGTGCCAGGCGTTCAATGACCCATTTATCCTCTTCCACTTTTCGATAAACCAGACGGTCATGAAGACGACTGGCTCTACCCTGCCAAAATTCAATTCGCTGTGGTTTTAATAAATAACCACCCCAGAATTCAGGGAGAGGTACTGTTTTCCCCTTAAATTTAGATGCAATAATTTCATGGGTTTTTTCTAATTCATCTCTGCTTAATATGATTTTGCTTTGATGAGATGTCCAGGCCCCTACCTGGCTTTCAAATGGCCGGCTGTGAAAATATTCTTCCGATTCTTTGCGTGTGAGCTTTTCAATAGCGCCTTCAATTCGTACCTGACGTTCCAGTTCAGCCCAAAAGAATGTCATTGCAGCTTTTGGGTTTTTCTTTAAATCATGACTTTTTCTACTGTCGTAATTTGTATAAAAAGTAAACCCTTTTGAATCATATCCTTTTAACAAAATCACCCTGGCTGATGGGTTCCCCTTATGATCAGCGGTAGCCAATGTCATAGCATTAGGGTCAAGCAAATCTGAATTAAGAGCCTGATCAAACCAAATGCTGAACTGATCAATCGGGTTGTCAACAAGATCCTTTTCCACTAATCCACTTGCCGTATAATCTCTCCTTATTTGTGCTATTTCTTTGGAGTCTGTTTTAACCATGGGCTATTATTATAAATTTTTAAATTTCATCTTTAAAAATACGATATGTACTTCAATTTAACAGCCCTTAATTTATCAATAGGTTCTAAGAGAAAAGAGACAACTGTCTGCTTTCAGGATTTCTAAAGGATGATGTTGAAAGAGGTGGTTGTGATTTATTCATGCCATTTTTTTTACATGTTAGTTTAAAGATTTGATTAACCTGATCAGCAAATTGGCCCTCACCGCGCATTCGTGATCCAAAGTTACTGTCATATAGTTTTCCACCGCGCAAATCCTTAATTCTGTTGATGATTTTGGCTTTCCGGTCTGGAAAATGACTTTCTAGCCACTCTTCAAATAAGGGTTTTACAGCAAATGGCAATCTCAACATCACATAACCCGCAGACAAGGCTCCTGCCTCTGAGGCAGCTTGCAAAATTGCAGGTATCTCATGATCAGTTAGAGCTGGTATTACCGGAGCCACCATCACCCCGGTCGGAATTCCTGCATCAGTTAGTTTTCGTATAGCTTCCAGTCTGCGTACTGAACTGGAAGTTCTGGGTTCCATCACCCTAAGCAAGTCTGGTTGAAGGGATGTAACACTCAAATGAACCTTAACTGTCTGATCTTTTGCCATATCAGCTAGAATGTCGATATCTCTGGTTACCAAATAGTTTTTTGTGATAATACTTACCGGATTGCGAAATTCCGCTAATACCTGAAGACATTGACGTGTTATTTCAAGTTTTCGTTCTACAGGTTGATAAGGGTCTGTAACACCACTTAAAATTATGGGCTGAGGTATCCATTTTGGATGAGAAAGCTGCTTTCTCAATAGTTGAGGGGCATCTTTTTTTACTAATATTTTGCTCTCGAAATCAAAACCTGCCGAATAGCCCAGGTATTCATGTGTGGGACGTGCATAGCAATAGATGCATCCATGCTCACATCCACGATAGGGATTCAGGCTATAATCGAAACCAATATCAGGACTGTCATTTTTTGTCAGCACTGTTTTAGAATAATCAGTCAGGAAGGTAGATTTGGGGCAAGATTGAAACTCTGCTTCATTCTCGACATACAATCCAATAAATCTATTTTCTGGATTATCACCTGCCCCACGTCCTTTAATGGGTTTTCTTGAATAGGTCATAGGGAATGATAACATATATCACACATATATGCCAAGGAAACTGTTTATGAACTGCTAACAACCACACTTTTTATGTTACAAACTCCCTTATACCTTCTTTTGCAAGTTCACGGCCATATCCGGATTCTTTAATTCAACCAAATGGTAACCTAGGATGATTGGACAATATCATTTCACTCGGTTGATTATTGCATGGATAATGAACAAAAATTACAGATCAACTGTGTCATCAGTTAGTAAGATTTTAGACACTCGATAAACTTGTTATTCAAAAGAGGCCAATCTGTGCCGGTAATCGTTTTGCATATTGACCAGTTCACCGCGCAGCATATTATCTCTGGTCACGTCACCGTATTCAAATTTTATCAGTTCACCGGGAACATTTTCGCTTACCCACCAGCGATATTCAAATGACTCTTGTGTATCAGGATCTTCATGTGTATAAACAAGTAAGTCAGCATCATAGTTACCCGAACCAAGCTGTACAAATACCTTATCCCTGGTATATTCCTCCCGGTCTTGTAGATAAATTGGTCGGGTTGAATAACCATCTTCCTGCAAGGCTGCTTCATTTATTTCAGCTTCTTCTATATCTGAAGCTTCAAAAACATGGTGCCGGACATCTTTGCTTTCATAATCCCTAACATACATTTCGCGCGCTTGCATGGTTTTATCTATTAATACCTCATATTCAAAAAACATATCTTCTTCATCCTGGCTATCAGGGGTATATTTTAAATACCACCAACTATCACCATTATCAGTTCTGCTCAACAGGGCTCTTTCAGCAGTAAACATCCCCCCTTCCTCATCCGGACTTACTGATTCTATCTTCCATGTTGCGCCTTCTCCAATTTCAAAACTGTTTGGATTGGTTCCAAACCCACCCAATGCAAATACCTGAGTATACGCTAACTGATAAAACATGGCATCGGTATAACCGGTCATCCACCCTTCAACTTTTCTGTCTATCGAAGAACTTATGGCATTGCTCATAGAATCGCGAACTGCAGTATCTACGACCATACACCCTGAGCACAGAATTAAAGTTAAGGTCCCAATTGTTTTAGCAATATTACGTATGGATTGGAGGGGAGAACTATAAAAATTATTCATATCAGTTCTGTTTAAATAATTGCGGGATATAATATTTATGAAGAGTACAAAAAAGGCGTATCCTTGTCAATAAACTATACATGCATTAAATACATTTAATAGATTATCAACCTGTCTAACCAAGGCTTATCAGAATAATCCCTAGTACTTCCTCCAGTAAATCATCTTCAATTATAAGAGGTGGAGCTATCCTAATAAGTGTATCCGAATGGAGTGTCCATCCTAACAATATTTCCCGTTTAAAACAATGTTCAACTACTGCTCTGGTCTTTTCTTTGGTTTTAAGCTGAAGGCCCAGCATTGCTCCCTTACCACGAACTTCAACAATATCGGGGTGTTGCAGTACATCTTTACAACGTTGTTCTATATGAAAGGCACGTTTTGATAGATTTTGATCTAGCAAAATGCGAAGTGATGCAAATGCTGCAGCACAACTAACAGGGTGCCCTCCAAAGGTAGTAACATGATTTAAAGGCGGGTCATTTTTAAATACCTCAAATATTTCGGAGGAGGCTGCAAACCCGCCTAACGGCATGCCACCACCCATTGCTTTTGCCATGGTAATGATATCGGGTACAATTCCATAATGCTCAAAAGCAAAAAGTTTACCTGTCCTGCCAAAACCAGTTTGAATTTCATCAAAAATGAGTAGTGATCCTGTCACATCACATCTCTTTCGTATTTCTTTTAACCATTCGATTTCTGCAGGTATAATCCCTCCCTCGCCCTGAATAGGCTCGAGAATTACCGCGGCTGTATTCTGAGTAATAGCTTCCAAAGATGAATACTCATTGAACCCACTAAATGTTACATTCGGTAAAAGTGGCAAATAAGGATCCCGGTATATGTTCCTGCCGGTCACACTTAGAGAACCGTGAGTATCGCCATGATAACTATTATGAAAAGCCAAGAGATGCTGTCTGCCGGTATATTTCTTAGCAAGCTTAAGGGCACCCTCATTGGCTTCAGTACCGCTGTTTGTGAAGTAAATACGGTCTAATTTGGAAGGAAGGTTTCTGGTAATTAGATCGGCTAGATCCGTTTGTGGTTTTTGGATAAACTCTCCATAAACCATTACATGCATATGTTTTTCAATTTGATCCTTAACAGCTTGCACCACCTCTGGATGACCATGGCCAAGACTGCTGACTGCAATGCCGGATATAAAATCTACAAACTTTCTATGGTCAGTGGTGAATATAAACGGACCTAGAGCATAATCGATCTCCAAGCCCATAGGGAACTCACTAGTCTGGGCTAAATGCTTATAAAAGTTTTCGTTTCGCATTGGGAAATGTTTGGCTATTCAGATGACAATCAGTGTCACACCTAATTCATACTGCTTTTCCAATGCTCAATCAGCTCATTGATCCTGGTCATATCAGTAGCTTCCATGACTTGTTGAGTAAGATCTTTTATTTGCTGCATATCATGATGGTGTAAAATTCTTTTTACGGCTGGAACAAATATTGGAGCCATACTTAAATCATCTATCCCAAGCCCTATAAGGATTAATGCGGCAAAAGGATTAGAAGCAAGTTCACCACAGACACAAACTTCGATGTTCTTTTTATGTGCGGCTTCTGATGTCATTCGGATCATCTGCCATACAGCTGGATTCATCTGCTGATACAGATGAGAAATCAGGTTGTTGCCCCTGTCCACAGCCAGGGTATATTGAGTTAGATCATTTGTACCTATGCTGAAGAAATCTACATGTTCAGCATAGGCCTCAGCCATCACCGCTACGGAAGGGACCTCTACCATGATGCCCAGTTTTATAAACTCGTCATAAGGAATACCTAGTGATTTAAATCTTGAGATAGCATTTACCAGCTCTGAACGCACTAACTTAATCTCTTCTATGCTGCAAATCATAGGCACTAGAATACGGCAACGGTTTGGATAACGTCCTGAAACTTTTAATATAGCCTCAAGCTGACTTCTTAATAGTTCACGGTGATCTAATAAAATCCGTATCCCTCGCCAGCCTAAAAATGGATTAGCTTCTGTTTTATCGTCTTCAAAAAGTTTATCACCACCTACATCAAATAACCGGATGGTTAGAGGCTCTTCACCAGAATGCTTCAAAGCCGATTCATAAAATCGTTCTTGCTTTTCAATCTTAAGACCAGATTCACCATCATTAAAGAAGAATGATTCAGTTCGCATTAACCCTATTCCAGCAGCATTATATTTTTTAATATTTTTGAATTCTTCTTCAAATTCAATATTTGCCCGCAGTTTAAATTTTTTCCCACAGCGTGTAGTGGATGGGATTATTTCATCATTTACTTCTTTCTTCAATACCTCTTTACGCTGAGCAATTAACTGCTTAAAATATTTCTTTCTTGATGAATTTGGCCGTACGATCAATTCCGGTTTAGGGCCATTAATGACAACCAAATCTCCGTCTCTGACCGTTTTACTTGCTATTTTTGTATCGATTATCATAGGTATACCCATCGAATTTGCAATAATAGCAGCATGTGAGGTAAGCCCACCGAAATCAACTACGGCACCACTAACATTATGACGTGCAAGAAGCACAATATCAGTTGGACTAAGTTCTCGGGCAATGATAATAGCATTTTTATGAAATGAAGAAATCATCACAGACTGTTGAATATTCCTTATCAGCCGGTCACGAATGTCTTTAACATCCGGAAGTCTGGAAATGACAAAATCTTTATCACTCTTCTCTATTAGATTTATATATGTTTGGAATGCCTGATGAACAGCCTGGGCTGCATTAAAAGATTTTTTTTCAATGAGCCGGATCATTTTTTTGTAAAGATCGGGGTCATTGGTTATTTCTTTCTGGGCTTCAATGATATTCAGGGCTTGTTTATCCTTAGCATTCCTGCCTGCAAAATGAGCGATATTGTATAATTCTGTGATCACTTTCTGCAAAGCATGGTCTATCTTTTTTTTCTCTATTTGAATATCACCACTATTAGACTGGCCATTACTGACCCGTTCAGTTTGCTGGTCAAATATATGAGCTTTACCCATAACCAGACCAGGAGAAGCGATTTTACCCGATAATATTACCTCTGAGCGAAAATTATCCATGGTCACCATTCATTTCATAAAAGCCTCTTTCGAACAATTCAACTAATGCATCCATGGCATCATCTTCGTCAGGTCCGTTCAACTCCAATTCCATCTCAGAACCCTGCTCAGCTGCAAGCGTCAATACTCCTAATATGCTTTTCCCATTTATCCTATACCCATACATGTGTATAAAAAATTCAGATTTAAACTTAACGGCTACTTTCACAAGTTGAGCTGCAGGCCGGGCATGTAATCCCGCTGGATTTTTTACAGCTACTTTTTGTTTTTTCAAATGTTTCTGAGTCTATTTTTTATAATTCCCTATTAAGTATAGCATATTATCAACAAATTGAGAAATAAAGAAAAGTCTAACTTATATACTGAGGCTTATTTTTGATCGATTCAGATGAACAACACGTTTTCCATCATTTCAGTTATTCTTTTGTTAAATTCCCTTTTTCTAATCATTAAATAATCCCAAATGTCAGTCACAAATAAAGATGTAATGTATATGGCCAACCTGGCAAAACTAAGGTTTACAAAAGAAGAAGCCGATGGTCTGGTTAAAGACATGAACCAAATATTAGGTTACATGGATTCCCTTAATAAGCTCGATACCAGCAAAATAGAACCTCTAGACCACGTATCCGATACAACCCCACGTTATAGGCCAGATATTGCATTGAAACCCCTTGATCATGACGATGCTTTGAAAAATGCACCTGATGCCGATACAGATTATTTCAGGGTGCCAAGGGTTATTGAATAATGGCCAAAAAAAATATAGACAAAAGACGAAACAACCCCAATAATACTCTTGCTTTAACTGATTATTGGCTTAACCTGTCTTTAAAAACCCGCCATATAATTTGTCTGGTCTTTTTATTCCTCCTTCCAATAATCATGTTCACCGATACTATTATTGGTGACCAAAAATTTATGGCCCATGATTCCATTCAATGGCGTGCAGGGGCTGAATCTATAATTGAACATAGGGAGAACTATGGCGAGGATGCTATATGGGCAACCCATATGTTTGCAGGTATGCCTGCTTATCTGATCTATTATAGTAAAGCAGTTCCACATATAGATACCCTTGTTTTTTTTAGCTTCAACGAAATACTGCCAATGATGCCTTATTTTGTATTGCTGTCCGGAAGCTATTTCTTCTTTGTGCTGATGGGGCTAAGTCCTCTTTCCGCCTGTATTGGAGCTGTGTTGTTAGGCTTTACTACTTATTTCCCTATCATTATTGGTGCTGGACATAATACAAAACTGTATGCTATCAGTTGGATACCCTGGCTTGCCATTGGGTATTGGATAATAAGCCGAAAGAACATTTGGATAATAGGGTTGTTTGCATTTGCCTTGGCTCTAAACCTTGAGTTTCGGGCAAATCACCCTCAGATCACTTATTACTTTGCGATCTTCTTTTTAATCTGGTGGATTTATGATACCTGGTTTGCTTATAAGGAAAAAAGATTCCCCGATTGGGTTAAACGTTCTTTTGTTCTGGCAGGTGCTATCATAATAGCAATCATCTGTAACGTTCAGCCTTATTGGAGTTACATGGAGTATTCTCCCTATAGCATTCGCGGAGGCTCCGAATTAAGCCAGGATGACGGCCTTGAAGAGGATTATGCTATGGCCTGGTCGCAAGGTCGAGGTGAACTTTTGACGCTAATCATCCCAGGTATAATGGGAGGTTCATCTGTTGAAGGAACCTATTGGGGACCAAAAACATTTACCAGCGGACCTCACTATTTTGGGGCTATCGGTTTTTTGCTTTTTATCCTGGGATTAGTAAAATCTGCTCATCGTATTCGATTCTTATTTTTGGGGATAGGGGTATTGGCAATATTTTTTGCACTAGGGGAAAATTTTATGTTGCTGAACAGTCTGATGTTTGATTTTTTTCCCTACTTTAATAGGTTTCGTGCTCCTGAAACCTGGCTTGTAGTTACTATATTCAGTTTTACTATAGTTGCAGCATTGGGTGCTGAGTGGCTGTTAAAGTTTGCAAATGAGAAAACACAAAGCCTAAAAAGCCTGTATAACCCATTAGGTATTGTAGTTGGTTTGGGTCTGATATTTCTTCTCGGAAGTAATACCTTATTAAGCTTCGAAAAAGAGAATGAAGTTCGTCAATTAGCTAACCAGATCGCCTCACAACAAAATGTGGCTCCAACCAACCCTCAGGTTCAACAACGAGTATCCCAATACATTGATAATGAATTAAAACCGGATCGGCGTGATAAAGCAAGATCTGATACGATGCGGTACCTGATTATAGTCTTATTAGGAAGTGGCTTAATTATCTTCATGTGGCAGAGAAAGATTCCAGCCAGTTATGCCGGAATTGGATTATTGATTATAACCGCTTTCGATCTCATAAGTGTTGGAAACCGATATATCGATGATAATTCAAAAATGCCAAAGTCTGTTGAAAGGGAAAGTATAATTGAGCAGCAAAGGCGTCCATTAGACACTTATATGGAAGACGGTGTAAAAACAGAACAAAATTATGAATATCGGGTTTTTCCACTCCTTGACAATCCTTTTAGTAATGCTGTTCCTGGTTATTTTTATCCATCATTAGGAGGATATTCAGGGGCAAAAATGAGTGTATATCAGGATTTAATCAACCACTCTTTTTTTGTGGGTGATGAAGGTTTAAACTTGCCTCTGTTGAATATGTTAAACGTAAAGTACATTAGCTATAATCAACCATTAGGTTTGCCTGGCTATAATGTGGCATATCAGGGTGATGATGGCTATGTTTTGGAGAACCAAAATGTACTTCCTAAAGCCTTTTTTGTTGATTCTTTAGTTTATGCCAACAGCCCGCAAGAAGCAATAGACGTTATAAATACACCGGAATTTGACCCATCTTCATTTGCTGTTATTGAAACAGACCAAAATTTTGAAATTTCTGCAGATCCAAATGCTTCCGTAGAAGTTACTCATTATGATGCAAGACGTATAACTATGGAAACAGAGAGTGAAACCGATGGCTTTGTAGTTTTAAGTGAAATCTATTACCCACAAGGTTGGAAAGCTACTTTAAATAATGAAAAGACTGAAATCTATAAAACAAATTATGCTCTGCGAGGGATATTTGTACCCGCAGGGGAGCATCAACTTCATCTGGAATTTGCACCCAATTCTCACATTCTGGGCGGAAGAATCTCGTGGATAGGCAACCTGTTTCTAATTCTTATTGGTGCTTTTGGAATTGGATTTTACTATCTGGGTAAGTCTAAAGAAAGATGATCCGTAAAAAAGCTTTAATCATCACCTATTATTGGCCACCTTCGGGTGGGCCGGGTGTGCAACGTTGGTTAAAGTTTACCAAGTATCTGCGCGATTTTGGGTGGGAACCAGTAATCTATACGGCTGAAAACCCTGAGGTTCCCGAAATTGATCATAGCCTGGTTAAAGATATCCCTGAAAACGTAACTGTGATCAAAAGAAAAATATGGGAGCCTTATCAATTATATAAATTTTTTGTAGGGCAAAAACAGGATTCCAGAATAAGTCAGGCGTTTTTAAGTGAAAGCAAAAAACCCAAAACAGCAGAAATGATTTCCCGGTGGATTCGCGGAAATTTCTTCATTCCGGATGCCCGGAAGTACTGGATTAAACCATCTATTAGATTTCTGACTGAATGGTTGAAGGATAATCCTGTTGATGTAATTATATCAACAGGTCCGCCACATTCCATGCATTTAATAGCTCATGGGTTAAAGATACAATCCGGTATACCCTGGATTGCTGATTTTCGTGATCCCTGGACCAATATTGAATACTATGACGATTTATTATTAACCAGCAGGTCTGACCGAAAGCATCATCAATTAGAAGCAAAGATCATCAAAAATGCAAACCGTGTGATTGCGGTTAGTCCCACCTGGAAAGCAGAGTTTGAAAAAGACCACAAAAGGCCGATAGATTTACTAACCAATGGTTATGATGAAGAGGATTTTGAAGGGGTGAATCCAGGGCAAGATCCCTATTTTTCAATTTCTCATATTGGCACGATGATACCAAGTCGTAATCCAGGATCCTTATGGTCAGCATTATCACAACTGGTAAAAGAAAATGAAGACTTTGCACATGATTTTCGGCTTATTCTTGTTGGTAGAGTGGATCATTCCGTTATGGATGCTATCAAAGCGTTCGATTTACAAAATAATTTGATTACAACCGGTTACCTCTCCCACAACGAGGTGATGATCAGACAAAAATCAACCTGGGTTTTGTTGGATATATTAAAAAGGGCCAGTAATACAAAAGGCTTGTATGCTGGTAAACTTTTTGAATATCTGGCAGCGAAACGTCCTATACTGCTCATTGGACCATCCGACTCGGATGCAGCGAAACTTATCGAGGAATTACAAGCAGGTTATGCTGTCGATTTTGAAGATCAGGAAAGAATGAAGACCATCATCAAGAACCTGTATAATGATTATCAAAAGAATAATTTAGAGGATAGAAGTAATAAAATAGAGCAATTTTCAAGAAAGAACCTAACAAGAAAATTAAGTAGCATCTTAAATGAGGTGATTTCTACATCAATTTGAGAATGAATGGATTATGCTGATGCATTATTTCTAATGAAGTTCTCTTGATAGTGTGGAGTAAGTCAAATTCCATTCATGGGGTTTCGGATCACTTAGAACTGGGCTAATAATACGAAAGACCTTTCTGGGAAACTGCTTAACATCAATTTTTTTTCAATTTTGCTGATACTTCTTCTAAAAACAGCCTATAGATTTTAGTTTTCGGATACTGGAATTATGTCTTTTATGAAGAAACCTTCTACTATACATATTTGCTTGGCCTAATTAAGTAAAGTAATATTCGATATTTGCCTTTTTAAGAAAAAATATAATTTTCAGTAAATTATTCGAAATGGGTCTGATTTATGACTTCTAAATCATTCAATTATAGGGATGTTATTAGGTCGACCTTTGCCGTACCATCTCCCAGGCAAGTCTTATAAAAACGGCTGGCAAAGCTTCCGGGCATAAGCCTTGTATAAGACATGGTATGGTGTTTGTCAATTGCTGTTTAGCTCATAAAATAATTTCCGCCATATTAAATAAGTAAGTCAAATTAACCATTCAGACTTACTTTGTAAAAATCGATAATTTATAAATAACAGTTTAAAATGGCCGATCAATTCTCTGCTTTATTGCATACTTTTTGTGTAAATTCTGCCCTGTGTATTTGGGCTTTTAAGTTTAAACTGTAGAAAGAATTATTGGATAGGTATGTTGTCTGATTCTGAAAATATATTTTTACGAATTCTCAATTTCCCTTCCATCAGCCAACGCCAAGTTTGCCAGTAAAAAAGTTGATTACGAGCCTGGTGTAGGCCAGGTATAAGTAGATTACCCTTTTTAATCTTATTTACTTTATCACTATTTAAATCCGGATGATCCGGATTTACAGAATCTATAACGATATCCACAAGTTTAGAGGGTTCCCAAATAAATCTAAGTCCTAAATAATTCGATATCCTAGCGCCTACCATCTTTTGCGCTAATTTTCGATAGACATCACGATCTGCCCATCGATTTTGATTCATCATTTTATTGGCTGTCATTACTGGAATCTGAAGAGCTTCAGTGAAATGACGATTAAAAACCTCAGAGATAAGCAAGTTATCCGATCGGACAACATGAGAAATCGAAGATGTAATGCTCCAGTATTCTTTATTTAGACCCGGTGTATACGGCAGAACATAGTTTGAATAAACCTGTAAGGGATTTAATGATGTCCTGTTTCGCAGTCTATTATTGGTAATGAAACGTGATACCCCGTATTCATCATCGGGTTGTTTTCTAATTTCGTTGGATAGCAAGTTATTGAATCCTTCATACATACCCTCATAAGTTGAAGGGGAAAATATTAGTTTTGCAGCTTGCCATTCCATTGAATCCCTGAACGCGAACGTTTGCTCTATATAAGGATTAAAGCCACCTTCTGGGAAGTTGACTTTTAAACTGGGACCAATAAAAGCACCATCCCAAACTGCTTTCTGAACTATTTGAATATAAGCTGAAACCTGTGCTATAAATAAATACAGGCTCCGTGTTGCTGCATCATTTAATATAATATAGTTAAGGTATTCTGATGATGAATAAAATGATTTGGGAGATTTGATGTATTTATATTCAATACCAAAGTGTTTTGCAAATTTTATAGCATACCTTCCATCAGCATTGGATGCTTCATCATGGTGTTTTAATATTAAAGCTTTAAATGGTATTTGACTTCGTCTTAGAAGACACGCATTTAATCTCGAGTCATATCCACCACTTAACAGTAGATAACCATTACCATGATGCTCTGTGTAAGCATTCACATCATCTTGCAACAGGTTTATCAGTTCTAAAACCGGGACTTCTTTTAACCTATTTATCTTTGGGATTTCAGGGTGATCCCAGTATTTATGTTTTTGTAACCTGTTGTTATCGGGATCGTATACCATAGCAGTAGCAGCAGGCACTTTCGTGATTCCTTTGACCATTGTTTTGTCACCTAAAACATATCCGGCAGCAATAAAGCTTCCCCATCCTGGTAAATCCATTTCCGGTTTAAGAAAATCTGATGCTGCTATGCCTTTTGCTTCAGAGCTAAGCAGAAATTTATCCTTAATGTGAGCCATATATAGAGGTTGCATACCGAGAAAATCGGTAACAATAAGCAATTTGCAATTAAGCTCATCCCAAAATGTGATCGCAAATGCCCCCTCTAATTGTTTGATATGAGAAATTGCCGATTGATAATCAGAGTTTACTATTTTACGTAATACATTTTCAATAGATCCTCTATGAACAATTGGCAGCCCAGTAACTAACAAATGATTCCCGTTTTTTCCCAGCCTTGCCATGGGCACCGCTGAATGACGATCGCCACTACTCACATAACATGCACTTCCATTCGTCAAATTAATGCATTGATAATCCTGATGAGGCAGCATTGCCTGAGCCTGTCCCATTTTTTTTGCCGCTTCAAAATTGTCGCTTTTTATTAGGCTAAAGCAATACCCTATTTTCATGTTAGGTTACATTTATAAAAGCAATTCGCATCCTGCCAAACTATCTTACACTTGATTTTTTCTACTTCTGGTCATTGCATCTAATTGTTGAAGGTATAAAGCCATAGTAGTGAACCTTCGGGTAAATGCACCATAGCGTTTACTAATCAGGGAAGGTAATAAGGCAGACCGTAAAAATGTATTTCTCAGGTATCGAGAGGGCCTTTTTATCATTAAATACCGTGCAAGTTCTCTCCCAAAGCCCGAGTAAACTTTATTAACTTCAATTTCAGAAATCACCGAGTTTTTACTTTCAAAAGGTATATGCGCAAATTCTGGATAAGCCCTTCGAATCGTATCACTATGGAAATTTCCATCAAGCAGATATTCAATGGGTAATGTTGATAAAAATTTATAGAGTTCGTGATCAAGATAGGGCGCATATACATTTGGGATATCACTAAATAAGCAATATGGAACCAAATTAATTTCACGGCGGCCACGATTCCATAAAGTAAATGAATTAACAGGGTTAGGTTTGTTTTTATGTTTTTCAAGTTCTTTTATGAGATGTTGAATAGCGGATTCTTTGTTTATCTTTTTTGCAAGATCAGGTGTGAGAAAACTTTTCAACCCTCTTCGGGTGAACCCCCTGGAAGCAGGTGCACGTTCAATGAAATCATTAGCAACAGCTTCCAGATTACCTGATTTAAACATATTATGCCTTTTTCGAGTTAGGAAATTTGACTCTGAGAGAGAATCACCAGCTATTCCATCATATATCGTATCAACCTCCTTCTTTAGGTAATCAGCTACTACCATCAACCAGGCATGTTCATCAGAACAAAGGTTAGTTAATTCGTTTTTTTTAAGTTCCGTTCTGAACCAGGATTCCTGTTGACGCAATATTTTATGTTGATAACCTAACTCTTTAGTCAACATAGCGGCTATATTGACATCCTCCGAATGCTTATCTGGATAATTTTGAGCTGTAACAACTACCTTTGGTTTAAACCCTTGCTTGTGTAGTTCTAGTAATATGTGTCTAGAATCACGACCACCACTTAGAGGAACGGCGAAGTTATTAGTTTTAGGTTGCCGTCGTCTTATAGCGTTCTCAAAAAGTAATATGTATTTATCGATAGCTTCATCCCGCGTTAAATCGGTTTGCTGTTTGCTTATTACCGGTGGCTTGCCATGACATGTCAATGTTCCATCCCACCTAAATTCTACGTTAGGTGGGATGGCATGAATATGTTTGAATGGGGTATCGTTACCTATAAAATATCCCATTTCAAAGAATACTGACAGCGCATTCTCATCTAATTCGATGGGGGCACCCTCTTTTATGATTCTGGAGATAGATGGTGATACACATATTTCCTGGCCGAAGTTGGAATAATAGATAGGATAAAACCCATACATATCATTTTCGACAATAAGAGTTTTGTCGTCCCAAAACCATTTAGCAAAAATACCTTCAATGGTACCTGCATTATTGGTGATTTGGTGACCCAATAAGTAATTATCATTACCACGGATTGTAACTACAGAGCCATTCCGTTTTGCATGTATAAATGGTTTTTCATCCATTGATGGAATATATCAATCTAATTTCAGACTAAATTTTAGGTTTTCTTCTACTTCTTTACTTTTTCTTTGCCTCCTATTTAAAGTCTTAATAGACACCCTACTATTAGAATTATTTAACAATTCCCGGTATGTATCTAACAATTCATTGTTAAGTTTGTTAATCTCAAATTTAGTTTCTATTACTTCCCGTCCTGAGCGGCTAATTTGAGGCCATATACCCGGGTTATCTATTAGGAAATCTAGCTTATGCGCAAGAGCATTTACATCTCTTTCAGGAACCAAAAACCCGGAGACCCCGTCTTCAATAAGTTCTGGAATTCCACTATGATATGTGCTCAGAACCGGTATACCTAATGCCATTGCTTCCTTTGAAGCATTCGGCACACCTTCACAGTCTCCTGATTTGCTTGTTATACTAGGCGTCAGAAGTAAATGAGCATCATCAAGTTTATGGATTATCTCATCCCTTGTCATCCATCCTGCTAATGTTATATATTTTTCCAGGTTTAATAAGGAAATAAGATTCTGGAGCTTTTCTCGTAGGGGTCCGTCACCAATAATGGTATAATTAACCTTATGTCCAGAAGCAACAGATAGTGCAATAGCTTTTATGCCATAGGCAAATCCTTTTTTCTCTACTAATCGACCAATTGAATAAATCTGTGTTATATCTTCAAGATTTCTGTTTCGTTCTGTATACTTAAACCTGGTTGTGTCAATACCGGAGTAATGAACTTTTATCTTGGCTGGATCGCATCCTTCTTTAATCAGCTTTTGTTTAAAATTTTTACTGACCGGTAACAAACAATCCGCTTCTCTAAATATGTTATCATATATCTTAGGATTACTAATCAGGTTTTGAGTTATGTCTACACCACGAAATGAAATCACTAACTTACCATTAAATGCCTTTACTTGTTTTAATGACAAGGCAAGTGGTCCTGAAAATCCAAATTGACAGTGAAGGATGTCATATGGCTTTTCTCTCACAAAAGGAAGAGCAGCATAGGCCAAATAAAGGGACATGGCTGTACGGCCAAATTTAGTAAAATTCAATGTACGCAACAGCATCTTTGGTTTTTTCCAACCTCCTGCAAAAAGTAGCATGGCTAATAATTTCATGCTTCTACTCAGGTATCCTTTTGGCATGTTGCTTAAAAAATGTGTCCGATATATCAGACCATATTTATGAATATCCTCATGAAATTTAGTTCCTGGATTATATTTTGTGGCGAAGATATCGACGGTATGCCCTTTGTCGATCAACCCCGTAATTTGATTTAATACAAAAGTTTCCGATAACAAGGGGAAGGTGTTTACCAGGAAAGCAATTCGTAAACGCTTATTGTCATTTATTTTTGTTGCAGGCAACCCATGATTATCACCCGTAACCTGAAACCAATTATTTTTACTTCCCGAAAGTTTATATTTATCTAAAAAACCCATTTACTAATAATTTTTTTGTACATGATCAAAGTTTAGCGGTACCATATCTGAAGCTAAAGATCTTTCTTTTCACCTTTTGAAAATTTAATCTTGGCCGGATTTTTGCATTATATAGGTATGCAAAGGGTGAATAACGAAAACTGAACTTACTATAAATTGTTAAGTAGATGAATAGCCTTTGAATAGGAGAAGAAATGGATGGAACATAGCTGTAACATTTTCTGCTAAAAAAATATTGAGCTTTTCTCACTATGAGATCTTTTTCATGTAGATTCATATCTTTTACCAGATTATATATATAAATCGAATCAGTTAACCAATCCTCAGCTTTGTTTCCTGATCCCCAATTCGTTTCATGCCTGCGAAAACTAGCCTTAACATAACTAGTATCGACCCGGCCGTAGTTATCAGCAAGTTTGAGCATTGCTGAAACATCATTAAACAAAAAAGTGGGAGTTACAAAACCACCAATTTCTTTCAACCTTTTTGTATTAAATAAGGTGCTGCAAAGATACAAAGTAGTTTTGTCAGAGAACCAGCTTAGCAGAAAATCACTACTGGATTGACCTTTCATATAATTGGGTTTTATTGACTGTATCACGCCCTTGCTATCAACAATCCTTGTTCCCGAACGAATGATACCTGTTTCCTTATTATCATTAAGAGCCTGCATGCAGGTTTCAATAAAATCCGAATCTATTACATCGTCGTCATGAAGTAACAAAAAGTATTTCCCTCGTGCCTGATTGACACAGAAATTGAAGTTATCAGGAGCACCTATATTTCGTTCTTGTCGGAAATATTTAATTTTGGGGTCAGAGTATGAATTAACTACTTCTTCAGTATTGTCGGAAGAGCAATTATCTGAGACGATGATCTCTAAGTTCGGCCATGTTTGGCTTACTGCAGAATCCAGTGCATACCTAAGGTAGCTATCTGAACGATTATATGTTGATAGTCCAATTGTTACTAATGGTTTATGTTTACTCATTGTATCATTTAATGGTCTTTCATTTAATTTAAGTTGCTTAACAGCCTTTTGAAATCTTCACCATTCATATGAATTATGTAACTCTGCATGCTCCATCTCATCAGAATCATATATCTTAGTATTATTTAAGGGTTTCGGATGATCAATAATCTGGCTTCTGCGTTGTAGCATTCTCTCCCAGTGGGTATCAGTTTTTTGCCAATTATTTTGTGACATTTCTACAAAATTGTAGAAATTTGATTGGCCAAAAAATCTATCATGAGTAGGGTCTAATATGTTATGATTCTCTCTCATATCCGTTACTTCTATTGATTTCCCTTCTCTTGGGCAAATTCCTTAACGTATTTTACCCAAAACTCACCCCATTCTGGCATTGCAGATGTCTCATTATTTATAATATATAACACATTATCATAATTAAAAGCTATATCTAAGATTTTATCAACAAAAGCTTTTTGCCAAAAAAGAATCTTGCTGTTATTATCAACCTGTGGTGGTGTCCTGAAAAAAGGATGATCAGGCTGGCTTTCATGAGCTCTATCTTCCCAATCCGTGGCCAAAAGAAGGATGGGGCGACCCTCGTATTGCTAATAGAGCTGGTTTTTTCCATACACTTGAATCCTATTTTCTTCATAGAAATACCTAATAGTTGAGCCTTCATCATTGTCTTGAAAATAACTATTAACCTGAATGAATAAAGGTTAGTGCAAGGAATATTATAGTAATCAAATGATAGCAAAAGTTTATATCCCACATTTATTTAGCTCTTCCACAATTACTTAAAGAAAGATAAATTTAAATAACATTCTATTTATTAGTATAATATACATAAATCAAATAGTAAATAATAAAGAGAGTTATTGGTTCATGGTTATAAGAAGTGTGAAAAAACTACTGAATGATTTAATCCTTAAATCGGTGTTACGATTAAACAATTATCAAAATAAGATAGCTAAACGTTCTCTCCCTGAATTTGCTAATAAACCCCACAACCTCATTATCGAACTCCCGCGAAAAATTAGTAATCCGGAAAGGATGATTATAGGTGATAATTCAAAATTTGGCCCTGGTTGCATGATCAAAGCTTCAACACGTTATCCTGGTTCCTGGATGCAACATCCAAACGGTGATCATGTAACTCAAAGATTTGATCCAATGCTTTTTATTGGAAATAACGTAACAGCTACCTCGAACCTTCATATTGCAGTTACGAATAGAATAACCATTGAAGATGACGTTATGTTTGCCTCTAATGTGTTTATATCAGATTATTCTCATGGTTATGATCGTGGAGATATTGCATACAAGTATCAGGGGATTGTTAATAACTCACCAATAACCATAAAAAAAGGCTCCTGGATCTGTCAGAATGTTGTTATACTTCCTGGTGTCACTATTGGAAAATATGTAATAATTGGAGCGAATAGTGTTGTGCACCATAGTATTCCTGACAAATGTATTGCCGTTGGTAATCCTGCTCGAATTAAGAAAATATGGGATGATAAGACCGAGCAATGGAAAACAGTAAAGGGAAGAAAAAAACTAAATTCAAACTAGAACCTTGGATTCATTTTCCAGCTTTTCAACCAGATTCTCAAAAGCCTTTGAATAATTTTTCCGGGTATATTTTAGACGGGCAATCTTCCAGGCCTCATTCGCCATGTTTCTCAAAACATCATTCCTTTCACCTGAAATCTTTACTACTATTTTTTTTATTTCATCAATAGTATTTTCTCTTAGTACAATACCAAAACTATCATCTACATCAACACTTGCTTCATAACTCACTATAGGAATCAAGCCAGCATGCATAGCAGTTATTACGCAACCTCCTCCTCCTTCAGCAGATGATGGATAAATAATGCTAATACAACTGTCGGTAATGTTCTTGAATTCAGGACTATCAACATCAGCCCAACCTATTGTATGAATGTTGGGAGTATCATATAGCTCTTTATAAAATTTTGTACTAAATTTTAAGTCCTTGTCTTCTTCTATTGGTCCACAAATAGTTAAATGATGATCCGGCAGCTCTAGAAATGCATCAATAACTAAATCCAGCCCTTTGTGGACCATCCCACGACTTCCAAACCATAAGAAGTTTTTTCTGCATTTTTCGAAATCTTTAGTTTCTGGTTTTGGATAGATAGTGCAGCTTGGAATTGGTAGTCGATGTATAGGTTTTTTTGAATATTCATAAGTCTCTTCTGTAAACTTATTGCCTAGTATGGTAATATGATCAGCATACTCCACCGCCCAATTTTCTTCTTGCAACCTATAACTTCTTAAAGTGATGTTTTTTCGCTCTTTCAAATCATGACATCTGGAAATTGCAGCAGAATTATTAAAGAGCCAATGCGACATATCCATATGTGCGACTTTGATACAATCAGGATTTAATGAATTTGCCAGCCTTTCAAAATTAGTTCGTGAACCGATAAATATTTTATATTTTTTCCCAGGGACAAAAGTCAGATTTCGATAACTGATAACATCTACAGAATAACCCCGTCTTAAAAAGATATTTGCAATTTCGAGAGACTCCCAATACTGTGTATGCCTGTTTGGTATTGGTTCATTCTCTTTAAGAAAAAAAGACTCGGCTATATATGATACTAAAACATTACCCTTACTTTCACCATTAGGTTTTAAATTTACAAAAGCGACTTCATCAAAAGCCGTATTTTTATGATAAAGATAAAATATCTTGGTTATTATCTGTTTTATGAGGGCAACAACGGAATGCATTTAATGAATGTTAGGTAGTGATTGTTAAGTATCTATAAATTCCATTTTTAGGTCATTTTACGATAATTGCATTTGTAACTCCCCATTTCTTCGGGTTCTGTTTCGGGATCTCTTGCTTTTTTTATTCATAATCTTGTATTCATGTGACGTAATAAAACAAGCAAGTTTATTTGCAAAATGCTTGTTTGCAAGCAAACTAGCACTCATTGCGTAAAGCAATTTTATATTATTTGAATCTGATATTTCCAATGCCATGTCAACAATGCTAATACCCTCTCTTTTGCAGTATATTAACATATTCTTTGTTGAAATAGAATTATCAAGCCCCCCAATAACCATCTTAATTCCATTATCTTCGCAGGTTTTTTGAAACTCCTCCATAACAGCCCGGGTAATTTTATGAGTTTTACAAAGCCATTCCTGTAGCCTATTGCATTTCGTTTCAAGAAAATGTGCCAACGCCGATTGTTTCATCATTGGGAAATGTTTATAGAACATCCCGGTTTTTTTTATAACTAAATTGCCCTCTCCGTCGATTTTTCCATAAGGAAAACTTAAGGTTTTAAATGCTCTCAACGAGGGTTCAGCGATCTTTTTCCAGGATCTTGTTAATGCGTTTCTTTTATCATGAGAATGGCTATGTGCGAGAATTACATACTTTGGTTTTTTTCTGATCTTAATAGCATGTCTTAACTGGTAAAGTGATTGAATTGTACTGAATCCACACATACCAAAATTGATAACCCTGAAATCTGGCAGTTCTTTTTGTAACAACCATGGAAATGTTTCGTCATCATTTAATGACCAACCATAGGTATAAGAGCAGCCAAAAACCCATATTTCATCTTTTTGTGTCTCAAATCCATTATCATTGTGACTAAATAGTGGTTGAGTAACCCGCAAAGAATCATTCCCATGAGTAGCAGTAAAAATATGTCCTGGTAGATGAACTTTATGAGTCCCCGGTTTATGAATAATTCCATGATTTGGATCAGGTCTTATAAAGTCGCTGTCAGGTTCATGCTTTGTTTTATCGTCGTTGCTTTTCCAAGGCATGTATCCATATTTTCTTAGTAATAATTCAGTGATTATTACACCCGTTATTGCAATACAAAATAATAAATACATCTCTCTTGTAGCTTATTTGTTAGGTTGATTTAACTGACTAATTGTGACTCTACATTTAAAAGATTTGCTGCCTCTGACCATTGCTTAGTTAATTGCATTCCATCATCAAAATCATATTTTGGTTGATACCCAAGAAGCTGCTTTGCCTTATCAATTTTAAAATGTGTTTTAGTCGCAAAAAAACGAATTTGTGCCTCAGACATAGGATGAATCGGCCGATTTGTATGTCCATTATGTAAGTTTTGACCATTTCTGGTTATTTGGGCAGGGTCACCTTTCACCTTTTGCTTAATTGATGCTACTATTTTTTCTGGTAGTAACTGGTGAGCTGTTCCTAGTATCTTCCCAAACAAAGGCGTTTGAAGTAATAGTTGCTTGAATTCGGAATTATCTTTAAGAACTTTAAATAAACTTTTTCTGGTTTGTACCTTATCATGAATACTAATTGCTTCAACTTCTGACATTGCAACTGTAGAACAATAACCTAACATATCTTCAAAATACTTATAAAATGCTTTCCAGGTTATTGGCTCTTCACCAGAAATAATAAAATTTTCTCCTTCAGCACTATCTTTTACCGCAGCTAACAACATCGAATCAACTAAATCGTCAATATAAACCCCATTGCAAAATCCATCACCGTTGTTCACTAAAATGGTTCTCCCTGATTTGAGTTGAGCGAGCACGTTTACTCCCCAAACCGGAGCATAAGGGCCATAGACCGCCGTCGGTTGAAGCACTGTTGTAGATAATCCTTTTTCTTTATAGTAATCCAATACCATATTTTCAGCATCCAATTTCGTATCCGAGTAAGTGCCTCCAATTTTAACTTTAGGAGCTTGCTCATCAAGATGCCCGTCTTTAGTATGCCCATAAACCATAATTGTACTTAAATGGACCAGGCGTTTTACATGATGAGCCAGGCAGGCTGATAATACATTTTGGGTACCATCTATATTGACACGCCTTTTATCACTCGCAGTACCTTTATTGCCATATGCACAGTGGAATACAATATCACATCCACTAGCTGCACGGTGTACGTCTGCCGGGTTACATAAATCGCCTTTAACTATTTCAACTGGAAATCGAGCAATCCGTGGAACATTAGAATAATTTGATACTAAAACTTTTACTTCCACATTATATCTGGTCTCTAAAATTTCTACCAGTCGACCCCCTATAAATCCTGTTCCACCGGTAATTAAAATCTTCTTATCGTTTATATTACTAATTAAGTTCATATGTCCTCTTTGGAACAGCCATCCATGGTTCATGAAGTTGTTGTTTTTTATTATGGCAGGCTTCTAATATTTCAATCACACGCATACCTTCAGTACCTGATACAAATGGACTTGCATTATTTGTGATGGCAAATGCAAAGTCCTTTAATTGCCTTGCAAAAATATCCAGGTTATTTCTGTCCATTTGAGCCTTTACAACTTGGCCAGTAAAAAAAGGGCCCCTATTTTTTAAGTGCAAGCTGATTTCAGGGTTAACACCAATGCCAACCTCAAGACTTCCTAATTCTCCCTTTATTACGTAAGTGTTTCTTAAATTGCGTGTTCTGCTTAATTCTACTATTCCTTTTGCCCCGTTTTTCATTACCAGATGGAGTTCCGCATTAGCTTCAACCCCACCCATAGCATCGTCATAATAGTTAACCTCATCTACGTCACCTAACCACCAAATTAAGGTATCAACTGTATGTACTCCTGTATCAAATAAAACTCCACCCCCTGCATTTTTTTTAAACATAAAATCTGAAGAGCTAGGCCAGTTAAATATTGACCCTTCCCGAATATCAAAGGACAAAATCTTACCCAGCATATTAGAACCTAACAGCTCTTTAATATATTGTGATGCCTCATAATATCGACGTAATAAACCAACCGACAAAACCAAATCAGAGCTATCCGCAGCTTTAATCATCTCCTCGCATTCCTGTTTAGTTAAAGCCAGAGGTTTTTCAATAAGCACATGGACACCATTTTTTAATAAATCCAAACCAACTATACCGTGAAGTTGATGAGGTAAAGCAATGATTGCAGCATCTACGATTCCGAATACTTTTTTGTAATCATCGCTTACAACAGGAACATTGTACTGATCAGCATACAACTTTGTTTTTGTTAAATCCATGTCAATAAGAGCCGTAACTTCAAATTGATCAGATTTTGCAAGTGCCGGCAAATGAAACGTTTCTGTAACTTTACCACAGCCTATCACGGCTATTTTTATTTTGTTCATATTCATTAAACTTCTTTGTTTTGTAACTGTATTGAAGGAATTAAGGCAAGATGTTAATTCAATTTTTAGACACCCCTTCCATTAAAAAATGTTGTCTTTGCTCTTTATATAACTGGTCACATAATCTGTTTGAAGGAATTGAAACATCATCAAAAGTAAGTGGTTCATCTTTTTTAATATCCTTATTCAATATGCATCCGTCAGACAAACCCATTGGAAAAAGATTATCTACTTCAGTAATATGAGCATTATCGATTACTCCATAGCAGGTAAATCCACCTATCCCATCCAACGTCTCTCCGGCTTTCAAATCTCGTTTGGCAACTGTAATAACATGACAAACTGGACCCGATATCGGTTCCGTTGTAGCATCAGAAAACAAAGCAGCTCTTGCTGCTGTAATTGGAACCTCAAGGTGAGGTAGATGATACGGCACATAAAATAAATACAATGGTCCGTCTCCCATCTTAAAATAATTCATGTATTGTTGTTTTATCGGATGGTCATTGTATGCCAGGACAAAAACTCCTGGGCCTGGTTCGGCACCAAGAATATAATCTACCATGCCCCCATTTTTAATTTTATCCAATGGAAACAAACGTAAGGCTTCGTTAACATGACTGCATTTAGGACCGTACATACCACGCTGACCAACGCCAAATCCAGTCGCATTGGCTACTACGGCCATTTCCATTGATATTTTAGTACCGTCTGCAAAGGAAGTTACCATTCGGGGTTTTTGTCGATGCTGTTCAGCAAATGCTTTCTGAGTATCAGGATTCCTGTATGGATCCTGTAAACCTTTGATATTACCGGCTAATAAGGGTTGATAACCAATCATATCAACAAAACGGTAAAGATTCATTATAACACCAGGCTGGTCACCATCGGCATTAGTTAGAATGACATCATTACGATCTGCATAAACTTTGAGGATTGGACCTATAGTCGCATCAAGCTCTGCGTTCATCATTACCACATGATTTTTATTTTTTATAGCCTCTAAAACGACCTTAGCTCCAAATTCAATTTCACCGGTAGCCTCTATAATTACGTCTAATTCTTTTGATTGACAAAGATGATGAGGATTGTCGGTAACAGCATGGTTACCTTTCCTAACAATGTCATCTAGCTGTTCGGCATTTTCAGGTTTCTCGAATACTGAAATACCTGCCTGCGTGTAGGCGAATTCCGCACGAGCAATTGATCTATTATAAATAGCTGCCACTTCCATTCCAGGTACTGAACTTTCTATGGTCAACACAGTGCCACGACCCATATACCCTGCACCAATAATTCCTATTTTTAATGGATTCCTTTGTCTCTCTCTCTCTTTTAAAGCTTTATCAATTATTATCATATTGTAAATTCCGGCCAGTTTTTATCTTTATCTGAAATAATCATCTCTCCCCCCTTTTTCCAATCAATATTAAAAGCTGGGTCAGACCAATTTATCCCCCTTTCAGATTCAGGAGCATAAAATGCTGATACCATATAGAATATCTCGGAATCATCCGATAGTGTTTGATATCCATGAGCACAACCTTTCGGGACATAAAGCATTGTACGATTTTCGGCGTCAAGTTCAACCCCAATCCATTTCATATAACTTGGAGAATTAATTCTCAAATCAACAATTACATCATAAATAGCCCCTTTTACACATCGAACTAATTTCTTTTCACCATGTGGCTTAATTTGATAATGCAAACCTCTTAAGGTGTTCCTAAAAGGATTGTATGCAATATTCGCTTGAATTATTTGGAACATGATTCCTTGATTTTTAAACTCATGTTCACAATAACCACGTGCGAAAAAACCTCGTTCATCACCACGTTTTTCTAATATAATTTTATATGCCCCTTCAATGGCAGTTTTCTTAAATATCATAAACCCAACCCTATACCTTCATAGTGATTGAATGAAGTTTTTTCAAGCATACGGCGCCCATCGATGAACAATGGTTGTGGATTAACGGAGCTAATCATATCCGGCACCTTTCTGAATTCATCCCATTTCGTTAGCAATATGACGACTTCAGCACCTTCAATTGTTTGTGAAAGGTCATTATGATAGCTAATTTGATGGTTTCCAAATAGTTTCTCAGCCTCTATCTGTGCTATGGGATCATATGCCTCAATCCTGGCACCTTTATTTAAAAGATGGTTAATTATAGGAATTGCTGGAGATTCACGCATGTCATCAGTTTCAGGCTTAAATGCCAAGCCTAGAACGGCAACTCGTAATCCCATAAGTTTTTTAAAATGTTTTTCCAATAGGTCTAAAACAACTTTAGGCTGAGCTTCATTTATTCGTATCACAGAGTCAAGTAGATCCATACCCACCCCCTTATTCTTACCATGGGAGATCAGTGCTTTCACATCCTTGGGAAAACAACTTCCTCCAAACCCACATCCCGCAGCTAAGTATGAAATAAATCCTGGTGTAATTCTGGATCCGTCAGAAAGGATCGGGCTGAACCTATTGTCTTTACATACCCCATTCATCACATCTACAACATCAATTTTACCAAGAGCATTGCAAAGATTAGCAATTTCATTCGTAAATGAAATTAAAGTAGCTAAAAGAGAATTAGTGGTATATTTTATCATTTCAGCAGTATTGGTATCGGTTTTTATGATATCCACATTTCGAAAAACCTCATAAACTTCTTCTAAAACCATTAACGTTTTACTATCGGAAGAGCCCAGAACTATTCTATCGGGATTCATAAAATCAGAAATGGCTGCTCCCTCTCGCAAAAACTCTGGATTCATACCAATACCAAAATCAATACCATGCTTTTTACCAGAACATTCTTCAATGATTGGTAAAACAACATCTTCAGTTGTTCCCGGAACCACTGTACTTTTTACAAGTACCACATGAAATTCCTCTTTATCTTTTAATATTAACCCTATTTCCCTTGCGACCTGTTTAATACTGGTTAAATCAATTGACTTTCCATCAAAAGGGGTCCCAACAGCAATAATAGATAATTGAGTATGCATAATAGCCTCTCTCAAATCAGTTCCTGCAGAAAAAGTTTTTTGCAGATTCTTTTTTAATAAATCATCAAGCCCACGTTCAAAAATGGGAGGTATACCTTGATTAATTTTGCGAACTTTATCTATATCCAGATCAATACAATTAACCTGATGGCCTTTCTCTGCCAAACATACTCCGGTGACCAGACCTACGTACCCTGTTCCAATTATTGAAATTTTCATTATGCTTCAACTGCCTCCTGATTACCTTTATACCAAATTAATGAGCGTTTTAAGCCTTCTTCCAATCCAACTTTCGGAGTGAACCCCAGATCTTTACGCGCCTTAGCTATTAGCGGACATCTTCTTGTGGGATTATCTACTAAATATTTCAAATCACTGCTATTTTTATGAATAATTGAGCCCCTGTAGTTAGTGTGTGATCTTGCAGTTTCCACTATACTCTCAGCAAGTTGCTTCATGCTGATCTCCGGCTTTTCAGCTCCAATATTATAGGCTTCTCCTTTTTTGCCCAAGACAAGCACTTTATAATATCCTATAATGGCATCGGCTATATAACAAAAAGTACGGGAGGGGCTGCCATCTGAATACATCATGATGTTTTTGTTCTCTAGTACATCACGCATAAAATCCGGTATTACCCTACGGTCGGTGATTTTTAAACCAGGACCATAATTATTAAAAGGACGAACTATTGTTACCGGTAAACCAAATTGACTGGCAAATGTAACACAGAGGGTTTCGCCATACCTTTTTGACTCATCATAGCATGCCCTTGGGCCAGTACAGGAAACATTTCCTCTATATGTTTCAGCCGTAGGTATATTATCCGGATCTGGGTCTCCGTAAATCTCACTAGTTGAAAAGAACAAGAATCCTTTCAACGGTTTTCCTTTCTTTTTCTGAGCAAGGGAATAATCTAATAGATGCCTTAGCCCGTTTATATTAGCATCCATGGTTTTTAACGGATGCTTTCGATAAAACATTGGAGAAGCTATGGAGGCAGCATGAATAATAAAGTCGAAATCTTCAGCAGCCTCCGGCATCCTTTCTGTCACATCGTGAGTGATCAGCTCCAAATTTTCGTTCTCCTCCAAGGAATCTAACCAGGCAGGTACTCCCCGAATATAATTATCATACACTGTTACCCTGATTGACTCATTAGCAGCTGCATATTTATTCCAATGTAGTACGGATTGAATCAGGTAATAACCCAAAAATCCAGCACCTCCGGTAATAAGCAGTCTCTTACCTGACATTTGTTCAAACTCAGACTTAAGTGAGTCTGTGATATACTTCAGATCATGGTTGACAACATCTATTGTATTCAAAACATTATTATTTTTTATTGATAATTACTTCCAAACCTTCCAGGGTGCACTACCAGCTTCCCATAAATCTTCTATATAATTTTTGTCTCTTAATGTATCCATAGGTTGCCAAAAGCCCTTATGTTTAAAGGCTGATAATTGTCCATCAACAGCTAAACCCTCGAGTGGTTCTTTTTCCCAGACTGTTTGATCTCCCTCAATGTATTCTAATACTTCAGGCTCCAGTACAAAAAAACCTCCATTCACCCATGCACCATCACCATGAGGTTTTTCCTTAAAACTGTCAATTTTAGTCTCTTCATGTCCTAGTCTGAAGGCACCAAATCTGCCCGGTGGCTGCACTGCTGTCAAGGTTGCTAATCTTTGGTGGCTTTTATGGAATTCTATAAGCTTTTCAATATTAATATTTGCTACACCGTCACCATAGGTCAAACAAAAGGTTTCATTCCCCAGGTGTTCCTTTATCCTTTTTATTCTTCCTCCTGTCATAGTATTCCTTCCAGTATCAATCAAAGTTACCTTCCAGGGTTCCACACCATTATAAAGAACATCCATTTTATTGTCTCTCATGTTGAATGAAACATCGGCCATATGTAAAAAGTAATTGGCGAAGTATTCCTTAATCATATACCCCTTATATCCACAGCAAATAATAAAATCATTAATGTTATATGCTGAAAATATCTTCATGATATGCCATAATATTGGTTTGTTTCCTACTTCGACCATAGGCTTTGGTCTGACGTTACTCTCTTCACTTATCCTAGTACCGAATCCGCCTGCTAGTATGACCGCTTTCATAGTTGTAATATTTCAATGCTTAGTGTATTAGCACATGGTTGTATTATTATATACATGTCTGTTACATTTATACCCTTTGTCCTAAAATTTGTAACTTAATATTTACAAATATTAGTCAGTTAAATACTATATAATAATATCCATCGTGCATCTTATTAATGATCTGACTTGTAATACATTAGGATTATACCAGCCATCAACTTTTATATAAGTTGTATAATATCATAATGTTATGTATTAAAGTGTCGTTTTTTCCTTAACGAATAGCTGACAATAAGTTCCAATCTTATTCAATAACCTCCCTCTCTCTGTTATTCTCATTTATATATATTCATTACCTGTAATTATACAATTAATATATATATGATACTAAATTATAATTCCCTAATTTATTAACCTTTTGATGTATAAAGGGATGATAGTTTTAAAGGTAAATAAATTAAGAGTTTATAATAAAAAGGTTGATTTGAAATGATATTTATCTGTACTATTAGCGAACATTAATAAAACGCTAAAAACTAACTGTACAGAAATGATAAGTAAAATACTTACTCTATTTGCCTTCGGTATGGTTTTTCTGAGTGGTAATGTAACCGCTCAGAAAAATGAATTACCCCAGGATCATGAGTATCAAGTTGTATTACGTAATTATATGGCCTCTTTGTCACAACAAGACTTTGACGTTCCATTCAATGACATAACCTATGACGATAACCACCTTAATTCTTTATCTAATGATGAATTATATGGCCTTTGGTTGATCTTTCAGGATGCCCCGCCTCAAGGTCCTATTGCAAGTGTTAAAGGTCTGATCGTAAATTCTTCCCATTTTAAACTTAGTTCTATAGAAAATGATGGAATCCGAATGGGTAGCTCTAACAATCGTCCCTGGATACCTTCAGAAACTACTGCCTGGTGGTATGGATGGGCTTATAAAGGAAATCCTTATTATAAACATAAAGGTGTTATGAGAAGGGCTTTCGTTGCTAGTGCTGTTGAAATGATTATGCTTGATAATGCTCATAAAAATGGAAAAGCCACGCGTTCAGATTATCTCGGTGGTACTCTAATATGGTTAGCATATACCTACAGTCAAGTTAAAGATGATCTTCCTGAATCTGTATGCAATGCTTATGAAAAAGGTTTATTGAAATTTTTAGGCCGCCTGGAAGACTGGGGATCCAACAATAATATGGGTGACATGGATCAGTCTGCTCATGTAGGTTTATGGTATCTTGCAAAAGCAATAGATGACCCTGAGGTTTACCGACGAGTTGAAAATCAAACAGCCAGTATACTGAATACTGATTATAGACCTGCCGGGTACATTCAACATGGTGATGGTTTTGATGCTCCATATAATGGTTTTAGCCTTTATTATCTAAACTGGGCAGCCATGGCTTCTAAAAATCCCCTACTTAAACAGACTGTTGGTGAAATGAGTAAACTCAAAGCTCATCTCTCCCTGCCTGAACCAGGTGGTAGAATGCAAGGTCCAAGTCATTTTAATACTACTACTTCCACTGATCCTGCAAATGATCTTAATGAATCGACAATACGGGATGTAGGTACCGCTCTGCACTCCGATCATGCCAAATACCTGGTTTGGGAAGGACGCAATGGACAAAACTTTAATGTAGGCGTTCCAACCAGAACTGATATGAAGAGTAGAATTTCCCTACTCACCAGAAGAACTAATGATCATTTCACAGCTTCCGCAGAGGCTCCTGAAGCATGGCACGAAACTCATTGGGGTACAGGTATACCCCATGCCGGGCCATACATTGAACCGGGCTTTTATGATGAATTACTTCAGTTAGAAAGCAGCAATAGTCCTTTAATGCAGGCTCCTTTCAATCGAACTGAAAACTTTATTGAGCAATTTCCTCATGAATACGCTGATGTCCCTGAAAATAGAAAAAGAGAATTTTTAAGTGCTAAATTTGATAATTACGGTGTTATACTGCATACAGGTTTAATATCATGGTGGGGTGGAACTGATACAGATGTCATGTCTGGTTTTGGCGGTGGTGCCATTTCAGCCTTTTGGACAAAAAAAGGTGGCTCCGTTATACTTGGCCGGTCTGCAGGCTTTCAAGGTCCACAGCCTGATACCTGGAACAACTGGAGGCAATGGCCTACTCATGCTATCAGCGGGTTATCAGCCGATAATGAGCCATTCAGTTCAGCCCGTAATCGTTCTCCAATTAGACAATATCATGTTAATGAAAATAGTGCCACCGTTACCGTAACCGGCATTATTGGCGATGAACACGACGGTGGAAGATCTACCCTCAACGATGCTATGCCTAATCTAATTAACTATAATCGAAACTTTAAAGTGGATGCTAGTGGGTTAACTGTTGAAACAAAAATTTCATCTGATGGCCAGGATGAGGTAAAGGAATTGTATGAGATTATCCCTCTCTATCTTGGTAACGGTTCTAATGGTGTAAGTCAAGCAGGAGTACACATCGAAGTCGAGACTGATGGAACCTGGCATAATGCTTCATCAGATTTAAAAGAAAATGTCGATAAAATTAGAATACAGCGATATACTGAAACAGTTTATATTACATTTGATTCACCACAAAATGTAAAGTTATCACCAACTCCCTGGGAAGACCAATACCAAAGTTCATTGATCACCAGGAATATACTTATTGACCTGCTTGACAATGACGGGGAACGGGTAACCATTCCAGAATCTGCTGCTGTCAGTTATACCGTGAGTACAGTATCACAGAAACCTACACTTATTGAAACCACCATAAATAACGCTCCCAGAGTGCTGGCACCAGAAAACTTAGCAACTAATATTGATCTGAATCCCATCATAAAATGGGAAGAAGTTGATGGAGCAGAGAGTTATAGGTTTAGGATGACTCTTGATAAAAACTTCGAGAATACGGAAATCAATATAAATGACATCAGAGAGACCCAAATTCAATTACATGCTTTGGACCCAAATACGGTTTATTACTATGCCGTTGAATCAAAGACCGGAGAAAATAGTGGTGAATGGTCAGCTGTCAGGAGCTTCACAACATCGAATACTCCTACCTCTATAGATGAAAGTGGTGTTCCTAAAAGTTTTGAGCTCTTAGAAAATTACCCTAATCCTTTCAACCCAACGACTCAAATAAGCTACTCTCTTCCTGAAGCCGGTTTCGTTAGCCTGGAAGTATATGATATTACAGGAAGACTAATAACAACTTTGGTTAATGAAACCCAAACTCCTGGTCAATATCACGTTGAATTTAAAGCGGATGATCTTGCCAGTGGAGTATATATTTACCGATTAAAAGCTAATGATTTTGTTCAAACTAAACAGATGACATTAATTAAGTAAAAATGAAGTGGAAGGGGTTGTACTCCCTTCCACTTCATTAAATTGGTTATCCTGCCTTTATAGTGTAACGGACAGATGTCTCTTCTGAACCTCTGATACCAGGATTCAGTAAATTGATCATGATATTTCGAACCTTGGCATCACTTTGATACCGATCTTCCCAGATTTTAGGCGATAGTCTGACTTCTTGTGGTGATGCAAAATTAATGTATACCTCTCCTTCGTGGCGTTCAATCTTAATGCTTTCCACATTTTGATGGATATCTTCATGAGGTTCGATCCAGACGTCACCTATCCAAAAAGTAAGGGTTGTATTCGCCTTGTCAATGTTGGTCGCTTTGCCACCCAGAAAAATGGGGATCATCTCATATAATTCGGAAATATTATCTTCACCCATACTAACGGTTGATGTAACAGTCAATCCATTCTCTTCAATATCAAAATCCCGGCTATAATACATCTGTGTACCCTGCCGGGCTTTTTCAGTAGTTCTACCCCCATCAAAGTCTTGACCTATAGCACCATAGGCGACGATTCGGGCATTCACACTATTAACATCATATTTTCTTTCAGGATATCGATACCGGGCAGAACTGAAAGCCTCTCCTTCTTTATTTATCCCACTAATTGCATGAGTAGGCCATTGCCTCCAATTTTCCCATGTATCGGGTTCTGGCCCCTGAAATCCACCTGTTCTACCCAAAATCACCGATCCGGTTTCTCTGGTCCAAAATGCAGATAAAGCACCTCCACCAAACCCTGATTGCTGATCTTCATTTCCCCAATATGATAATCGCCCAGTATGTATTATTAATGCAAAATCTCCAAGTTTTGCAGTTAAAAATTCATCTTTATGATGCTCCTTGACCCCTTCCTGATTATCCGGAAATTTATGAATATAATCATCCTCCTGATTCAGAGGAAGTCTACGCAATGGGCTTTGTTCTCTATTTAAATTCGACAGCTCATCATAAAACCCTTTTTCATAATATTCGTGTGCGTATATTATACCGTTGGTCCAATTCTTTTGCCTCCAAACTTTAGGGGAACTATTACTGCGCTCCAATTTCCCATTCGTTCTACGAGTTAATAATGAGATGCGGGATAACATTTCATCCTGTGTCGGTATCTTATATCCCGTATTTTGGCCACTTCTACCTTCCCAGATCAAATATTTTGCGTGATCAGACACCATGGCGATGCCAATATCACGTTTAAATAAACCACGAAGGTCATTAGGAGAATCCATTGATGTTGCCGTACTGAAGTGGCTGGGTCCATAATATTGACCATCAGGTTCGGGAAGAGTGAGATGCGCTTTTAATAAACTCATCTGATCGAGGGCATCAGCAAAAAAGTCATAGCCTGTTGCCAAAGCAGCCCACCCCAGAAGATCAAGGCTTATACCATTATAAGAGGGATCGAAACCATCACCATGGTCGATATAACCTGCAGGGCGTAAATGCTTAGATAAAATATATTCTGAATGTATTTTTGACCTTTCTATTAATTCAGCATCACCAATTGATTTCGCAGTATACCACATTCCAATGTGTGCAAATTGGTCCATATCACCCGCGTTTCCCCTGGGTCCCCATTCTTCAATTCGTTCAAAAAACTTAAGCAAGCCTGTCTCATAAGCATTCTGAACATCAACAGGCAATATACCCTTTACTTTATCGTAGGTATAAGCCATCCAAATCAAAGTCGCTCCGAGGTAATCAGAGCGCCTGAAATCACCATTTTCGTGTGCTTCGTCATGCATCAGCATATCAACAATGCAAAACACCAGAGCTCGTCTCATAATGGCTTTATTTTTATAATAAGGATTCCCCGGATAGTTCCAATTCGACCACCAGACAGTAGCTTCAGGTGATATCCAGGGGAAATTGCCATCACTTCCCATCATTATACCTTCACTTGATTCTATAGATCGTAAGGTAAAATACTCCGGGTCAACGGTCAGCCCTTTAATATCTACAATCGGGCCTTCAGGAGGTGCTTGTCTGAATAAAATCCAAGTTCTAAACAGATCATCCATACTTCTAAAATATTCAAAATCATGAGAAAGAGGTTTCAGACCAACTTCAAAATCTTTAACTGTCAGACTGCTCATGTAATTTCGAAGTGTAACCTGATAATCATGAGATTGCGGCAAGGTTATTGGTTGGGAATCTGCCTTGGATGTGATAATGAAAATTAATAAAGCTATCAAGCTGTTTACAAATAATTTCATGTGGCTCAAGCACTTTTACCAGTCACCATTACTATATACTTCGTGTCCGCCATCTGCCAGATATTTTTCCCTACTAACCAAAGCCAAGTCAGATTCTATCATTTCATGAACTAAAGCTTTAAGGGAATATTTTGGTTTCCAGTTAAGCTTTCTATGAGCTTTTCCAGGATCTCCAATTAATAAATCTACCTCGGTTGGCCTGAAATATTTTGGATCAATGGCTATCACTTCCTTACCTACAGGCAACTGATACTCTGAGTTACTACTTGATTCAATATATGCCTTTTCATTTACACCAATTCCTTCAAACCGCAATTCAATACCTATCTCACGAAATGCCAGCCTTATGAAATCTCTTACGGAAGTAGTAACACCTGTGGCAATTACATAATCTTCCGGTTCTTCTTGTTGAAGCATTAACCACATTGCTTCAACATAATCTTTGGCATGCCCCCAATCACGTTTAGCATCCAAATTGCCAAAATATAGCTTATCAGATAATCCTAATGCAACTCTAGCCACACCCTGAGTGATTTTACGAGTGACAAATGTTTCACCTCTGCGAGGTGATTCATGATTAAATAAAATTCCATTTACTGCAAATATATTATAAGCTTCCCGATAGTTTACCATTATCCAGTAGGCGTAAAGTTTTGAAACAGCATATGGAGAACGAGGATAAAATGGTGTGTTTTCATTTTGAGGAACCTCTCTAACCTTACCATAAAGTTCAGAACTAGATGCTTGATAAATTTTGACCGTTGACTCCATTCCTAATATCCTGATAGCCTCAAGTAATCGTAATGAACCAACTCCATCAACATCTGCTGTATATTCAGGAGCTTCAAAACTAACCTTAACATGTGACATTGCCCCTAGATTGTATATTTCATCAGGCTGAATCTCCTGAATGATTCGAATTAGGTTAGTTGAATCACTTAAATCACCATAATGAAGATGAAATCGAACATTTTCCTCGTGCAGATCCTGATAAAGATGATCGATACGATTGGTATTAATTAAAGATGACCGACGTTTTATTCCATGAACTTCGTATCCCTTTTCTAATAACAATTCAGCTAAATACGACCCATCTTGACCGGTAATCCCTGTAATAAGTGCTTTTTTCATAGTATTTCCTATTGATAAATAGTTTTTAAGATTCTCTTGTTATGCTATTTGTTTTATTTGCTGCCGCTAACTTTTTTTAAGTATTGCGGTATTTTTCTGATAGGTTTCATCCAAAGGGTATAGAAATGAGGACGCATTCCTGTAGAATTCCATGCTTTTCTATCACTATAATTAGCTTTAATTCGATTCCCTATTGTTGAGTTGCTTTGTCCACCCGTTCTCATCCTAACAAATGTTTCGGGTATATATCTGGTACTTATTCCAAATCGATGCAAAAACCTAAGCATCAATTCATAATCTGCAGCCGACCCCATATCGACTTTAAAATTTCCCAGTTTTTCATAGACTACTTTTTTAGCAAAAAATGTGGGATGAGGTGGCATCCAGCCTTGAAGAAAAATACCATCATGATATTCACCTGCCTGCCAATACCTAACAATCTTATCTATATCATTCTCACTTACATAAACAAGATCACCATACACTGAATCGACATCTTCTTTTTCAAGTACGTGGGCAACATTACTTACAATACTTCTGTTTTCATAAAAATCATCTGAGTTAAGGATACCTATAAAATCTCCGGAAGCTAAAGCTAAACCCTTATTCATGGCATCATAGATACCCTTGTCAGGTTCACTTATAAACTTATTGATCCGGGAACCATAGGTTTTAATTATTTCTACGGTACCATCTGTAGATCCACCGTCAATTACGATATATTCCAAGTCAGCGTAATCCTGACTCAGAACTGATTGTATGGCATCACGTATAGAATGACGGTTATTGTAGACAACGGTTATAATGGAAGCTTTCATGAATCGGAACCTGTTTTATCAATTTTTGCATCACGCAGTTTTGGTGCTCGTTTTCTAATATCTCGGTTTAGAGATACTTTTTGTCTGGTTATAATGTGATTCCCCAAAACCAAAAGATCCATTTTTGTTCGTAAAAAACAATCCAGCGCTTCTTCTGGCTTACATACTACGGGCTCGTTTTCGTTGAAGGACGTGTTAAGAACCATGGGGACACCGGTTATTTCATAAAATTCCTGAATCAATTGATGGTAGAGCGGGTTTGCCTCCTTTGTAACCGTTTGCAATCTACCAGAGCCATCAACATGGGTTACTGCCGGTACTTCTTTACGCTTACTTTCCTTAATGGGAAATACTTTCATCATGAACGGAACTTCATCCTCAATCTCAAACCATTCAGAAACTTTTTCTCGCAAAATAGAAGGAGCAAAAGGCCTGAATGATTCTCTTCTTTTTATCTTGACGTTGAGTATCTCTTTCATATTAGCCCTACGTGGATCTCCCAATATAGAGCGATTACCTAAAGCTCGTGGTCCCCATTCCATTCGTCCCTGGAACCACCCAACAACCTTACCCTCTGATATCGCCAAAGCAATTTCTTGACAAAGTTGTTTAGTATCGGGAATTTCTTTCGAGTCGCAATGTTGATTCATAAGTTTCTTTTCGTTCACTTCAAGTAACATGCTTGAATATGAATTACTATACCCTGGCCCCCAATTGGCATGGTCCATTATAAAGTGCCTGTCCGCATCACTTTCTTCATACCAAACTGATAACGCAGCTCCCAATGCACCTCCCGCATCGCCCGCAGCTGATTGAATATAGATATTCTTAAAAGGTGTCTGCCTTGAGATCTTACCATTCGCCACAGAATTCATAGCACATCCTCCTGCGAGCGCTAGATTATCTATTTTATATTTTGCGTGCAGACTGTTTAACAAGTGAAAGAAGGCTTCCTCATACATAGCCTGAATAGATCTTGCTATGTCTATATGTTTCTGGGAAATTGTATCACCTTTTTGGCGAACCGGTCCAAGTAATGTTTCCAATGCCGAAGTATACAAAGTACCAACCTCGGGGGAACATCCCTCCCACTCATAAGATACTTTGTCAATATGGTGTCGGAAGAAGTCTAGGTTCAGGTCAAATGTTCCATCATCCTTTAACCTAACAATCTTTCTCATTTCATCCATATAATGAGGCTTACCATATGGAGCAAGACCCATAACTTTGTATTCATCACCATAATTGGGAAACCCTAAATACTGTGTTAAGGCCTGATAAAAGATTCCCAGAGAATGGGGGAAGAATACCCTGCCGTCTATATCTATTTTATTATTCTTCCCTATACCCCAAGAGGTACTTGCAAAATCACCAAACCCATCAACTGATACAGAAACTGCTTGCTCATAAGGGGAAACAAAGAAAGCTGACACTAAATGAGCTTTATGATGCTCTACAAAACATATTTTTCCCTTATAGGAAGCTCCTGGTATGACATTTGCCATTTCATCTTCTATTTTTGAGATCTTTCTCAGATTTTTAAACTTTTCAAAAATCAAAGCAATATTTGGGCGATTCGACAGAACAAACATAGCCCTTCTCCATAAACTGGCTCGTGGGTATCTGTTCACTGCAGTAAAATCGACTTGTTCAAGTCTGATTCCAGCTTCCTCAAGACAATATTTGATAGCTTCTGAGGGGAATCCGGCCCAATGCTTTATCCTACGAAAGCGCTCCTCCTCCGCAGCTGCTATAAGAACTCCATCTTTAATTATACATGCAGAAGAATCTCCGTGATATGCGTTTAATCCTAAAATTATCATATTATTTATTTTTTTTATTTTTTATTAATGCTGTACATTTTTAAATAGTACCTTCGTCTCTCACAATGAAAGTCTAATTTCTCAAAGGCTGGGAATTTATACCTCTCTCTTAAACTAGCCGAAAAAATATTAGAATTGAATGCAAGCCGGCGGCTGCCCATCATTAAGCATCCATTGATAAACCTCATACATTATTTCCGCCTGAACAGGCCAGCTGTAACGGGATTTAATAAGTTCGCGTCCTCTGCTGCCCATCTGCCAAAGTTCATCTGCATCCATTGAAGTAGCCTCTCTTATTGCTTCTGACAATGGTTCTACCCCTATATCTACCCACCAGCCACAATTATGTGTGATTAACTCTTGCCATGGTGTACCTTTAGTTGTTATTACAGGAATGCCATAATTCAATGCTTCTGCTACCACAATACCAAAATTCTCTGAGAAACTCGGTAACACGACTAAGTCAGCTTTATTAAACCAGTTTTTCTTCTCTTTTTCCTCTACAGGACCAACAAATGAGAAAACCTTTTCAAGATTCCTTTTTTTGATGGCGGATTCAACTTTTGCTTTGTGGCTACTTTCATCTGGACCCGCTAAAATAACCTTCCATCCTTTTGGGTTTACTTTACCCCATGCTTCAACCAGATTCAGAAGGCCTTTAACAGGATAAATGCGCCCAAGAAAGAAGCATATACGTTCATTTTTTTCAGTTTCAGATGTTTCTTCATTTGGGTCGGCCAGATTTACTCCGTTGGGAACAATTGCTATGGGTTGTTTTAGGCCCAATGCTCTTAAATGGTTCGCTTCTCCTGTAGCTGTTGCATGCAAAACTGTTGCTTTCTGCAGATCTTTTTTTTGATATAAATTCCAGGCTATCTTTTTCTTCCAAGCTTTATGTTTCAGTGCCCAAGGCTCCACCATCCCTCGAGGACTTATTAACGAGGGTATCTTATGATTTTTTGCTAATGATACTGCAACATGGTTGGTCTGAAGCCACATACCATGATCATGCATAATATCGGGTTGAAAAGAGTTTATTCGTTCCTGTAATAATTCTTTAAATTCTGGCGACCATGAAAGCCGAAATCGTTTCATATCCTTCCCGTTCACAAAATGAATCTTTATTAGATCCGTAGGTAAGGGTTGCTCTTCGTCACCTTTAGCTAAAGTTGTAAATATTTCTACAGATTCTACTTTATGAGACAACAATCGGCAAAGTTCTGAAACTGATCGGGCTGGTCCACCAAAACTTGGCATTAAGCTTGCCACGCTATGGATTACTTTCATTAATTACCCTTTAACCTTGTTAGTCTTTAACCAGTGCCTAACCATAAATATGGTCCATATTCTGCTCCAGCTTAACAAACCTCTATGATAATCCTGCAAAATTCTGGTTAATGACTCAGCTTGAAAAGGCCACGCTTCATCTTCACTTTGTCCATTGAATGAATCTTCAAGCTGTTCATTCAAACTTTCGCTGAACCATGATGCAAAAGGTAATTCGAAACCTTTTTTAGGTCTATAAACACAATCTTTTGGGATTGATCCATTCAGTGATCTAGTCAACATAGGTTTAGGTGTTTTTTTATTCACTTTTATCTCACCAGGCAAACTGAACATAAAATCCACAAGTTTATGATCAATTAAGGGCACTCTAACTTCAAGGGCATGAGCCATACTCATCTGATCAGTATCTCTTAATAAGGTACTGAGCATATAGGTTTGCAACTCCATAGCTGATGCTCTGTTTACAGGATCATAATGAGCCGTTTGTTTTTCTAGTTCATAAAATCTTTCTGGCTCCCAATGACTTGATGCATCAAAAATATCTGTCTTCAAAAGGTCGTGTGTCTGGTTTTTACTAAATAATTGACGAGACAAAAAATAAGGATGCTGTTTAGTGACCATGAGATCTGCAAATTTTCTCATTTTCTCATTGAAAGGCATTCCTGACAGCATTCTACCTATAGGTGTTCTCATTAAAAGAGGCATGACAGATACATATTTCCCCCAATTTTCCGCCTTTAAAGGAACAGAATAATTATTATAGCCACCAAATAACTCATCACCCCCTACACCGGAGAGCGCCACCGTTAAACCAGCCTCTTTTGTAATTTTAGATACAAAATAAGTGTTCAAACCGTCCATACTTGGTTGATCGAAAGCATTCAACCCTTCCTGAAGCATCTTTTTGACATCTTCACCACGTAGGTTCAATTCTGTATGCTTCGAGCCTATATGCCTGGCAGCTAGCCTTGAAAATTCTCTCTCGTCATGTGTTTTTTCGTCAAATACAATACTGAAGGTTTTAACTTCACCCATGTCAGAATTCTGCATTAGTGAAGCTATAGCAGTACTATCAATACCACCACTTAGAAATGCACCTAAAGGTACATCAGCAATAAGTTGGCTTTTAACAGCATCTTTTAAATGATCTCCTATTTGAATTAACAGATCATCAAGTTCTATTTTACCTCTATCCTTTTGTTCGGGCAATTGCCAGTATCTGGTTAACTTTTTGTCCCCGTCTTTTATAACCATAAAATGTCCGGGTTGAATTGATTGCACACCCTTTATGAGTGTGTAAGGCTCCTGGACGGACCCATAAGCCATGTAAGATCTCAGCCCATTGTAATCCAATTTTCTCTGTACTAAACCTGAAGCCAGTAATGCCCTCACTTCAGAAGCAAAAAGTAGGTTAGAATCATCTTCCCAGTAATATAATGGTTTAACCCCCATATGATCACGAACTAAAATCAATGCTTTTTCGTGTTCATCCCATATGGAGAATGCGAAAATCCCACGAAGTTTCTTCACGAAGTCCATGCCCCAAACCTGATAAGCTTTAAGTATAACTTCAGTGTCTGTTTTACTATTAAAAGTGACACCTTCTTTACGGAGTTCCCCTCTAAGTTCACGAAAATTATAAATTTCTCCATTATAGGTAATCCAATTGCCTGTTTCAGAATCAAACATTGGCTGATGGCCAGCTGATGATGTATCAATTATTGATAAGCGCCTATGCCCAAATGTTAATGATGGTAAACTATGGCTAATCATTTCAATACCCTGATCATCTGGTCCTCTATGAGCCATGGCCTCAGCCATTTGTCTGGTTTTCTTGAGTTGGCCTTCTGTATCAACGCCAGAAGTGTTGAAAATGCCGGCTATTCCACACATGATAAATAAATTTAAATAATGAATAGTTAATTGAAATGTTCGTCAGCATTTCACTCAAGGGTCGAATATCCAATAAGCAACCATAAGAATAAACCTGATCCACCAAAGGAAAAGAATACCATTTCAGCAATATTGACGAAAAGACACCCTAAGAACATTCCATGTTTGCTGGATAATGGCAGCCGAAAGGCATATTTGATTACCCCCAGAAAGAAAACTAAGAAGAATATTGTACCAATGATTCCAATCTCCTCAAGTATAGCTGAGAATAGAAAACCTTTTTCAGTTGGTGCCCCTAAGGGTATACCCATAATTTGTTGGTCACTGCTTCTGTCAATGAGCCTTGAATCAATACCAAAGCCAATTCCCATTATTGGATTATCATTGAAATTCTCCATTGAGCGTTCAATCAAAAACCCTCTGGATTGTTGGAAACCATCACTGAGTTCGTCAAACTCATAATTCTTCTGGATAAAACCTGAGAATTTGTCCATTATAGGGTTCATATTAAAAACCAATATGATACCCATTAGACATGCTGCAGTTAGCACTGGATAAGTTAAAATTGACTTACTTCTTTTTGCTTGCGGAAATCCAATAATCATTTTCAAAACTATCAGGATCAACAAACTAAGTACCACAGCGAGAAAAGCCATCCGAGCCTGAGTCAAAAAGACTGATACCCAGCCTAACAACATTCCTATTATGCTAATATTTGTAATCTCTTCATTAAGCAGTATTTTTGTCGAAAAATACGCTGTAAAAGGTGCAAGGAAAATGCCATAAGCCTGAGGTTGATTTAAGATTCCCTGGAACCCAGCCTGATTGTTGTAATACCCAATAGACATAAAGATAAAGGGCAAACTAGATATGACGATAAAAAAATAAAAAGTGGTAAACCAACTAGTCCAATACTCTTTTTGATGTGCCGTTAATTGAAACGCCATTAGTACAGTAAATACACCAATGGTAAACATAACAATCTTCACAATAGAGATCATGGGTTGAAAACTGGCAGCGATTGTTAAAGTGAGACAAATAAACGAAAAGTATAAGAGAGAATTAACAGGACGTGGAATGATGTATTTCTCTGAAAACATGATTGTATATAGCACCCGTCCAAATGCAGCGAATAAAATTAGCCACCTTAAAGCCATGACTCCTGGTACATAATCAAAGATACCCGGATTTAAATACCCTATCAAAAATGATATGGTCAGTGCTTCAATCGAATTTTTTACTCCCAGAAGGGCATAAATAACAAGTATTGCACATACCAATAACATCAAATGTGGCACCACATAAAATGATATTAACATTCCAGCTAACATCACCATCACTTGCGGGTTTATTTCCCTATTTCTCATTAATTATGCTCTCTTGATAATAAAGTTGATGAACTACGATTATGAACTTATAGGATATTTATTTGATCGTAACTCTGTGTTAGTAATTATATTCATTATAGTTTCCGCCCAACGTTCAGGCTTGAATTGTTTAGATAATTCAAAACCAGCCTCAGACATATCTGAGTACTCTTCATCAGAAAGGTTGCTCATTCTTATCATGCAATTAGTCAGATGTTCTAAATTGCCAGATTCAAATACATAACCATTATATCCATCCTGAACTAAATGTACACTTGCACCACAAGCATCAGAACAAATGATTGGTAATCCACTTGCAGCTGCTTCCTGAATGACCACACCCCAAGGTTCAACGAAACTTGGCAGCACAAATGCACGGCAGCTTTTCATGAGTTTCGGAAGATCAGAAGGCTGTATAAAGCCTACATTCTCAATTCCTGGAGTATTTTCAATAGACTTTTGAAGTTCACCTGTACCTGCACAAATTAATTTCCATGGATTTTCAGTAATTGCGCGATAATTATTATAAGCTTTGATAATTAGCTTTATGCCTTTTATAGAAATATAACGCCCAACATATAAAAAGGCATTCTCTTGATCATGATCATGGTCATTACTGTAATAGGCTGATGCAAACTTATCCCAATCACAACAGTACAGCCCATATCTTAAACTCTCTCCTGAAAAACCAAATTTCTTAGCAAACTGGGCTTGTCGCTCTCCGGTTACCCAGAATGTATCTATATGATGTTTTAGGTAGAAAGGTGCAAACTTACCAAACAAGACTTGTTTTAAACTACCCGCCCAAGGAGCATCAAGCCCCGCAACTACAGGTATTCCCTTTTTTTTAAAAAAACGAGCGACTTTTAAATAATCCTTGTCCATCCAACCTGATATTTTAATAATATCAGGAGCAAAATCATTTAATATTTCTACAATCTCCTTAAAGCGATATTGATCTTTTGGATAAGCATGATCAATACCTTCAAGTTTATCAAAGTGGAAAGGAGCATCATCAGAAGGTGGCCAATAAAAAACTAATATCTCAACATCGTGATGTTGTTTCAAAGCTCTCAGGCAAGCCAGTGTGTAACCAGCCAGTTCTGAATATAATATTGCAATTTTTTTTGAACTCATAGATATTTTATGACTATTTATGCAAGGAGCTTTTTATCAATGAGAGCGTTTTTTCTATAACTGCCTCCCAGGTATACTGGTTCTTCACTAAATTTAAACTATTGTGTTTCTTATCAATAAGAACATGGTCTGATATTTTTATAGCGGATACTATTGCTTTTTTCAGCTGCTTTGGATTACCTGATTCAATTAGCCACCCATTTTTATTTGATACAATCGAAGCTACTGCTCCGACATCAGTAGCGATTATTGCTAACCCACTTGCCATCCCTTCCAGGATAACATTAGGCATACCCTCAGAATAGCTTGGACAAACCAGAATATCACAATCTTGAAGTATTTTCTTAAGATCTTCCTGATCGGAAATGGCATCCCAATAGGTGCATTTAGGAGATTGAAACTTTGCTTTATCTGGAATAGCACCTACAAAGTGAAAATCAAAATTATGGTATTCAATAATTTCACCAAGCACTTTATTGATCTCTTCGATCCCTTTTCTACGTTCGAACCGACCAACAAAAACAAAGCGACGCCTGCTTTTCTGTGATTTCAACTTAGGTATAATCCAATCTTTTTCGATTGCTGAAGGTATTTCTAGAATATTCTTAGATGTCAGTCCTCGCTTCTCAATTATCTTATTAATTTTTCCACCATAGGAAAAAACTATATCAGCACTTTTTATTAAAGTTTTGACCGTAGGTCTGAGCAGAAAATGCTCTAGTTTAACTTTCCAGGATGGAGCTTTCTGAAACATTTCATACCCATGAAAATTGACACCAATAGGTGGGAAATTGTATCCTCGCTTCTTTTGATTCAAAAGCTTCCAGGCAGTAAACCCTTTTGCATAAATAAATGTAACATCCAGATTATTAGCCAGATGATCATATATCTTTTGTGAGTAGATGTATGACTCTCTTAAATAATGACCCGGGAAATACTTTAATCTGGGAAAATTAAATGGAATTGGGTTAAGATACTTTAATTCTTCCTCAGAAAAGATCTCAGAATAATCAACCTTATCATCACTTTCAATAATATGATATAGATCTACTTTTACACGGTTTCTGGCGAAATACTTTGCTAAATAATAAGAGTGTTTTTGCATGCCACCCATAACGAATGGATAAATCCCGTCTGTAAGTAATGCAATCTTCATTGCAGAATTTTCGACTGGCTTCTTAAAACCATTCTTAGCAGGTGCTTCGGATGTTATATCCGCATATTTGGTATTAATATGTATGAATTTTGTTTGCATTGATGAACTATATGGTAATTGGTTTTATACCTTCATTGTGACATTATTATCAATTGACATGTTGTATACATTCAAAAGATTTTCAGCCTGTATATCGGTAGTAAATTCTCTTTGATATCTCTCATATCCGAATTGGCCCATATCATCAGCTAACTTAGTATCTCGAAGTAGCAAGGCCATTTTTACTGAAAACTCACGAATATCTTTTCGCGTGACCAAGTATCCTGTTATGTTATCATCAAGCCATTGGGATATGCCCCCTACATCAAAAGCTACCACAGGTTTAGAAGCAGCCATAGCTTCCAATCCTATTATTCCGAAAACTTCATTCCATACTGAGGGTACTGCAAGCATTGAACAGTTATGGAACAACCTGGATAACTCATCGCCTTCTCTCCAACCTAGTAAAATCACCTTGTTTCCTAGTTTTAATCTCTTTATATGACTTTCGATTTTACTTCTGTGCGACCCGTCACCAACAAGAACCAGTTGTCTGTTAAAATTCTCGATATATGAAAAAGCATCAATCAAGTACTCAACACCTTTTGATTGAGCGAAGCGACCAACATAAAGAATATACCCAGGTTCTAATCCCTCCACAGGTTCCCGTGAATCATCTGAAAATCGGTCCGAGTCAACTGCATATGGTACGACACTGATTTTACTAAACGCAATGCCGGCATGGGTGGCTCTTCTTCTCATGTAATCTGAAGATGCAATAAACCTGACATTTTCATCCCATAGTTTTTTCTTTTTATATCCATTAATTATAGAGGGAATTAATCTTTTTGGGTGTCGATTATTGCATCTTTTTGTATAAGCATTTGGTATACATTTCCATCCAGTAGACAGTGGGCAAATATCATCTGAACTTGCATAGAATTGATCGTTGCCAGGACACCACCACCCATAGTTATGCAAATGTATAACTACAGGTATCTTATCTGCCAGGTATAAAACCATATCAAGATTTTTAACCTCATGAATATGTACTATATCAATACTTTTATGGATAAGGGTATTTTCAAGAACTGGCTTCCATTTATTAACAGATCCATTAGGTTCATCAACTTCCGGAAGAAATATATTCTCTTTTATACCTGATGGCGTCAATTCAATATCTTCAGCTGTCAAGCAATAGATATTAGCCCCCAATTTACTCAATGCCGGTGAAAAATCACGGATCATTTGTGTAATACCACCTCCGGCGACAGAAAGATTTTGATTTATATGTAAAATATTTATAGCCATTTACTCTAAGTCTGAAGCTGAACATTTTTATGAACTACTTTTTCTATTATCTGGTTTGTTTGGCTGGCCACATATTCCCAACTATGATATTTTGATACATTAGCGTGCAAATTATTACCCAGCCTATTCTGCAACCCTTTATCATTCAATAATTCTCTCAGGGTGTTTACATAACTCTCCAAATTTCCCTGGCTGAATAACAAACCAGATTTACGATCATCCAAAATCTCTGATACAGCCTGAAAGTTGGCAGCAACCACTGGTTTTTTTGCTGCGCCATAATCGAATAGTTTTACCGGCGAATTATAATCAGTGCTTCCGGGAAGAGTACATATATCCATTGCTGAAACCATTTTTGGAACCTTCATAGGGTCGACCATCCCCGTAAATACAACATCCTTTTCAAGCCCCATCTCTTTTGCCTTTTCCTGATACATCTTCCAGATACCACCACCCACGATCAAACCTTTAATCGGAAAATCATTTTTTAATTTCCGAATGGCTTCGAGGAACATATCCACTCGATGCCAGGGAAGAATACTTCCGATGAAACCAATTACGATTTCGTTATCAAAACCAAGGGTATGTCTAATCTTTTTTACGGATAACATATCGACATTTTTATAAGCTTTTAAATCTACCCCATTATGAATAACAGATATTTTGTCAGCCTGTATACCATCATGAATCATTTTTTCTTTGAACCGCGATGAGACAACGATCAAATGATCGGCCGACATCCATTTCTGAAGATGCTTACGTTTATATGCTTTTGGAAAAGATGGTTGGTGAAAATCCGCAGCTAAAGCACCCCAATAATATCCATTACATTCGATGATCCAAGGTTTTTTTAATTTTTTCTGTTGGTTATAAATCTCGAATGCCTGAAAAGCATCTCTTTCATATATAACATCGCAATCACTAAATTTTAGAATATTATTGTGGATTAGATGATACTCTTGCTTTCTAGTTCTATAATTCGCAACTACCCTTCTTATAGGGGTGGTAGTCACAGCATGAATTAACTTTTTGCCAAACCTTCCTTTACTTGTTTCATATTTACTATTACAGTCATCATTATCCGGGTGGATTAGGATTACCGTATGACCTAACACACGTAAGTTCTTAATATTTTCCCGAATGTGTGCTGATGCACCACTAGAACCATTTGGGTTAATATTTTCGGTAAGTAAATAGTTTATTTTCATCTATTTTGTAAAGCTTCTCTCTACTTTTGAAAGTCGAATTATAAAGTCTATCTGAATAATTTGTGGTATAGTCCCCAAACCTTTTGGGTAGTCTGGTAGCCAAAAAGGGTGTAGGCCTTTACATATTTCTTTGAAATCTCAGGCGTTTCCTTCAATTTTAATGAAGAAGGGATATGCTCTTGATAAAGCTGATAAGATTTTTCAGGGTCAAGATCATAAAGCAACCTTATATCATATAAAATTTTATGGTATATATAATTTTTAACCTCAGGATCCAGGTTTCCATCTCTATTTAAATAGTCCAATACTCTTAATTGAAGGCAGATAAACCTAATTCGATTCTCTTTCTGGTTTTGTGAAGTGATCGAATCTGTCAACCGGTTGATTTTATAGGTTAACAATAATGGGTCAAATAAAACATCACCACCTGCTTTCAAAAGCCTGAACATAAGGTCATATTCCTGTGTACTTTGAAGATCTTGATTGAACCCATTTACCATCATCATTGCCTTTTTATTCCAAAGGTTGGCTGAGGTTATTCCAAGGTTTTTTGATACGAGTGCCAGGAAAGGTCGTTTTTCATAAGCCCTGATCACCTTCTCTCCAGTGGATGATTTCAGTACATAATCCCCCACTAAAAATGAAGGTTTTTCTTTTTTGCTATCAATCAGATTTATCTGATGTTCAATTTTCTTCGGATGTAAGGAATCATCTGCATCCAGAAATTGTATATATGCCCCTTTGGCAAGTTTTAAACCTATATTTCTCGAAAAGCCTGCCCCTCGGTTAGGCTGGTTCAATAATTGTAAATTGAAGTTGCTATGTTTTTGGAATCTCTTGATAATTGTACTTGTATCGTCACTAGAACCATCATTAACACAAATAATTTCAATATTCTGGTGAGTTTGGCTCACCACTGATTGCAGGCAATTCTCTATATAAGATTCGACATTAAAGCAAGGAATGATAACAGAGACTTTCATCATTTATCCTTTTGTGTTACTTCAGTATTTTGGGTATTCAATGTCGATTGCATATTAAGACTTTCCAGGCTGGACGACTTTTTAAATGGTATATATCCCAGCATTTTTAAAAAGTAATAACTAACCAATGCTGTTGAACATAAGACCAAGGTCGTAAGTACATCATCAGTCATAGCCATCAAAAAAGCCATTATCCCTAAAAATATACTAGCCAAATAAAGTATGATTACTGTCCTGCGATGTGTAAATCCAAATTTCCTAGCAACCCGGTGATGAATATGATCGCTATCAGGACTAAACAAGGGTTTTCTCTCCAAAAAACGTCTTAGAATGGCCAGCCCGGTGTCAAGTATTGGCAATCCCATGCATACTACGGGTATTAGAAAGGCCAACATTGAATCTGCATTATTCATACCTCCCAAAGCATAGGTTGCAAGTAAAAAACCAATAAATAGAGACCCAGTGTCACCCATAAAAATACTGGCCGGATTAAAGTTATATCTTAAAAAAGCCAGTAAAGCTCCTGAAATAATGACTACAAGCACTAAATGTTCATAACGGCCACTTATACCATAAGCAGCACTTAAACTTACAAATGATATTAAAGTAACCCCAGCTGCCAGACCATCCATGCCATCAAGCAAATTTACTGCATTTATGATTCCAACAACTACAAAAACAGTTATTGGTATGCCTAATATTCCTAGATCAAACATTGCTCCAGTAAATGGATTTTGCAACGCCTCAATTTGATACCCCCCCCCAATAACCAAAAAAGAAACAGCTATTTGTAGCATAAATTTTTTCTTGAACCCCAGAGTATATATATCATCATATAATCCAGTTGCTGCCATCACCAAACCACCCGATAAAATATAAATTGAGGGAAGTTGTATAATTCCATCTTCAGGGAGGTTAAATATGGTTCTGATTAAAGCGAAATATCCCAAACCAATAAAAAAGACGCCAACAATGGCTACTCCACCAATATTAGGCATGGGTTTTTTATGAATTTTTCGTCCTCCCGGCTCATCCGTGAAGTTAAATCTCTGGGCCAGTTCTCTCACGATAGGTGTTAAAAGCAATGCTATTAGTAAAGTAAATACTAATCCGGAAAAGAAAATCCACATCACCAGATAGCTCTCTTGTGTCATTTTTTTTATTTGTTAATTACTGTCTAATAATTACTTAAACAACCAGTATTAAATCGCCATTAGTTTAAAGTCAGAACTTCTCTCCAGTAGTTCATCGTGAGAACCGGAAGCCTCAATTACCCCGTCTTTCATGAAATATAATTTATCGCAATTTTTTACCGTAGTAAGACGATGAGCTATCATAATCATAGTTCTATCACCTCTTAGTTTCTCCAATGCATGGATAATATATTTCTCCGTAACATTATCCAGAGCAGATGTTGCCTCATCCATAACCAATACCTTTGGATTATGGTAAAGTGCACGGGCAATACCAATCCTCTGCCGTTGCCCACCTGATAACATAATTCCTCTTTCTCCTATTAACGATTCATAACCATTTGGAAGATTTTGTATTAACTTATCAAGTTGAGCTGCTTTAATTGCATTATGGAGTTTATCCTCCTCGATTTCATCATCTTCGAGGCCAAAGGCAATATTTCTTCTGATGGTATCATCGGAGAGATAAATAAACTGTGGTATATATCCAATATTAGATTGCCAGGCTTTTGTATTTGTTTTTATATCAACGCCATCAACTTTAATTGAACCTTTTGAAGGGGGTAATAACCCAAGTAAAACGTCCACAATTGTTGTTTTGCCAGCTCCCGACGCTCCAACAAAAGCTATAGAACCACCTTTCGGAATAACAAGATCAATCCCATTCAAAGCCTGAGCTTCTGATGAAGGGTATCTGTAATGCAGGTTTTCTATCTTTATAGAATTTTTGAAAGTCATAGGGTTCTGGATACTGCTGCCATTAATATGAACTTTTGTGACAATATTTTCTAGTGCTTTTAAATCGTTATAAACCGGATCTACTGCGAAAATATTAAATCGTATACTCGTGAAATTACTGACCAAATCACGAAATGCTGGCATTAAACGCACTACAGCAACAGCAAAAAGTGTAAGTACAGGTATCACAGACTGTACAGAGCGCCCCTGTAGTACAAGGATAAGGGCTATGAGCAGCATGCCTATAACGGCAACGGTTTCAATGAATGGCTTAGGTAACTGATTTGCGACGGAAATATAGCGATCTGCCAGAGCACTGCGAGTAGCGCTAACCGTAAATTTCTTCAGGAAATAAGGTTCTCTCCCCAAAATTCGAGCATCTTTTAGTCCTCCTAAACCTTGATTGATCGACTGGATCATCGTTCGTCTGTGTCCTTGCTGTTCCAATCCGTATTTCTTAATTTTCTTTTTTACCATCTGAAGAAACAGCATACTCGTAACACCTAAAGTTCCTAATGTTACGACAGATATTAGAGGCTCAACTGCTAATAATAAAAAGAATATGGCCAGAATCATCAAAGCCTGCATGATAAAATGAAGAGCGTTCAATAAAACCTCTACTATTAGCTTAACTTCATTATTGACATTCCGTAAAAGTTCAGCTGTATTTCTTTGGAGATGAAATGTATAGGGTGCTTTCATATATGCTGAGAAAAGCCTGGTACTAATACTTACCTGCCGATCATTTACAAATTTTGCTTTCCAGTAATAAAGTCCAGCAAGGTAAATATTCTTTACAAGATATATGACAATCAATGCAACTGCACCCGACACAAGCAATTGATCAGAAGTAGTAATTCCATACGTTTGAAGGGTAGATGCAACAAAATCATATTGCATTATCTTATCAGGATCTGCTACAACAGCAACAAATACAGGAATAGCACCAATCCCCACTACTTCCAGGAGAGCTCCTATAAACATTAAGCCAAACAATAGTAAACCCTGTGTTTTATCTACTGCGCTAAACAAACTGAAGAACTTCTTATAACTTTCTAACATGATTTTTTTTATTATTTCCAGATTCCGTTAGGTACTATTAATGCTAGTTTTATCGATCGCTAAGAGGCATAATGAACCTATCAACGATTAACAATGTGGTTGAAGCTACACTAATTAACGAAGCTGCATCCCTCCATTGAAAGCGAGGCCGAAGCGGTACAGTTTCAACCACTATGATATCATCTCTTTGAAGTATTGGATATTCAACTTCTCGATTGATCATTGATTCAAAGTCGGTTTCAAAAACAATATCTCGACCGCCTCCATCCATTCTTCTGGAAATTTGCAGAGTCACTTCAGGTCGTTTTCTCTTACGGCGCTCACCTATGGTACTGGCTCCTCCGGCATACATAAAAACCGTAGATAAGTCAGTTCCCTCACGTATCCTATAACTACCCGGGCGTTGAACTGAACCCATAACAACGATCTCCATACTTGGTTCTCCTACCCTAACAAAAGAGTAGCTATCTGGTATTTCGATTGCATCACCGCCAAAGGCTTGTCCGTTTACGGAAGTAACACCCACGGTTATTATAAAGGCCAATAATAATATCGTACTGCCTGTAATTGCACTTGTTTCGATTTTAGAGGACATACTTTGCCTATAGAAATTATTTGTTATTAATTTAGAGTACATGAATAGATTCAGCTTTCACTTTCTGCATACAATTCTTTGTAAGAGTTTTTGTATTTATATTTATAACTATAGCCTTTGACATTACTTCTGCTGTAATCAAAGCGATTAAGTATGGTTCCTGACACTTTAATACCTATTCCGTTCAGATCCTGACGTGTTAAGTCTAATAGGTTTATTTCTGTATCATTAGCACGAGCAACAATAATTGTCGCATCACACTCTCCTGCTATCATAGAAGCATCTGTTACAACTTGTAGTGGTGGAGTATCATAAATGACAATGTCAAAAAATTCAGCGGTACTTTTAATGAAACTTATCATCTGGTCAGACCCTAATAACTCAGGAGGATTAGATACTTTTCGTCCGCATGGCAGGAAGTAAAAATTCTCAATCCCCGTCTCAAAAAGTTCCATCTTGAATTTGATGTTTCTGAGTAATAAGTCTGATAACCCAGGCTCTCTTGATAAGCCTAGTAAAGTATGGGCTGTTGGTTTTCGTAAATCCGCATCAACGAGGAGAACTTTCTTCCCAGACTGAGCAAAAGACAATGCCAAATTCATTGCATTTACACTCTTTCCCTCACCTGGTTTAGAACTTGATACCGTGATTGTTCGGATTCGTTCTTTATTTAAACCGAACTCTATATTTATACGCAATCTGCGGTAGGCTTCGGATATTCCAGACTTTGCATTAACCAATGTAACAAGCCGCGGATCAACCAACCTGTCTCCATGTCGACGTTTTCTTCGGTTTTTCCCACTAATCTTTATGTGTTTAGTCATATCCGGTATAACACCAATGACATTATAATTACGCCTTCTCATATCTTGTGGATCATTTATTTTATTATCAACGGATTTTCTAAGAAAGACTAAACCAATGCCTGCAAGCAAACCAAACAATGATCCGACAATATAGTTCTGCATTTTATTAGGCCTCACTGGTGAGCTAGGGATATAGGCCTGAGTAACCAATCTTATTCTCCCCAATTCAGCCCTTTCAGCTATTTGATTTTGCTGTACCCGTTCTAACAATGTCGTGTAAAGTTGTTCTGCAATTCTTTTATCACGTTGCATCTCTTCGAGCATTTTTGACTGGTTAAGTATCTCTGTCAAATTTGATTCATTATTCTGAATTTGAGATTTTTTAAACTCTATACTTTCTACAATTTCTAGTCTCTCGTTTTGGGCTCTTCTTATTTCTCTTCTCAATTCAAAAAGATGGTTTCCTAAACTTGCATGGTCCAAGGTCTGCTCTTCCAATACTTCAGTAGAATATTCCTGTGCAAGCTCACCCAGACGCTTCTCTAATACTTCGATTTGTTTTACTATTATTTCAAGGTCAGGATTTGATTCTGGATTAGCCCTTAACATGGGATTTTCCATATAGTATCGTTCTGCTTGAATTTCATACTCCGCCAATGCTGTTTTTAATGCTTCAAATCGCATCACCGTCCCTGACCCAGTTTTAGAATTGAGCATTTTTATTATTCCATCTCTTTCTTCTTCAAGTAGATCTATTTGTCTACTCATCATTTGCAGCCGGAGTTCATCTTGTTCTATTTCTTGATATAACCTATTGATATCCTCAGCCACGCGTTGACCGCCTTGTTCCATAACCATTACATGATCCTGATTAAGAAAATTCTGTATCCTTTGTTCGTGTTCTTTAAGGCTCGCACCACGCTCAGTTTCAAGCTGTTTTAAATATTCACCAGCGGCAGATAATCTTTTCCTACTTTCGGACTGATCATAAATCATGTATTCCTGTACATAAAAATTTGCAATCATAGCCGCTTCCCTGGGATCAGTACTAACTGCTTGAATTTTTAGCATATTTACGTCTTCCTCTTCCTGAATTACAGTTATATGCTCGGGCAGTCGTCTGGATAATTCTGATACTGATATATTACCTGTTTCCTGCAATTGCTTTTTCAGCAAAGGGATCGTATCAGAGTAAACTTCTGTATTTCGAATACCTTCGTCAATCAAACGTTTTGCGACACGTTCTGCCAATTCTATAGAAGTACCTAAAATGGCAACCTCTATACCAATTCCATCTTTATCCTTGTTCTGCTGTCTTGCTTCGAGTATATTTTCGTTCTGTCGGCTTGCCTCAATGATTATGGTACTCTCGCTTTCATATTCGGGTATAATTTCATCAGTATACCAAACTGTTGCAGCCAATATCACGACAAAAACAGTAAGTATTAGCCACTTACCCCGATAGATTACAAGCATCATTTCATCAAAGCCTAATGGCTGAAACGAATAGGATTCATTTATTTCTCTATCTGGTTTCGAATTTCCATTGTGGTTTTCTGAATAGTCTCTCACGATTATATAATTTATGAAGTTAAAAAAAGTTACTTGGTGTTACCTTGGTACAAATTCGTTATAGCGGTTTTTAGCCAGCGGTGAACACGGTTGTGTTTAATATTAGTTATGCATAACCAGCAACCATCTTTACTGGTAATTTCACTTTTACTGCTTGTTTAATAGATCCAATTCTCACCAAAATGTGTGTGCTACCATAATGATCAACAATTTCACCTTTCAATCCACTCATAGGACCCTGCTGTATTGTAATGGTCTCTCCCAATTTCGGCAACGGTGTTGTAACAACTTCCAAAGCTGACGGTTGCTTCTGCATTATGTCAATTTGATCAATATCACGAGAACTCATTTCAACTAATTGACCATTGAATGAAAGATTGCTGACAATTCCATTGCATTCAAGTACCCTTATTCTTTCAGCCTCATCAACTCTTGCAAAAATATAATTCGGAAATAAAGGGAGAATTAATTCTTTTTTTCTATCCTTCCATTGCCTTATTTCAAGGCATTTTGGAAGAAATACTTCAATTTCCATATTCTTTATCTGAATTTCACAAGATTTCTCTGCTCTGGATCTTGTATAAAAAACAAGCCACTTTCTATTTTTTTTATAAATTTTCATCTCTCTTTATAATGTTTTAATAAACAACCAACTTCGTTAACTAATTCCTTTTTCTCTCTTGTTGCTCATCTCACTGTTTAGACATTAACCTTTATTAACTTTCTAATTCACTTCAAGGCTTCGCCTTTCTAAACACAACATAAATCCCCTCTTTTTATATACCATCCTATATGATCATCTTTAACTCATCAGTACAGGTCTTTCCTGGATAGATGCGTAATATGTAAATAGGTATCTTATCTATAAAATAACGTTTTTATACGTTGTTATTTTCATTATAAACTTTTGAATTTAATCGTACAAAAACCAGTTTCCATATATTATGCCAGGTCTTTTTTTAACTTCACATATTCCTGTATTACTTCAGCAATCACTTCGTCTTTTTCGGCAATTTTTGACCTTAATCTAGCATTTTCTTGTTCTAAAGATTTTGTCTTACTGTTATGATTATTACGAAATACTATGGTTCCATTCATAAAAAGCTGCTTTTGCCAATGATAATATTGACTCGGCTGAATGTTATGCAATTCACATAAATCATTTACAGCTACTCCCTCAAGTAAACGCTCACTTAAAATGGTTACCTTTTCTTCAGGTGTAAAATTTGTTCTTCTTTTTTTTAAATTCATGATTTTTTAATCATGCTTATTTTATTTTAATGAAATCATAAGTTTGTGTAGTTTATTGTCAATTACCATATATACAACCTGTGTGATTCATTTTAAGATTATATAGATGTTCAGTTTACTTTATTTCGGATAAGGCTTCGCCTCCTTAACCACATGATTTGGTTACTTTACCGGAGATAATAAATCATCTGAACATACTTGATAACATCCAATTCTCTACCTCTCTTGAACGCTCTATAATAATAATATATATATAATACCATAGCAAGTGATTTTAAAGTTTTAATAATTAGTCTCTATTTATAATTAGAATAGATTATCAATATTAAAACCTTGTTGTTAAAATATTCTAAGATAATATTAGATTGCATTTAAGATAACTGGTGTATATCACAACACTAATATGTTTATAAAGTAGGCGTTCCTACTAATATCAATAAAGGAGACATAATTAATTACCCATCTTTGATAGGTGTTTACTTCATCGTATCTTTAACTTCTAGTATGAATCTTATATAAAATTATTTGCATGGCTGATCTAAAGTTTAGAACCCATCACGGAATGGTAGATATTTTACCATCAGAGGTTAGTAAATGGCAATTTGTTGAACAGGTTATTCGAAAAACAGCAAAAAAATTTGATTTTGAAGAGATCAGAACTCCTATAATGGAGCCAACAGGTTTAATTGCACGTGGAGTTGGTCAATTGACAGATATAGTCAGCAAAGAAATGTTCAACTTCGAGCGGGGCGATGACCAATTTGTACTTCGCCCTGAAGGTACAGCACCGGTAGCCCGGGCATTTATTCAACACCATCTGAGCCAATATGGTGGTAGTCAGAAGTTATTCTACATTGGCCCTTTTTTTCGTGCTGAACGACCTCAAAAAGGGCGTCAACGTCAGTTCCATCAATTTGGTGCAGAATTAATAGGAAGTCAAAATCCTTTGGCTGATGCCGAGATAATTGCCTTCATGTTGGAAATTTATAATCAGATTGGTATTAAAAATACGATCTTGAATATTAACTCTATAGGCGACCCTGAAACCCGTTTAGTATATAAAGAAGAGCTTAAAAACTATTTCAAACCCTATTTAAATAAACTAAGCGAATTATCTCAAAAACGATTTGAAACAAATCCAATGCGGATCCTGGATTCTAAAGAAAAGGAGGATTTACCCTTTCTTGATAATGCTCCCCGAATAATAGATTATCTAAGTAACAATAGTGCTTTACATTATTCAAATTTAAAGAAATATCTCGAATCCATGAATATCTTGTATCAAGAAAATCCTTACCTGGTACGAGGCCTCGATTATTATTCTGAAACTGCCTTTGAACTTATTAGCCCGGATTTAGGAGGCCAGGATGCATTGGGTGGAGGCGGACGTTATGATTTGCTCATTGAAGAAGTTGGTGGACCATTAACCCCTGCAGTTGGCTTCGCCTGTGGAATGGAGAGGCTTTTTATAGCCGCTGAAGCTGCGGAGATTGATTTGAATCAGCCAAGTTCACTTGAAGTCTATATTGTTACTCGTGGCGAAAAAGCACAGAAATGGGCATTAGAGATGCTTCCTATTCTCAGAGCTAATAACTTAAGCTGCACTATGGATTTTATGGACCGATCTCTTAAAGCACAAATGAAAGAGGCCAATAAAAAGAAAACTAAATATGCAATCATTGTTGGCGAAAACGAATTAACATCAAATATCTTCACTCTTCGCAGTATGGACCGAAGTGAAGAAGTACAATTGGGTCTGGATGAATTGCTGGAAAAATTGACCTTAATCCAGAATACATCGATTGAAACAAAGGAATGAAAAAATCACTTATAGCCTTTGCCCTAATCGTAATCCTTTTCCTATTAGCTAATTGGTGGGCTGGTCGTGTGATCAGCAATAATATAAAGGAAGAATTAAGAGAATTATTAGTACAGAATCCCGAAGTAAACATGTCTTATCAAGACATTAATGTAACCCCACTCCTTTCACAATTTACATTGAATCAATTTCAATATCAGACAGCTGATAATATTGAATTTCAATCTGAATCCATCCGTTTTTCAATCACCTTCATGGATTTTTTCAGACTTCTCACAAATGACCCTTCAAATTCTTTTAAGAAGATCATGTTTCTCTCCATATATCTTGATAATGCATCATTAGTAGATCATAATGAATCAAGCGAGTTAACCTTGGATGATGGCTTTTTTACCTTACACGGTAACTTAGTTGAAGTTCTTCAGTCTCTGATGAACAATCAAACACCTGATAAACCATTTACAATGGAAATAGACATTTATGATTTGTATAACCAAAGCTTGAGGGCATCAAAAGGTTTTCTACCTGACTTCGAACAAACCGATGATTTTCATTTTATTCAAAATGCAGAAGGCCAACTTGTATTCGATCCTGTGCTTTATCAACTAAATATTCGAAATGCAAAAATGAGAGCTCCGACTATATCTATAGAATGGGAAGGTGTAGGAAAATACCCAAAAGAAGAATCTCGATTTTATCCTTATCTATTTAACATTTCATACAAATTAGCTGCGAAGCCCAGAAAAACTCAATTTTCGGTATCCCGAATGGGACATTTGTCTATGAACAAAGTTAACATTGAATCAACTGCATATTTTGATCTCCAAAACCCAGAATTATCAATTAACAATTTCTTTATTGAAGGGCTGACTTCCTTTGCATTTGAGCAAGTAGCTTTTTCTCCATCCGAAAATACTATTCAGGAATATGGGCCTATTCTTCAGGCTTTTGGCCTGGATATCCATTCACTTTATCTGGATAGTTTAAATGGACAGTATCTACTTGAAAATGGACAATTTAATCTACAAGAGACAGAACTATCTACTGCTTTCTTCTCAGCCATATTAAATATTGACCTCGATATTAATAAACATAACCTATTTGAATCGAGAGTTAATAAAGGCAACATTCGAATTACCGATATGACTCAACAGGTCAGAATTTTCATGGACAATGTGTCAGTACTTTTTTCGTCCACATATGAAAAAAATGAAGACACTAATGAAATCATTATAATGTTTCAGGGACCTTTGCAAAGCCCGGATATAAACATCAAAAACTAACCAGCCTGTTTTACTTCCTGGAAAAGGCCATGATGATCATGGAATTTCTTGATTCCATCATTACCCATATATCTTTTCAGAATAGTTTCATTAGTTTTGGTTAAATCTACCAAAATTAGTCCATCAAGCACATCACTGAAATCAGGATCCACATTAAAACCGAGCAATTTACCTCCAAGCTTCAAATACTGCTTGAGTAAAACCGGAATCCCTTTTTCATCTTTTTCAAACTCGGAAACAAGGTCCGAAACATCATCTATATTATTAATAGTTGATTTTTTCAAATCAAGGCCTTTTATACGACGTGTTCGAAATGGGGTTTTAGGCTTTACTTTACGGGCAAGGTCTGGCATGTAATTATGAATCTGCAAGAAAGTAACCATAAGATGGCGTGAAAAGGTATCGTAGTCACGGTTTATACTTACAGGGCCAAATAAAGTCTTGTATTTAGGGTATTTCACTACATAATGGCCAATTCCCTTCCATAACAATAACAGAGGAGCATAAGAACGCTGATATTCTTTTCGTATAAATGAGCGTCCCATTTCAAGGGCAGGGTTTATTTGTTCAAAAAGTGAAGGTTTGATATCAAAAAGCGTGGTGGTGTATAAACTATCCTGCCCATACTGCTTGATGATATCATCGGTACGCCCTAATCGATATGAGCCCACAAGCTCACTCTTGTTGGTGTTCCAAATAAACAAATGAACATATTTGGGATCAAAATCATCAAGATCAACAGACTTGCCAGTACCCTCACCCGTTTCCCTGAAAGAGATCTCACGAAGTCGGCCAATTTCACGCATCAGGTTTGGAATTTGGTTTGATGATGCATAATAGATTTCATTATCCCCAGCAGTAAATAGACACTGTGATTCTGGTAACAATGAAATCTCTTTCTGCAATAAAGGGACAGATACCGACTCTATAATAGGTTTCATCTCTTCCCTTTTTACTCGTATAGAGAGACTAGCTTTCGTGTCAATTTTCTCCTTCGTTCGGTTTTGCAGCAAATAACTACGCTGACGTAAATACGTGGTCAATTCGTTATCACTTTCAAATCCGGCTAGTTTTTTATGTGATATGAGCTTGCCAACCCGAATCTCAATTTCGCTATCTCTCTTATTACAAAGTTCATGAGGTAACATCACCGTTCTAAGTTTCGGATGGATTAATCCTAGTATCTGAAAAAGAGCACCGTTAAAGCCACTAAAGAAAACAGGTAGAGCACTTGATCCGGTTTTTCTGATCATCCGTGCAACGGTATTACTCCATTGAGGGTCTGTTACTTTCCCTTTCTGAATGTGAGATACCTCTCCAGCTGGAAACATACCTAACATGCCTCCATCCTTAAGGAAATGCAGGCTTTGTTTCATAACAGCAAGATTTGCCCGCGCTGATTCCTTTCCACTAAAAGGGTCAACAAAGAAGAATAGATCACGGGTTTCCGGGATTCGTTCCAGCATATAATTTGCCATAACTTTGACATCTGGCCGAACTGACTGCATGATTGAGGCTAGAATTATTCCTTCAATTCCACCAAATGGATGATTAGCTGTAATGATTACTGAACCTTCTATAGGTATTCGCTCCAAATCACGCTCAGAAATCAGATAATTAATATTCATCGTTTCGAGAATTTTCTCGAAAAATTGCCTGTCATCCTCTTTTTTTACGGAGTCATTATATATTTCATTTAATTCTTCCAATGAGAGAAAACGCTCCAGAAATCTGGCAAAAACAGAAAATAATTTTTGTCGAAATGGGTCTTGGTAAGAAACCTCTAAATTAAATATCTTTTGAGCTTTTTTGCTCATGTATGCTCCATTTGGAAATTTTGTGTTCTATGTTAATACGTATAAAGTATAATTATTATTTGTTAACAACTTACGTCACGAATACAGCTACTCATTTTAAAAGGAATGAAAAAGAAAATCATAGCGTCATGAATAATTACGCACTTTAAAAAAGGGGTAATTCGGTTAGTCCAAAAAATATCTGGCGATGCAAATTCCATTATTTTAGGCAATATAGTGAATGGGAGGCATTTTAAAAAACCAATACTATTTAGGGAAATTTTTATGTTTATCATAACATTAAGTCCCATAGCCACCGTTAAGGCTATAACATACACAAGAAGATCATAATATTATCATCATGCCTGATTTTCAAATGGATGAAAAGCTGGAATTTGAGCATAAAGAAGTTCAAAAAACAAAAGAACCTCCAAAATATAGAGTTGTTTTAATGAATGACAATTACACAACTTTCGATTTCGTAATCGAAGTTTTAGTATCCATATTTAATAAAAATATTGCTGATGCCGTAGGTATAACCACAGATGTCCACAGAAAAGGTTCAGGCTTATGTGGAATCTACTCAAGAGAAATTGCGGAAACTAAGATTGAAATGGTTACCCAAGCCGGTAAAGAAGCCGGATTCCCTTTACGTTGCGTAATGGAGGCAGAATGATTAACAAAGAGATGGATAACATACTAAGAAATTCTTACATGCTGGCTTCCCATCAAAAGCATGCCTTTGTTTGTATTGAGCACCTGTTACAAGCGATTCTCAAGGACCCAAATGGCTCTTTTATCATTAAGTCCTGTGGTGGAGATGTAGATGGGCTAAATGATGACATTGAGAATTATTACAGTACATTGGAAGTAAATAAAACAAAGGATTATGAACCTATTCATACCGTGGGTTTTAAAAGAGCTTTGCACCGTGCTCTTGTTCATGCACGTTCTGCCGAACAAGAAGAAATCGGTATAGGTGATATCCTTATTTCCTTTTTTGATGAAAAAGACAGTTTTGCAGCCCATTACATGACCAAAAATGGCTTATCTAAGATGGATGTCCTCAATTTCGTCTCACATGGCATTGCCAAACCGGGTTATGAACAAGCAGGCCAGGATGAGGAATTAAATGAACCGGAAAATGTTAAAAAAGCAGATTTTTTAGCGCTTTACACTCAGGACTGGACAGCTCAGGCTTATGAAAACAGATTTGACAAGGTGATTGGGCGTGAAATGGAGATTCAGCGAAGTATTGAGATATTAAGTAGAAGGCGTAAAAACAATCCTATCTATATCGGAGATCCCGGCGTAGGCAAAACAGCCATCACTCAAGGCTTGGCCCAACGTATTGTCCAGGGAACTGTTCCTGACCGAATTAAAAACTTCCGTGTGCTATCATTAGATATGGGTGCTTTATTGGCCGGTACAAAATATCGTGGTGATTTTGAAGCTCGCTTTAAAGGGGTGATCAATCAACTCGAACATCATAAAAAGGCCATCCTTTTTATTGATGAAATCCATACCATTGTTGGAGCCGGTGCTGCAGGTAACAGTACCATGGATGCTTCGAACTTACTTAAACCTATCCTGGCTACAGGTGAATTGCGTTGTATAGGCGCAACTACCTTTGAAGAATATAAAAATCACTTTGAAAAAGACCGGGCTTTATCAAGAAGATTTCAACAAATTGAAATTGACGAACCCTCGGTCCAAACAACGGTGAAAATCCTCAAAGGCCTGAAACAAGCTTATGAAGATTATCACAACCTTAAATATACGATTGGCGCTTTGGTTTCTGCTGCGGAGTTATCTGCCAAATACCTAAATGATCGACGTCTTCCAGACAAAGCCATCGATATTATCGATGAAGTTGGTGCTCAGGTATCACTGGAAACAGTGCCCAGAAAAACAGTCACCACCAGAGATGTCGAGAAGTTAATAGCCAAGATGGCTAAAATACCTGTCAATAGTATTGGAGATTCCGAAAAGGAAACCCTGAAGGAACTCGATCTGGTACTCAATGATACCGTATTCGGGCAAGAAAAAGCTGTTGAATCTGTAGTTACTGCCGTTAAAAGAAGCAGAGCAGGTTTAGGTAATGAGAACAAGCCTATCGGTTCCTTTCTTTTTTCGGGACCAACTGGGGTTGGGAAAACAGAACTGTGTCGAACTCTGGCTGACGAATTAGGCATTGGGCTTGTTCGTTTTGACATGAGTGAATATATGGAGAAACATACCGTTTCCAGACTCATTGGTGCACCAGCCGGGTATGTTGGTTATGATCAGGGTGGCTTACTTACTGAAGCAATTCGCCGCAAACCAAATTGTGTGCTCCTGCTTGATGAAATCGAAAAAGCACATGTGGATATTTTTAATGTTCTTCTACAGATAATGGATTATGCAACATTGACTGATAATACGGGCAGGAAGTCCGATTTCCGAAATGTCATTCTCGTAATGACCTCCAACGTGGGTTCACGTGAAATGAGCTCCACCAGTATAGGCTTCACTGAGAAAAATGAGGAACTAAAGGGTGACCCTAATAAAGCCATACAAAACCAATTCAGTCCTGAATTTCGTAACCGGTTAGATGATGTTATCATTTTTAATCATCTAAGTAAAAAAACATTGGATAAAATTGTAAATAAATTCATTCGGGAACTTGAGCTTCAGCTTATTGATAAAAAGGTAGGCATTAAAGTAAGCGATAAAGCTTTAGCCTGGATTGCCGATAAAGGCTATGATCCGGCGTTTGGTGCACGGCCGATGGGGAGAGTCATTCAGGAACATATCAAGAACCCACTGGTTAATGAAATACTATATGGCAAACTAGTAAAAGGCGGAAATGTGTTTATTGATGTAAAGGGTAGCTCTTTGAATTTTAAGTATACCTAACCCGAATATTCAATCTATAAAGGGTTGCGATGATTTTGTTCCTTATCTTTTTAGAGAAAATCACCTAAAACATAATCATCTCAGTTTTATGCAAATGGATAACGATAACCTACTAGCTCATAAAATACTCGACCATAGTGTAAAGCTACAACATGGTGAAAATATTCTGATCCAGTTGTCAGGCTTAAATGGCATTAACCTGGTACGGGAATTAGTCAAGGCAGTCAGGGAAAAGAACGCGCATCCATTCTTGCAAATTCAGGACACCGAGATTCAACGTGATCTACTTGAATCTGGAGATGCGGACTTTTGGGAAAAACAAGCGACTCTGGAACAAATGCCTTTGATGAAGAAGATGCAGGCTTTTGTAGGAATAAGAGCTTCCGAGAATATATATGAAACGGCAAATGTTAGTAAGGAAGCCAACAAAGCTTATTCTGAAAATTTACTTCACCCGGTTCACTTTGAGCAAAGAGTAAAGCACACGAAATGGTGTATATTGCGTTACCCATCGGCTGCTTTTGCTATGAATGCAAAAATGTCAACAAAGGCATTTACTGATTTTTATTACCGTTCTTGTTTACTTGATTATAATAAATTGGCGGGTGCCATGAAGCCACTGGAAGAGCGCCTTAGAAAAGGTAAAGAGATTCATTTGAAAGGCGAGGGCACTAATATACGCTTTTCAATTGAAGGTCAGCAATGGGTTCCCTGTTTTGGTGACCGTAATCTGCCGGATGGTGAACTTTTTTCATCACCATTGCTAAACTCTATTAATGGTGAGATCACTTATGCGCCCTCTGTTTATCAGGGTAAACCTTTTGAGTATGTCTATCTTCAAGTTAAAAATGGCATAGTGATTGATTTCGATTCGTCTAATAATCAAGCCCTATCTGATATTTTGGATACTGATGATGGTGCCAGAAGGTTTGGTGAATTCAGCTTTGGCACCAATCCTGTTATAAATCAACCCATGTATGATATTCTCTTTGATGAAAAAATATATGGATCAAATCATCTCACACTAGGTCAAGATTATGATGAGGCTCCAAATGGTAACAAAAGCAATATACATTGGGATTTGGTCTGCATAGGAGCAAATGTTTATTTGGATGGAGAATTAATCAGGCAGGGCAGAGAATTTCTCCCAGAAGATCTGAAAGCATTAAATCCTGATTAATAATATTTAATCAGGATTTATAATTATGTTCAATGTTAATCGTCAGTGTCTTCAAGACTATCAGGATCAGTATCAGCATCGATGATATCGTCATCATCGTCCGGCCCTAAATCGTCATCATCGTCGTCGTCATCTCCTGTATCTTCGCTAACCATTGTCTTTTTCTTAACCTTACCCTCGGCTGCTCCTGCTCTTCTAAGTAACATAGCAATTTCAAGGTTTTCATTTTCAGTAGCGAAATTCAAAGCAGACTCGCCGTTTTTATCACGTTTACTTACATTAGCCCCGTTAGCAATTAGGTATTTCACAATATCCATATGCCCTTCTTTGGAAGCAAGCATTAACGGAGTTTGTCCCCAGAGTTGGGTAGCATTAATGTCTGCACCTTTTTCAAACAGCATTTTTACTACATCCAGATATCCTTCCCGGGCAGCTATAATCATAGAAGAAGGTGTGATTTCAGCCCCGTTATCCAATAATAACCTGATCATGCTAATATTGCCATTTTGTACAGCCCTGTTTAAGGCCGTTCCACCGATCTTATTTTTAACATTAACATCCGCGCCTTTTTTTATAAGAAATTCAACTACTCCATAATGATTATTCTGTGCAGCCAAAATTAAAGGAGTTGATCCATTTTTTGCGGGTTTATTAATATCTTCACCTTTGATGAGATAATTTTTTACCTCATCAAGGTTGCCATCTAAACTGGCTTGAGCCAAAGGTATGCTTTCCATAATAGTTTGTTAACAATTTAAAATTATTGATTCATGATGAGATAGTTTTGAATAGATCAGTTTGCTACATTAAAATAAAACGCCGTATCAAGCGCAACTAATCAGAACATTTTTTTAATCTTTTTTCTTACCTGAATTGCAAAGCAGCAGAACGATCAAATGTTTAAATGTTGTATAAAATAGATACGTACTCTAAAAAACATTTGATAGACTATATATTACGAAGAATATTTTATATCGTGATGTTTAATTCACCATCATAACCTCGAAAAAAATCCATAGCAGATGATATGGGTTTACCCTCTAATTGTACAGTTTCAAGCCTTAAGGCTCCAGGATTACAACCGACCACAACCTGATTTTTGTCAACTTTTAATTCGAATGGTTGTAATTTACTCTCCGTTAAATTGGTTGAGGCAAATACCTTAAACAACATTCCATCCAGATAAACCCGTGCCACAGGATAAGGACTCAGACCTCGTATAAAATTGTGAACCTCTTGTGCGGGACGATTAAAATCAATCAGGCAGTCTTTTGCATATATCTTTGGTGCTTCTGTGGTCTCTGCTTCATTCTGTGTTTTTAACTTATAATCTCCTTCGGCTATCATGTTAACAGAATCCAAAAGAAGATCAGCTCCAGTTGTCATCATTTTAGTATATACCATACCCATTGTTTCATTGGGACCAATAGGAATTTCACATTGTGAAACGATTCTACCGGTATCTACTTGTTCATCAAGAAAAAAGACCGTGCAACCCGAAATTGATTCTCCAGATATTACGGCATGATGAATAGGAGCTGCTCCACGGTACTTAGGCAACAAGGAAGCATGTAGATTTATTGACCCTATATGTGGTATAGCCAACAGATGCTTAGGCAAAATTCGAAAAGCTACTACCACAAATAAATCAGGCTGCAAATTTTTTAGAGTAGTAGCAAAGTCTGCATCTTTTAAATTTTCCACCTCTATGACAGGTAATCCTAGCTTCAAAGCTTTGGATTTAACAGGTGTAGGTGTTTTTAAATTACCTCTGCCACGACGTTTATCAGGCCCGCTAACCACGGCTATGATTTCATGATCACTCTCATGAAGTTTTTGAAGTCCTGGAATCGCAAATTCAGGACTGCCCATGAAAATTATTTTCAATTTATTTATCTCTATTCGTCTTTGTTGCAAGAGGGTATTCGGTATTAATCGTTCCGGATTCAATCATATCAAGCTTGGTACGCATCAGTCGTTTTCTAAATGAACCCACATAATCTATAAATAACACTCCATTAATATGATCAAATTCATGCTGCACAACCCGTGCCATCCAATCAGAAAATTTCATCTCTTTATTTTTAAAATCCTTATCCAGAAAAGTCACACGAATTTTATCTGGCCTGATAATTTTTTCTCTTAAGTCAGGAATGCTGAGGCAACCTTCTTCCATTTCCACTTCATTGGACTCTACAGCGTGAAGTACAGGATTAATGAATACCATGGGACCATAAAGAACCGCATCTTTATCATCTTCAGCCATTACATCAGCATCCACTACAAACAAACGAAGTGATACGCCAATTTGAGGAGCAGCTAAACCAACGCCATGGGCATTATACATGGTTTCGAACATATCGTCAATAAGGCGCTGAATTCTTTCACTGTTTTCAACGGGTTTAGCTTTTTCCCTTAATACTGAATCATTATAAGTGACAATAGGTAAAACAGACATTTAATATCCTCTATCCAAGTAATTCTGTAACAAGATAGTAGCCGCCAGTGCATCGACCAATTTTTTATCCTGACGTTTTTTCTTTTTGTACCCTGAATCCAACATAGAACGTTGAGCCAGTTTAGAGGTAAAACGTTCATCTAATGTAATTACTTCAAGACCATTAACTTTATTTTCTAATAATGTTATAAAATTAGTGACCATTCTGGTGGATTCACCTTCATGACCTCTTAGGGAGATAGGCCATCCAATTACGACCTTATCCACCTCACCTCTGTCAAATGAGATTTTTATCTTCTCAATGGCTTCCTTTTGAGAATAGGTACCAACCGGACTGGCAAGTATTGCCAGGGTATCCGATTGTGCTATCCCAACTTTTTTTAGACCAACATCAACTCCAATTATACGCTTAATATCTGTAGACCTTATTCAAAGTTATTTTCAGTCAAGTTAGCAGGCTCACCAAGTGGTTGGCGTAAAAATTTCTTGAGCATTTTACTAGGTTTGAAATGTGTTTTTCGATGTTCCGGCACATAAATGACTTCATTAGTTTTTGGATTACGGGCTTTAGGTTTTGCCTTTGTAACTTTTACTTCGAAAACACCGAAATCTCTAATTTCAATCCGACAAGTTGGATTGGCATCCATCATGGTATCACGCAAAGCGTTGATCACATCATCAACCCAGGGTTCAACCTGAACTTTGGGTAAACCTTTTTTTTCTGAAATGCTACGTACAATGTCACGTTTGGTATAGGTCATGGGATTTATGCTAAGGATTAATATGCAGGCAATAAACACATAAATAAAATGGGATCAATGAGTTATCCCTAATCTTGTATGATCACACTATTAGTTTACGATTTATTAATTATATAAAGAGGTAATAGCTTGTTTATTAAGCTTTTATAATTTAAGAAATCTTTATACAAGCTAAAAGAAAAAAGCCAGCGTTTATTTATTATTCGTATCTATATGCTAACTTTACACCTGCAACCTTTTGCAACTTTTTTATTACCTTTTCAAGGTGTTTGATATCATCAACCATCAATATTAATACCCCTTCAAACATTCCACTATCGCTACTAACATTAATACTTTTCATATTTGTTTTTAACGATTTCGATACGACATTGGTGATATCATTTAACATCCCAACCCGATCTTCTCCGATAATTTTAACGGCACCAATAAATTGTCGACCATTTTGTTTAGCCCAGGCTACTTCTATGATCCGCTCGCCATCCGTCTTGATTAGATGATGGGTATTTTTACAGTTGACCCTATGTATTTTTATATCCCCTTCCCTACTGATAAAACCTATGACCTCATCACCGGCAATTGGATTACAGCATTTTGCATAGGCATATTTCACATCTGTGAACTGGCCATTAATGATCAGCCCTTTGCGTTCACCTTCTTTTACTGAATCATCATGATAGATTTCATAGTACCCATCATTATCAACAGTCTTGATGGGCTTATCCTCTTCGTCTTCTATGCGGCCTGCACCTTTATAGTTTTTTACGGCTTTATATAAAGTAGCAACATCAAATGAATCTGATCCTATTTCATAAAACATTTTTAAAATCGAAGAAAACTTAAGTTGCCTGACCACTTTTGCTAAATCAGATTCCGATATTTTAATATTACCTTTAGCTGCTTTCTTTTCCCAAATCTCGCGGCCTTTTTCGATCACAGAACGTTCTTTTTGTTTGATGAACTGTTTGACACGGGAACGCGCTTTATGAGTTACTACATCATTAATCCAGTCAGGATTTAAGTTTATTTGTTTGCCGGTAATGATTTCAACCTGATCTCCACTATTCAGCTTCTGCCGTAAAGGCACCATTTTACCATTCACTTTTGCTGCAAGGGCACGTTCACCAATTTCACTATGAATGTCGAAGGCCATGTCAATGGGTGTAGCATTTTTGGGCAACGTACGCAACTCCCCATTAGGAGTAAAAACATAGATTTCATCTGTGTAAAGATTGAGCTGAAAATCTTCAACAAATTCTGTAGCAGCTTCCGGGCGAGGATTTTCAAGGACTTCACGCACCCAATGTACAAACCGTTCAATATCACGGTCTTTCTCACTACTTCCTTCCTTATACTTCCAGTGTGCTGCCAGGCCTTTCTCCGCAATTTCATCCATTTTTCTTGTTCGTATTTGAACTTCTACTTTATGGCCTGTATTTGTAATTACTGTAGTATGCAGCGACTGATAACCATTAGTTTTGGGAACTGAGATAAAATCACGGAATCTTTCTGAAATCGGAGTATAGGAGTCGGTTATAAACGAATATACCCGCCAGCAATCTTCTTTAGTATGAGGATCTTCCAAAATAACACGTATGGCAAACAAATCATAAATCTCCTCAAATGGTTTTTGCTGCCTCATCATTTTTCTGTAAATGGAGTAAATATGCTTGGGGCGACCTTTAATTTCAAATTGAAAGCCCCCACTAATAAGCTGCTTACGAATAGGCTCCATAAACTGCTCGATAAAGATTTCTCGGGCTTCTTTCTTTTCACGCAATTTCCGTCGGATAAACTTATATCCTGTCGGATCCATAACCTTAAAGCTCAGGTCTTCCAACTCACTTTTTATTTTAAATAATCCAAAACGATGTGCTAGCGGTGCATATAAATCAATCGTTTCAGTTGCTACAGCCAATTGTTTTTTTCTGTGGACATGCTGAATGGTTCGCATATTATGGAGACGGTCAGCGAACTTAATCAAAACCACTCGGAGATCCTCAGCCATTGATAGCAACAGCTTCATAAAAGTCTCGGCCTGTTTAACTCCTTTGCTTTTGAAAACCCCGGAAATTTTAGTTAAACCGTCTATTAAGTATGTAACAGAAGGGCCAAATTCCTGCTCAATATCTTTTAACTCTACGCTGGTATCTTCAACCGTATCATGCAGAAGAGCTGCTGCAACTGACACATCGTCCATTCCTATTTCATCGGCTACTATAGTTGCAACTTCAAGTGGATGCCGATAATAAGGTTCGCCGGATGCTCTGACGACTCCCTGATGAGAAATATAAGTTAATTTAAATGCTCGGGTTATTAGATCATCGTCACACTGATCCAATTGTGTATGGCATAACTTCAGCAAACGGGCACACTCTGCCTGCTGCTCCTCCCCAAGCTCAACAGCTTCTAAGTCAAAATTTTTATGTGTTTTAATCTGTGCCATAAAACTGAATCAACCATACATTTAAGAGTTTTATAATAATAGTAATAACACACTAATATTTACTCAGCATAATTTTATTTAGTATGTTATTTTAACTTAATTTATTTGCAAATGGTATAATAAAGCTGTAAAGATTAAATTGTTTTCATTATAATTGATTCAGATTCACAATAAAAAATTGAACAGTCAATTGCAGTCTTTACTTTAATTATACTATACCTGCATGCTTTTTATATAACTTTTATGTTAAGGAAGATAAAGTAAACATTCTGTTCATAATATTATGAATATTTAGCCAAAATAAGAGAAAACCCCCATTAATTAAATATTTTCCTACCTTTTACCTTTCATTTCTTCATTATAAATTGGGAAGATCATGAAGTACTAATGTTCTTTAAATCAATTTTATCTAAAGAGTCTGATATTTGATATAGAAACAAGTGTTCTAAAGGGTAAACTCATCATAAAACAGTCTATTAAAGATATTTTGGATGATTTAAGGGACAGCAAGTTCATCCTTGTGCTGCCATGAGATCAAAGACCCGGTCAGATCAAATTCATATCAACAACATATCAAGACCGTATATATACGGTTGTTGATATATTGTTGATATATTGTTGATATGGAGTGCTTATACTTTAAAAATTCATACGACTCCTAAGCGATCTTTACCGAAAGATCGGAAACGTCATAGTTTAATTTTGATGAATTTAAACGAGATAAGAGACAAAAAGCTAAAAGCTATTTGTATTAACCCTGTGTTTTATAATATAGAAGCTCGGAAAACGCCTAGTTTTTTCGAGCTTCTATTTCGAGCAGCAATTGGGGTAAATCAATTTTAGAGCTAACACGTGTATTAAGTTCAGCAATTGATCTTACAGTTTTTTCCATAATCTGCATAGAGGAGGGTGGTATGCCTGAAATGTCAGAATTGATACCATTCGACCCTAACGCAGTAGCCACTGTATTTAATCCGGATCGTCTTATACGGTCAGAGTTTCCAGCTTTCCATGCTATAATTGTACCTAAGATGTACCAGACCATGCCATAACCTTTCATTGAGAATCCCTGTATTTTTTAGGCAAATGCATCTAACTTCGGTTACTTGCCTAATTATTTGATCTTTATTAGGAAATCATAACCTAACCTAAAATCACCTTTTGTGCAATTAGGAATCTTCAAATTCAAGAGTTTTAAGGATAAAAAACCAAAAACCCTTGTCAGCCAATGTCCATATTATTAAAATTTTTTATCCCTCCATTCCCGGCATACCCTCATATAAGGGAACCATGATCATCAGTGAATCTTCACCGTCAATTTGCACACTGACTTTTACGGCCTGCCTATCTACGATCTCCGCCTGAACCGGGGGTACCGGTCCGTCGGCCGGAACCAGTACCCATACAAATACAGCATCCTCTTCTATTTGAGTTGTGTATACGGCTGTAGGGTTGGGCTCTCTCTTTCCGTACGTTTCGCTATACCAGCCCTGGATATGGGGCTCTGTCTGGCCTTTTACCAGCCCTATTTCCCACACCTGGCCGCCGGCCGGCACAATACGCAAATTCCCCTGTCCTTCATCATTCGAGACCACCTGAGCGGCATCAACCAACACCTGGGCATCCGGAGCATAATGCCACAGAACATCAAGTCTTCGGGGCCTGTCAGTTTCTATCCGATCAACTACCACCCAGTATTTTCCTTTTACAAAAAAAACAGCCCGGGTATGATTCACCTCACCATCAACGCCTTCATAACCGCTGGAGAAGGTATCCACTGCGTAATCAAATTCTGCATTGTTTTCATAGGAATCTTCGTCAAGCGGAGTCTCTGTTAAATTGGGACCAGCTTTTTGTCCTGCACCGTCAACCAAAATCACATTATGGGAAAAAGAACTTCTAAAGTAGCCCCTCCACATGGTAGGGTCAAAGCTAAAGTAATTCTCATGAGTAAACCTACCGCCATCAACCAACAAATCTCTTCCATAGGCATGAATGGATAAATGAAGCTTGTCTCGGTGTTGGTGCCCAGTACCGTAAGGCCCTGTATGATAAAACCCCCAAAGGCTCATTGCATCCCAGCCATCCCTCATCACATGAATTCCGGCCCAGGGAAATACCTTAGATGCCAGCCCCGTGGGCTTTTCTCCCTGATCCCCGTTTGTAGCGATATAGATCCAATCAGGACGGTCGAAATTCTCTGCAGCTTTTAATAAGCGTGGTCGGACATCCTCTCTATCCGAATCATTGTTCAGAGGCTGATGACCGTCAGGGCGCATGCTATAGGCCAAATAATTATACATGGCTTCAATACGCTCCATATAAGCATCCGATACTGATCTTCCTGCTTTTTGATAATTTTGAACCAGAAGTTCAAAACGTGATAAAGCCACCCATTGCGTTTTGGTTGAAAGTTCAGTTTGCACGCCATCCGGATAGACCTGTCCATTGATTTCATTTTCCATCACTTCCATGGCATAATTGACCCATTCTTCGGCTTTTTCAATTTCGGGAAAGGTTAAGCCAACTAATCCTAGCCCGTTCATCTCCATTGTGGTCCAGTTATGATTATCTTTATGATATTCCTGAAGGTAATTTGCCTGTACCGGAAAACTATAGATCATAAGCAAACGTCCGGCTTCAGTGAAAGCATCCGCCTGTTGAAAGCCAAAAAAGGAATGAACCCATGATTCCCCCAGCCTCACACCGGCATCAAGATCTCTCCAAATAACCTCGTCAATATCGCGCCAATCCAATTCATCCGTTGTTGTACCATGAACATCCCACATAGGATGAGTTTCATCAGGAAGAGGATTATGTATGATCCAATCACGTATAATCAAGTCAAACTTATCTGCATATTTTTCATTTCCTGTTTCTTGCCAAACTTTTAATAAGCTAAGAAAATACTCATGTCTGTTTAAGGTATAACCAAATTCATCATCCTTTTCTGGTCCGGTATAGGTCCAGTCCCATCCTCCGTCATCTTTAATAGGTATATCAGCTGTAACTTCACCCCTTGTCACCTTGTCATTTAAAATCAGATTAGCATGGTTGATTACTTCTTCCTCTATATCCTCGTCAGATTCTAATCTTAACCAATCGGCTGTATCCGTATTTTTATAATAGGTGATAAGTTCCTTGCCGGCTGTAATGGTATCTCCAGCATTCAGAGCTGATAAAACAGGCTCTAACCCATGATATTCCAAGTCTAATGAAGCAAAAATTTGACGCATTTTCTCAGGATAAGTGTCCCAGAATTCTTCAACAGTTGTAATTTCCTGCCAGCTACCCTGATCGGTTGTTAGGATTTCATTATCAAAACGGGCTGAACTTGCAGTAAGCAATAGCATACCAAGACCAGACAAAAATAAAATTGAAAAAGTATAGTACCCTTTATTGATTAGCATATTGATATTTTTTTAGATACCATTTTGTCATTAGTAATCATTGTTCAGATTTCAATTCCCGTAATCTTATATTCCGGAACCATACATCATCACCATGATCTTGCAGAATGATATATCCTTCATCTCTTCTAGCACCAAATTCAGGTATATCACCCCATTTGCTGGTTTCCAGCAGCCGATCCATCATATATGTTTCTAATTCATATTCAAGAACCATTTCACCGTTTAACCAATGCTCTCCTTTGTTCCCGTTAAAAACAATACGTCCTGTATTCCAGGTACCCACTGGATTTAACGAAGCATTTGATCCCGGTGGGATTAAATCATATAATCCTGCAGCTAGACGATTCGGATCATTTTCAGCATCGGGATGCAACTCATTATCAAGAATTTGATATTCGAAGCCCAATGCGGCAAAAGCAGGTTCATGGGACGTTGATAATTCTTCTGAAACGTTATATTTAATTCCACTGTTAGCACCCGGGCTAACCTTCCATTCAAGTGAAAGTTCGAAATTCTTAAAGGTACGATCATAAAGAAGATCGCCGCCTTCAACAGGCTGGCCATCGGCCACACGTGCAACTTCATCTGTTGCAACTTTACGGATAGCCCCATCCTCAACAATCCAATGTGACTCCGGGATATGATCTCTGCCAAGACCTCTCCATCCTGACAAATTTTCTCCGTCAAAAAGAGACTCCCAATTAGCATCTTGTATTGTTTCAAAAGAAATATCAGTATTACCTTTAGAAGAGAAAGTTTCAGTTTTAAATTCTGAATATCCCACAATCATAAGGAATGCCAGAAAAAGGGCACTCCAGTATCCCCTTAGATGATTCTGAAACGTATAAACATTTAGCTTCATCTTATTCCCTCATAATGATTATATGATCTTTAGTCTTTTTTCTAAAACTCAAAACCTATATTTGCAACTATCCCCCTATGATGAATACTCTCGCTATAAAATTCCAAAGCATTTGTAAATCCCTGAGATATAAATGCTTCAACAAATAATCCCTGGAATAATTTAATACCTAGACCTGCCTTGGCACCAATATTCAATTTCCCAATATGTTGCTTCACATTTTCATCGATTTCCGTTTGCGTATAGGTACTGCCATCGGTCGTGAGTGAAAATGAATAATCCATGTCGAAAAGAACCGAAAATGAAGGACCCGCTAATATATAAGGGGTAATTACATTCATGGGTAAAGAATAAATAAATAAGAAAGGCGACTCTACAAAATGGAATTTAAATGTTGAATAGATATTTTCATTAAATATCTCATCTGCCATAAAAGGAGTACTCGTCTGTCTTTCAAAATCAATACCATGTAGCTCTTCGTCTACAAATAAATCGGCACCATCAAAAATAACACGATTTAGATTGGTATCATCCAGAACTGCTCCCGATTTTATATAATTAAGTTCAACTCGAAAGTGCAAATTCTGTATAGAAGGCAGCCAATCATCCAATATACTTCTACTAAGAAATAATCCAAATTGATATCCAGGTTCGGTATTGATGTCTTCATTGTTATATCCTATCAAAGTGCTTTGATTTATGCCCCCTTTAAGGCCGTAGTTTATTAACTGATCACCCAGAGTTTGTTGTTGTGATACAGCAACGTTTACCATGAACAAAACAGGCAACAAAATAGTCAGTATTCTTGTACGTGATTTCATAATGCTCCGATTATGTAAGTTTTATGGTATGGTAAAAAGGAGTTACCCCCGTTAACAATACGGTAGGGAAATCCATTAATGGAAGAGTTCCTCTTAGCTCCGCATTAGTATGTAAAAATTTACCAGGTCCAAATGTTATCACATCATTATTTATTCTATATTGGCCCTGGCCTTCTTTTAAGAAATAAACATTTGGTAGATTATTGTGTTTTTCTACCGTGGTAAAACTTCCACCGGGCTGAAAAATTAATTCAACTGTGGTTGGAACATTTGGAGTGCCATCCACACATATTTCAACTTCAAAGCCTTCACCAATCTCGCGAATTTTTACGTATTGCCTGAGATGATGAACTCTATCCGCTTCTCTATTGTCTGTGTGCCACATAAGCCCATATTCACCATAATAATGGTCGTCAAACTCCCAGTTTCTGTCAATTGGTGTTTTTTCTTTGGGTATCGGTTGAAAATATAATCCTTCAACCTTTCTGTCTAATACCCAGCCATCATCTTCTTTTTTTATTTCTTCAGATTCAAATTGACCCATCCCCGAGAATGAATTCCCAATTCTCATCCCATGCATAATCGCATCGCCTTTATGAAATGCAAAAAAAATACCCTGTTTGGTATAGCGTGAAATAATAGAAGCATCATGATTACCTCGTCTAATACGAACAACTCCGGAATTGGCAAATTCTTTAGTATAGTTATCGGGCAAGGGCAAATCTGTCGGTAATTCTTGCCATAAAAAGGGATTGCTAAGATAATGCATCTGAAATACTAACCGGTTGAATGCTGTACGTTCAACCAGACGGCATAGTGCCGCAAGCTCTTTATTGCCATCTAAAAGAGCCAGATAGCGGCTAGGAAAATAATGTGCATGTATTGTATTGATACTTCTTCCTTGCCTTTCAATACGCGCTGATACTTCTTCGACGGCTTGTCCATTGGGCAGGATGTAATATTTTAACATTTCAAGGTTTCTGCGTACATAATCTAGAAGCTCAGGTTTATCAAAAGCTATGGCTGTAACGGTTAAAGCCCTGTTGCTGACAGCAGAATATGTTAACGTATCCCTTTCCCGATATTGACCATCGTCATCTATATCTATGCCTTCAGCAAGCCATTCCTCTGCTCTGTTCCGGTATTTTTCATCAGGCCATAATTCATATAATCGGCCAAGTGCTGCACAAAACACCCAGCGGTGATTAGGCGTATGGATCCCTCCATTTAAGAGAGGGTTACTGGCTTTTTGTATGAACAGTTCCAAATTATTCTGTGTTTCCATCAAAGCCGGGTTATTTTGTTTTACCATAAGGATATACCAGGGTACTAGTCTATTTATGATAAAGGCCGTATCGGGTGGAGAGTAAAAGTTATGTGAAAGAAGGTCTACGGTCCCATCAACGTGTTGTGATCTCAACAGATAACCTGAAGCGTCATTAACTGCTTGAACCAGTATCTCAGAATGATGATAATCGGATTCAGTAAAAGTTAAAGAACATAACGCCCTGCTAATAAAACTCTGGGTATCCTGGGCATTAGGCAATCCATAATTATTTAAAAATCCACCGTGCGCTGAGCTAGATGGGTCAGTTATTCTATTTGTTTCGAGATATTTTTGCAGATCTCCAAAAAAGCTATCGTTTAGGATGATCAGATTTTTCAACCATTCAGGCTTTTCATTTATTGGCCATCTATTTCCATTACCCAAGAAACCAAAGCTTGACATCCCAGCTATTGAAGCGACAGTACTAATTTTAATAAATTCTTTTCGAGAGTACATATTTCCTTACCAATGAAAGTTACTTCATAATATCTGAAGTAAAATCGCCCTTAAGTTTATATATTATTTTTGTGATCCCTCCAACCATATGGATATCATATGATCCACTTATAAAACCATTCTCTACTTTTTCAATCACAAACTCACCTGAAGTTGATAGAATCTTCTCACTAATTGCATCATCCTTTCTAACACATGTAACACCGGTCTGAGGGTTAGTTTTCGTCCCTATCGTATACACCACCCCCTCTTCTATATCTTCTTCCAGATACATAACATGGATTCCACAGGCAATAGTCCCACTTTTTTCTAAATAGAAGGAATACATTAAGGGAAATTTTGCATAGGTAGATTTCCCGGAAAGATTGATAACCTCCTCGTTAAACTGGATTTTAGCATTATATAGGTTACTATTACTATTTTCCTGAGCAATTAATACGCTTGCAGAACATACAACTATTAGTAATGCAATAAGATGTCTTAAATAATTGAACATATAGCCTCTCTTTATAAATAATACATAAATTAAATTTTTACTTCGGGAACACCATCCTTCAATGGCAAACTGACCGACACCGGTTCCTCTCCTTCTTCTTCAATCAATACATCTATAGTTTGGTCTTTTACCAAAGTTGCCTGTATATCAGGTAGTGTTTCGAGTACAGGCACCAGTATCCAGGCAAATACAGCATCGTCATCGATGCTTGCAGAATAAACTACTGTTGTTATTGGTTCCTTTTTTCCTCTGGTTTCACTATACCAACCCATGATATATGGATTGGTTTGGCCCTTTATCAAACTGGGTTCCCATGTTAGGTCACTTACAGGTATAATTCCCAAGTTTCCAATACTGCTATTTTGTGAGGTTACCCGGTTACCTTCAATCATAACATCTAAATCAGGGGCATATCTCCATAATGCTTGTAATTCACGCGGTCTGTCTGTATTGATCTGATCTACGACAACCCAGTATTTGTTCTTTATATAAACTACTGTCCGGGTATGTTCAGCCTGACCTTCAATACTTTCACCACTAATCTTTTCATAGCCTTCAGAAAAAGTTCCTTTTGCAAAGTCAAACTCCGATGTAATAACATAGTCGAGACCCTCAATCTGCGGTTCATCTGCAATTCGTGCCCATGGATTCTGACCTGCCCCATCAATCAGGATCACATTTTGTGAGAACGAGCTACGAAAATACCCACGCCAACTGGTTGGATTAAAGCTAAAATAATCCTCATATGTGTAAGGGCCGCTGTCAACTAAAAGATCACGGCCATACGCCCTAATCGATAAATGCAATTTATCTCTGTGCTGATGGCCTATCCCATAAGGTCCCGTTTTGTAGAAACTCCAATGTGCATCCTTATCCCACCCACTACGCATAATATGAATCCCTGCCCATGGGAAAACATAAGAAGCCAGACCTTGAGGCTTTTCTCCTTTTTCTCCATTGGTCGCAATGTAAATCCAATCAGGCCGGTTATATCGTTCAGCAGCAGTTAATATATCCTGACGGATATCCAGGCGGCCCGAGTCATTATTCAAGGGTATATATCCATCAGGTCCCATACTATATGCCAGATAATTATACATAGCTTCCAGACGCTCATGATACTCTATTGGCATCGACCTGCCGGCTAATTGAAAATTATCTGCCAGGTTCTCAAACCGCTGAAGGGCTACCCAATGATAGCTGCTTGCCATCTCTTTTTGTACACCATCCGGATAGACCTGGCCTTCACTAATTTCATTCTGCATAACTTTTAATGCATGATTTATCCATTCCTCTGACTGCTTGTATTCCGAAAAGGCAAGGCCGGTAGTACTTAGACCATCCATTTCCATAGTAGCATGATTATGATTTACATCATGGTGTTCCTGAATATAACTAGCATGAACAGGTAGACTGTACAGCATCATCAACCGTGCAGCCGGGGTGAATTCGTCGGACTGTTGAAATCCGTAGAATACTTGTGGCCAGCTCTCACCAATGCGTAAGCCTACTTCAAGTCCGCGCCAAACAACTTCACCAATATCCCGCCAATCCAGTTCATCAGTAGTGGTGCGATGAACCTCCCAAATCAGGTCATCCTCTCCGGGAAGTGGGTTATGAATAATCCAGTCCCTGAGAAGTCGGTCAAATTTTTTTGCGTAAACTGAATTTCCTGTTTCCTGCCATCCCCTAAGCAGATCTACAAAAAATCGATGCCTGTTCAGGGTGTAACCTAGCTCTGCGTCTGGTTCTTCACCGGTATAGTTCCAATTCCACCCACCATCTTCATTCACAGGTATCTTCACAAGAGAATCACTCCAGCTGATTTCATTATTTAAGACCTGTTCATATCTTTTTTTTTCTTCCCTACTGCCACTATAATAGACTTGAGACCGAAGCCATTCAGGCGTGTCATTAGTTTTATAATATTCCAAAAGAGCCTTAGCAGCTTCTAAGGTATCTTGATTCTGCAGATTCTCATTCACATAACCTAACCCTTCACGTTGAAGATCAAGAGCAGAGAATATATAACCAAACATATAGTGATGATTATTCCAAAGATCTTCTACCGTAACTATGTCCTGCCATTCATTGGATGTATCAGGTTGTGTTGAAGCAAGAATCAAAACCTCATCATTAATTGTGGCTGCGGTTATTACATAGTTTACAGCCAAGAGTAACAACAAAAAAATATTGATAAAACTATATTTTTTAGCCATGAGTCAATTCAAAATGATTAATGATGCTATTTCCATGGGATTACAGGTATTATGTTTTATAAGTGTAAATAAAAAGGTGTGCCTGATTTGGCACACCCTCAATTAACCATTTCACACCATTCCCACTTTACCTCATCAGAGTCATCTTAATAGTTTGTACTTCATTTCCTACCTGCATCCTAACCATGTAAACCCCACTAGATAGGTTATGTGCATTATAGGTCACAGTATGGAAACCTGCTGATCTGGTACCCAGATTAATCGTTTCTACATTTTCTCCAAGTACATTATACACCTCCATAATTACTTCTGAACTATTTGCCAGTTCAAAAGCTATCCTGGTGGTTGGGTTGAATGGATTGGGATAGTTGTCAAAGAGCCTGAACGCCCTTGCTATAGTCTCAGGATTCTCAGCACTAACAGGACCGCTGCCATCTTCCCATGCTTGCAACTGTTCAGGGAACCAGTTCAGGTCACCCAAAGGAAATCCGTTTTCAGCTGCCGTATAAGATTGGGCGTCTGTATTATAACTGAAATCACGCCACTCATCGACCCCAACATCCAAGTTATCTCTTCTATCCCAGGGCGCCGGTAATTCCTGTGAAGGATCTGTCAGGAAAGCATCAACATAATCGACAACATTTTGGAAATCAGGGCGATCTGTAAATGTTAATCCTTCATTTTCTTGTTCCTCGATATTATTTTCCATTACCAGAACACCAATATCCACAAGGTGCTGGCCCACAGAATCAATCAACTGATCATGCAGGAATGGATCTTGGACTGGTTCTTCCCATAATGGTTCACCAGCAACAAAATGTTCTTGCAGTACATCCTGATATTCCTGAAGCATAGTCCCCATATTATTATTACTTATTACGAGACTTCTATCAGCATCATTATAGGCTTCAATTGAATCCGCCCTCATAAATGTTAACAGGCTTTGATCGGAATAACCTACACCCTCTCGGCCGGAGTTGCCTCTAAAACCAACATTCATGATCAGGTTATTCGTAAAAACGACTTCTTTAGACAAACCTATGTCAATTTGGTATCCCCAGTCAACCACCGTATTATGATCAAATTCCAAGTAATTAACTGTACCACCATGAGGGCGTATTACGAAATGAGTACCCAGATACATGGTATTATTTACAAGAACAAGGCTATCTGTATTATTACCCCGACTGTCAAATACACGCCCACAATTTGGATCCGTTTCTTGACCCATATGACGGAATTGTGAATTAGAGATAAACCAGCTTGTATTATCAGCGTCGCTGCGCAATATAAAACAAGGGTGGAAATCAAAATGCATATTATCTAATACACCTCTGGTGTTTTCAGTTCGCAGACGGGTATTTCCATTCCAATTCCCTACATCATCAAGACCTGCATAATATATACCTCTCAGGGTAAGATCACCTTCAGCATGAATAGGATGAGTAGATACACCATCTAAATCTACAGCCGGGCGAATCATTGGGGGCGGCCCTTCCCCTTCTGCAGCTTCAATGTGTAGGTGATAACCCACGCTTGTAATATTGGCATCTGTCCAATAAACACCACCTCTCTCCAATCGGAAAATTACATCATCAGCACCATTCTCCTCAACTGCGGTTACCAGGCTTCCTACCTCATTCGGCCCATCAGGTGGAACATCAATATATGTTTGAGCCATTACATTTTGAGAAATACTAATGATCAGGCAATAAAGTAGAGTTGCCATGAACAATCGACAGATCAATGGTATTCCTTTTTTTAGTTGCTTTGTAGAACAATACATATCGTACTCCTTTTAATTGTTTTGGTTATTGTATTCCTTCAGCTATTAATGATTCAAAAGATCAATCGTAAACCCAAGTCAAAAGCCCGCCCAAAATATTGTCTTCTGGTCGGGAATGCTTCATTGAACAAGATGGCGCCATCCGGTTCATTTGTTATGTTGTGGAGATTCAAATAAATGCTAATTCTTTCATCAAAAATTTGTTGCCTGACAACAGCATCCCAGCGAAGTATGCTTTGGGTCATGGCATCTTCTTCAGGCCTCAATCCAATAAGAAATAATTGAGGTCCCTGATGCAACATAGTAGCTCTTGCTGAAAAGCCCTGATAGTCATAACCTACTGATACGTTAGCAATATAATCAGGTTGCCGTGGCATGGGTCCTACACGAAAAGTATCCACCCTAACCAGCCCGCCATCTGCTCTTACTAATGTTGAGCGGGGATACTGAGTCTCGCTATTCATTGCCGTAAAATTAGCATTCACGACAAGTCCATTAAATGGAGATGGCAAGAAAGTAAAGTTACTTTGCCATTCTATTTCCATACCTCTAACCGTGGTCGGTAGTGGGTTATTTAAGGGTTCTGTTAAATCATAGTTATTTTCGCTGCTTCTCAGGCCCAGTTCCTCATAATCGCCAAGAACTCGTCTGGTTCTTGTAAAAATCAGATCTTCAACTTCTTTATAAAATCCTCCCAAGGTGAAAAGGCCTATTTTATTAGAATGAAATGTGAAAAATAGATCATAATTTGTAGATCGCGACGGTCTCAAGGATGGGTTCCCTCGATTGATAAACCGTCCTTGCGGATTAATTCGGGATCGCGGAACAATTTCAGTATAGTTAGGCCGGGAACTGCTTTTGGTATATGCTGCACGGATATTAAACCAATCCGACATGGCATAACGCATCTGGAACATTGGGAACCATTGATCAAAGTTTCTCAGGGCTGTTGAATCCTCATAAAAACCTACATGATCGTTTGTACCTGATGCCGTTCCAAAAACAGCTTCGTATTCTCCATCAGTATATTCATACCGTACACCCGGCAAAAACATAAGGCGGGGACCGAGATTCAATTCTGTCATAACATAAGCGGCCGTAATGCCCTCAATACCATGCTGATTATTCATTGGTGCGGTTAACACCGTGTCATACCGATGCATATGATTTTCCGGAACCGAATTTAACAGATCATTATCCAGTCCGATAGGGAACCCAAAATTTCCAAAAAACAGATCTTCCCTTTGGTAATCAGGATCGGTAAAATTAAGCATTGATATATTTCCAGAGCTTGTTGTGGTCAGGTTTCTACCCGCTTCACTAATAAGGTCTGCCGGTGTATGATTAATAGTAAAAAATGCCTGTTCTTCGTTTACGCGATCTCTGTATTTCATGAGGTGCTTACCACCAAACTTGAAATCTCCATTTATAAGATCAGAAAAAAGATAGGGTATAGTGATATCGAGTTGGCCTGTAATATCTCTTTCTTTAGAGTCAATATTCACCAAATTGCTTCTCCACAATTGGGAATTCTGAAAATCGTTTTTAACAAAGTTTGCTACATTTTCAACATCACCCCGTCTATCTAAGCCTGAAGTGAAAGCACTTAATTCCTGAAATTCCACTGAGTGGTCATAAGGATGATTTCGAGATGAAATGCTATGAGAAAACTGCCACTCTAGAAATGAATTGCCAATTGCAGGGACCCAATGTTCTCCTGATAAACTGTTTGATAAAACATCTACTTCAATATCCTGTTCGGTGTAGTACCAGTTCTGCCTGTTTCCATCTAAATCCAGCCTTCGGTCAATCTCATTCACATCCCGGTTTAACTGACTTCCAAAATTAGAGAAGAAAATTGTTCCATTACCAACCTGCCAATCCATAATCAAACTAGCTCCCAATCGGTCTCTCGTTTCAGATCGTCCAATTACACTCATATTGGTGATTTCAAGAGGAGCATGAGGCTCACTGGCACGAGCTGGACGCAAAACAGTATAATTGTTAAGCAGTTCGTCAGAACTTCTATCTTTTCTTGCAACATCAAATGTTCCGGCTATGCCTAACCGATTATTCATGAACCTGCTGCTTCCGCTTATCGAACCGGCAAAATTGCTTAAACTATTAACATGTCCACTATAGCCACCTTCAAGGTTTACCCTATATATAGTAGTTTCCGGAATTTTAGCAAGACTAAAGTTAACAGAACCACCAATAGCGTCGGCATCCATATCAGGACGATTTGATTTGAATAATTCAATCCCAGAAAGCATTTCCTGAGATAAAAAATCCAGATCAACAGATCTGCCATCTAAATCTGTCGATGGCACTCGAACACCACTTACCGTGATATTATTATATCTGGGTGACATACCCCGTATAGAAACATTTTGGGCTTCACCACCTTCCCTGTTAATAGAGACACCGGGTAGCCGCCCAACAGACTCTGCTGCGTTTGCATCAGGCACATCTCTTATACGCGATTCTGAAACGACATTGACAATAGAGTTAGAAGAAAGCTGGGTGCGAATAGCCTGGACCTGCCCTTCAGCCTGAGATGTAACAATTATTTCTTCACCTGCAATAACTTCAACTTCAAGTTCTATATCATTTTGAATCGTTTCACCAGCAATGATTTCTGTCTGGAATTCATGAGTTACATAGCCTAAATAGCGCACAATGAAGCTTTGCTCTCCTGCCGGTATATTTGTAAGAAGATAATATCCATCTGCATCTGTGGCTGCACCAAAAGATGTGCCTTCCAATAAAATATTAGCACCTATCAAGGACTCACCCGTTTCGGAGTCTGTGATGTAACCTTCAATACTTCCTTCTAAAGGCTGCCCTTTAACCGGATCGATGAAGACAAGGCTTAAACCTATAAGCAGAATCGTTTGTCGTATCAAAAATTTCATATATCATCCCAATTCTTATTGATCGGTATTCAAGAAAATGAAAGGCTGGCTCTGATCACATTGTAAATAGCCAATACAAATCACTAATATCCATGTCACCATGAACAAGTGTTTAATTCTACAAATGCAGCTCTCCATGATTTTTAAGCTCTCTCCAAAATAAATCTTAAAGAACAAGTAAACAAACTTCGCTTTAAGCACTTGTTTTAATTTAATCTATTATGCAATAAAATAATTATAGAATGTTTTAATTCGGTAAATTATATATTAAAATTCCTCTTGAGGAGATCGACTTTTTTATAATTAGCTCTAAAGCTTAATAAAAAGCTATCTTTATAATTGATAACTTATGATAAATAGTTTCATCTATCTGTAATTTCCTGTAAGAACGTAAATTTGGACATAAGAAATTCATAATGAACCTTTATATTACAGGAAATGGCATTATGCCAAATCTAGTATTCCATGATAAAGATGATCCATTATGGAACACAATCATTCAACTTTATTAGCATTTTAAAATGAGAAACCTCTTTATAATATTTTATTTTTTTTCATGTATAAGCCTTATTGCATGTTCACAATCGGATAAAGTCCAAAAAACGGACTCGGAAGTTGAGAAAAAGATAGACGATCTGATGGAACAATTGACTCTTGAAGAGAAAGTTCATCTCTTACATGGTAAAGTAACCACAGATACTCCCCTTCGTTTTGAAAGTGGTGGCGTTGAGCGCCTAGGTATTAAGCAAATCGAATTTCTTGACGGACCGGTAGGGATACGCGATTTTGACCCCGATCAGAAAACAACGGCCTTACCCTCAACTTTGTCTCTTTCCTGTACCTGGGATACAGACGCTGCTTCAAAATTTGCTTCTGTCATAGCATCAGAGCTTCTTTATCTGGATAAACATGTTTTATTTGGTCCGGGTGTCAACCTAATGAGGTCACCCCTGGGAGGCCGGAATTTCGAGTACATGGGAGAAGACCCTTATCTTACCGGTACCATGGCAACTCATTATATAAATGCCGTTCAAAAACATGGTATAGCTGCAAATGCTAAGCATTTTTTAGCTAATGACATAGACCGCTTACGTCATTTTACCAGCTCAAACCTAGATGACCGAACCTTACGAGAGATGCACCTGATGCCTTTTGAAATGGCCGTAACAGATGCAGATGTATGGACCATAATGTCAGGTAATAACCTGGTTAATGGAGTTCATGCCGCCGAAAACAAAAGAATAGCACAGGAAATTTTGAAGGATGAACTTGGTTTTGACGGTGTATACCTTACAGACTGGCGTGCTGCATATAGTGCTGTCAATTCTGCCTTTGGCGGCACCGATATGACACTGGGCTTTGGAGCGTATGTTTATGGTGACGGTAATTTACTTGAAGCAGTAAATAATGGTGATGTGCCCATTTCGCTGGTTGATGAAAAAGTAAGAAGAGTATTACGCTTATATTACAGAACGGGTGTAATCGAACCCGAAACAAGAGGCACAGGTGAAATCAATACTCAAAGGCATCATGATATCGCACGTGCCATGGCTTCTCAAGGCATGGTTTTATTGAAAAATAATGGAAGTATTTTACCTCTGGATACAGATAACCAAGCGAAAATAATGGTAACCGGCCCAGCCGCTGACATTGTCCCCGTAGGTACAGGATCAAGTCGGGTTGATTCGGAAATATCAATAACTCCTTTGCAAGGTTTACGTGAGGTTTTTAACGAAAGCAATCTTACCTATTTACCTTATCAGGAAGATGAGCTGGATGAATTGATTTCCGGAACAGCCTCCCATGATTACGTATTATTCTTTGTCAGTGGTGGCAGAAGTGGAGAAGGTATGGATATGCAATCTCTGGAACTTCCGGGTAACCAGGCTGATGCCCTAAGACAAATTTCAGCTGTACATGATAAGGTAATTGTGGTAACATTATCTGCCGGTCCTTTTGATATGCAGGAATGGATTGACGAACCTGAAGCTATACTGTCGGGCTGGTTTGCAGGTCAGGCCACAGGTCAGGCTATTGCCGATGTTCTGACAGGCAAAGTAAACCCGGGTGGTAAGCTTAGCTTCACGATTGCAAGACAACTCAATGATTATGCTGTTCATTCTCTTGGTGAATGGCCGCAAAAACCAATTTTGGATACTCCTCCAAGAAATGCACCCGCTGATCCGAAACAAAGAGTAGCTATTCATGGATATGACCTTGATTATACGGAAGGTGTTTTTATGGGTTATCGATGGTTTGATAAAGAATCAATAAATCCGTTGTTTCCATTTGGTTATGGCCTAAGTTATACGACTTTCAAAATGGAAGATGCCGGCCTGGATCTGCAATCTGATCAAGCAGACAAACCGCAGGCAACTGTCAAAGTAAAAGTAACTAATACAGGAGACAAAGCGGGTAGTGAAGTAGTTCAGGTATATATAGGTGATCCTGAAAGTTCGGTGCCTCGGCCCGAAAGAGAGCTCAAGGGGTTTAAAAAAGTATGGTTAAATCCAGGTGAGAGTGAGGAGGTATCCATTTCTCTTGACAAACGATCTTTTGCTTTTTGGAATGAGAAGATTGATGATTGGGATGTTGAACCCGGAGAATTTATTATCGAGGTAGGCAATTCATCCCGAAACCCCGCCTTTAGCAAAACCGCAACAATTCAATAGTCTTGATAAAAAACCTCAGTACGCAAGATAAACAAAATCTTGTGTACTGAGGTTTACTTACTTTATTTGCTGATAATTAACAGGTTGTGCGGAAATTGAGATGGAGTGGCTTTATATTTAGCTTCACCTCTTAATTTTAAATCAGGAAATAGTTTATTTGAAGCAGCGTGTTAAGTAAAACGCCCCCCTCTCGGAACAAAACGCATCCTGTATTTAGACCGAAATCATCCTGCGTTTTCGGCTTAATTAGTTATTAGATATACACTCTTGAGTTGATACCTAGACGTTCTGTGACTGTATTTTTCTAAAAAAGTAACACATCCATTGATTTATTTTTATCAACTGACAATTGTCATTTTTCTACCTCTGCTTAATACGTATACTATAATCCATGCTCGACTTAAGATCATTATCTCATGGTTTTTTATAGACAAATTATCCTCTTTTTTTCTTTCCTGACTTTGAGTTTTTATAACCCAAATAATTTGGAAATAAAATCAGAAAGGATCCCTCCATCAGCTACTACAACAAAAGAAAAGATTGATGATGTCCTCACGGAATACTTTGAATCGGGGAAATTCAATGGAGTTGTACTTGCAGCCCAAGGTGATGATATCGTTTATACGGGAGCTTTCGGAAAAGCTAATTTTGAGTGGGATATACCAAATACGCTGGATACCAGGTTTAAAATTGCCTCCATCACAAAAACATTTACAGCCTGCTTAGTGATGCACCTTATAGAGATAGGTTATATTAACCTTGATGATGTAATAACTGATTACCTTCCGGATTACCCTTCTTCTACGGGCGATAAAATCACTATTGAGCATTTGCTGGTACAATCATCCGGTATTCCGGATTATTTAACCAAACCAGATTTTTTGAGTGATATGGCCGTTCAACATCACGACAGATATGGGTTTATTAAGCATTTCCAGGATATGGAATTAGAATTTGAACCCGGTACTGATTGGAACTATGGTAACTCGGGATATTATCTGTTAGGGCTGATAATCGAGAAGGCAACCGGGCTGACTTATGAAGAGGCTATGCGCAAACACGTCATTGAACCTGCCGGACTTGAAAATACCGGTTACGCTTCATCGGGGATGGTCATTCCCAAATTAGCTAGTGGGTATATTAAAACCCCCGATGGATATGAAATCGCACCCTATTTCCATTCGAGTGTCGGGTTTTCTGCAGGGATGATGTATTCTAATGTTACCGATCTTTTTAAATGGACCCGAGCCTTGTATGCAGGGAAAATTATACAGAACAGAAACTATCTGCAAAATATGATAACTCCACAAATGGAAGATTATGGATATGGATTGTTTATTGGAGCCCAAAAAGTAGGTGGGCAGATGGAAGTGGTTTTTGGTTTATTCGGCACTATTCATGGATTCAATTCACAGGTATCCTATTTCTATAATCATGATTTCACAATTATCATTATGGATAATACACAGCAATGTACGGTGGATATCTTTTTTGCTGTCAGGGATATACTATTCGGGAATATCCCTGAAGATAATATCAATCCTTCAATACGATCTAATACATTTATAAAACCATGAAACGATCCGATTCAGGGCCCTGGTTCTTTTGGGGTATAGCTTTCCTCGCAATACCGTTATGGTTGTACTCTTTTCCTGATTCGACTTATAATAACCCAAAACCATTTCTGGTTTACAGCAGCCAAATAGCGGCACATGTTGGTTTTGCCCTTTTCGCCTTATCTTTTGTACTTTCGGCTCGTATAAAATCACTGGAAAACTATTTTGGTGGTTTGGATAAAATGTATCACTTCCACCATACTATAGCAAAAACAGGATTTATCCTACTCCTAATACATCCGGTTTTACTGGCAATGCGATGGATTCCTGAAGATTTTGCGCATATGCTGAGAACCTTTTTTCCATTTCACAGACGATTAGCTGTAAATATTGGCACACTGGCATTTTGGGGATTGATCATTTCTATGGCTATTACATTAGTCATAAAACTGCCCTATGATAAATGGAAAGTAACTCACAAGTTTCTTGGTGTTTTTTTTATTCTTGGGGTGATCCATATTTATTTGCTTGACCTATCATTTGCAGGAAATCCGCTTATGATGGCCTACCTTACATTACTATCTCTTTCAGCCATAATTAGCTGGGTTTATAAATCAATCTTATCTGATTTTATTACGTATAAAACCAGGTACAGGATAGAGCGTATTGAAAAGCCATTTGAAAATGTCATGGATATTGAACTAAGCCCTGTAAATGAAGCTGTCCGTTTTACACCCGGCCAGTTTTTCTTTTTCAGCTTTATCAATCCCGGTATATCACGGGAAGCCCATCCATATACCATATGCAGGGTATCAAAAAAGGGCAGTATTAAAATCATGGTTAAGTCTCTGGGAGATTATACAAAAAGACTTCATCAGGTACTTAAACCTGGTGCTACAGCGCTGCTAGAAGGACCCTACGGAAGATTCGATTATCGACTGGGTAAAAAAGATCAGATATGGATCGCAGGTGGTGTAGGTATTGCACCCTTTTTGAGTTGGGCTAATGACATATTAATTAACCCTCAACCGGAGATCTCAATTAATATGTATTATTGCGTCAATAGTAAAAAGGAGGCTACTCATCTGGAAGTCTTTAATAGTTTAATGGAAGTTATGCCGAATTTTAATCTCAAGTTAGTCTGTGCAGACATTCAGGGTTTTATTAAAGCCAGAGATATACCCGGCATAGGCCAAAAAGATGTATATATCTGCGGACCCAAACCTATGAGAGAGGCTATTTTTTCAGATTTGAGTAAGATCAATATATCGAAGAAAGACATCCATTATGAGGATTTTGATTTTTCCTGACAGATCCTTCCAGGATAGTTAAGTAGCTTTATAACCCAGCAGGCGCAGGGCATTTAAAACTACTACCAGTGTTGATCCTTCATGGAGCAGTACGGCTATACCTATTGAGGCCAGCCCCATCATCGTTACCGGCACCAGAAAAGCAATCATTCCCAAGCTGATCCAGAGATTTTGCTTGATAATCTGACGAGTCCACCGGCTAAGACCAATTGCATGGGGCAATTTTGTCAGATCATCAGCCATCAATGCAATATCGGCTGTTTCGAGTGCGACATCTGAGCCTGCTGCTCCCATGGCAATCCCTACACTTGCATTGGCCATTGCGGGTGCATCGTTTACGCCATCTCCCACCATTCCTACCAGATGTTCTTCTGTCAGCAACTTTCTAATAGCATCTACTTTTTGCTCAGGCATAAGGTTTCCAATGGCCTCGTCCATGCCAATTTGTTGAGCGATAGAATCCGCCACTCTCTGGTGATCTCCTGATATCATGATCATACGCCTGATGTCTAATTCTCGCAGTTTTGTAATGACTTCGACGGCTGTTTTTCGGGGAGTATCCATTAAACCTATGATTCCAAGAAATTGATCTCCATCGTGGATTAACATGGTTGTCCTACCGTTCCCTTGAAGATTTTCAAGCTCTTCTTCAAGATCAGATGGCAAATGAGAATTACTGCCATTTCTAAATAAATTTATAGCTCCAATAAGGACTTTCTGCCCATTAAACCTGGCAGACATCCCTTTCCCGGGAATTTCTTCAACTTCAACGGCTTCAGGGACAGGCAAACTTCCAAGTTTCTTGGTACCATCACGAACTACGGCCTTTGCCAGGGGATGGTCGCTTTGGCTTTCAATAGAGACGGCTACCATTAATAGTGTATTTTCATCGATGCCGTCAGCGGTTATAATATCAGTAACCCGTGGAGTGCCCTCTGTGAGAGTTCCCGTTTTGTCAAAAGCCAGAGCGCGAAGAAGGCCTAATTCTTCCAGCGGAGCACCCCCTTTTATCAAAACACCCATACGTGCAGCTCGAGCTACACCACTAAGGATGGCACTTGGAGTCGATATAGCTAGAGCGCAGGGACTTGAGGCAACGAGTACAGCCATAGCCCTGTAAAATGAATCTGCGAATGCCTCATCAATAACCACCCAGGCAAACATTAGCAACGTTACGAATACAAGAATACCGGGAACAAAAACTCTTTCAAATCTCACAGCGAAGCGCTGTGTGGGTGATTTATGAGTTTCTGCCTCTTTCACAAGCTGCACCATCCGGGCCATGGTGCTGTCTTCTGTACGACGAAGCACCTCAACCTCCATTACATGATTACCATTTAGAGTACCGGCAAATATACGGGATGAACTGCCAATTTGGTCGGGTTTATCCCTGGCTGCCTGCAAACTATCAACCGGAGACTTATCCACAGGTATGCTTTCTCCGGTGATAGCGGCCTGATTGACACTGGTATTTCCAAGTATAACAAAACCATCGGACGGAAAACGCTCTCCAGGTTTTACCAGTACTACATCACCTGGTTGAAGTTCTTCTACAGGTATTTCCTCCTGAATTCCATCCCTTTTGACTATAGCTGTGTCAGGTGTGATATCGGCCAGGGCTTCGATAGCCTTTCTTGCACGCCCCATAGCATAATGTTCCAGGGCATGGCCAAGACTGAACAGAAACAGCAGTAATGCACCTTCTGCCCATGCGCCAATCACAGCAGCTCCGGTTGCAGCTACAAGCATCAGCATATCTATATTAAATTTACCTATACGTAAACTATGATAAACCTCAATAATGGTAAAATAGCTGCCAAATACATAAGCAATCAATATCAAAGGAATCGAAAATTGATCCCATTGAGGGAAAAAACTGAATAACCAGCCTGCAAACAGAAATAAACCGCAGGATAAGGCGAAGATCAAATGAACATGCTCAACAAAATAGGCTTTATATTTAACCTGAAATTGCTTCCGATCGGTTTTTTGCGTTCTGTCAACGGGATATACATTCAATCGGGCCATGGCATCAAGAATCTGATCACGATTTATGATATCACGATCATATTCCAAACTGATCGTACCGGACGATGAAGCTTCAGCGTCAAGAATACCCTTTATTTTGAGAAGGTGATCGGAGATTACATTGGCATGCCTTTCATGATAAAGACCCGTCACATCTTCAAGTAAGTGACCGTATTTAGCCGTTACATCAGCTCCAGCTTTTCGAATTTGCTTTTGAATGGTATTCACAGAAGTTCTGCTTCTGTCAAAATGCACACAAATTTTTGGAGCGTTCTTCTCTTGATCGTCAATATGAACTTCCTGAACCCCCTTCAATTGTTCCAATCGGTCTGTTAGGCGGTTAACACATTGGTCTTTTTCGTCAGGAACTTCAGGCAGTACCACGTAAAGATCAAGTTTTACTTTATCAATCATCAGTTGTATGATAAGTAGGTGTAGAAATAATAGGTACTCTTAATTTAATACTTTTCTATTATTGATTTAACCTATTAGAGATAATCAAAGGGTTTCTATACAAAATCATCATTACCTGCACGCCAACCCGACCAAAATTTTAACAAAGCGACCAGTAATAAAAACGCCATAGGTAATATCCAGGTGTGAGTCCAATCATAAAAAGCACCGAATAATGCAGGGCCTGTTGCTGCCAATGTATACCCTATCGATTGAGACATTCCTGAAAGTTGATTTGCCGTTTCGGTATCCCTTGAACGTAATCCTATGATTAACAAGGCCATCCCAAAACTGCTTCCCGAACAAAAGCCGAGGATAATAACCCAAAAAGTTACCATGTACAGGGATGGCATCATAAGAGCGGTTAGGCTGATGATCTCCCCAGCAATAATAATGGCAACGGGTAATCTTTGCCTTTCGCGCTTTGAAGCCCATTGAGGCATGATAAAGGTTCCGATAGCGCCCGTTGCAAGCATAGATGACAGAAGCCATCCGGCGTGAACAGGACTCAGTCCGCGTTCGATCAGTATTTCGGGAAGCCAGGCAACTAAAACATAAAATGTTAAAGACTGTGTTCCCATAAAAATTGCGACATCCCATGCAAGCCTTAGGCCTAATAAATGTTTCAATGAACTTGCCAGGCTTTTGCCCATCACGCTTTTCTGATTCATCTTTAGTTGGGGAAGCCATAAAATAAAGGCGATAAATGCGACAATAGACCAGACACCCAGTGCCCATCGCCAGCCCAAGCCCAATCCTTCAGAAAACGGTACACTCAAACCAGAACCCAGAGCAGCACCTGTACCTAACATAGCCGAATAGATTCCGGTTACCATGCCAAACTTATGAGGAAAGTTCTTCTTGGCAATTCCCGGTAACAGGACATTACCCAGGGCAATACCAATGCCAATGATCAGGGTACCAATAAAAAGTGCGGAATAGGCCGGGATAACCCTAAGCAGTATCCCCAGAGTTAAAAGGATCAAAGCAAAAGCCATGGCTCCTTCTGTACCCATCCTTTTTGTAAAAATCGGTGTCAATACAGACACGACTCCTAGTGCCAGGAGAGGAAGCGTTGTCAGCATGCCTAGCAGCGTATTTGAAAGATCCGTATCGAGTCGGATCTCATAAATCAATGGACCTACTCCTGCTATTGCAGGACGCAAATTCAGTGAAATAACGGCAATAGCAATAAGAAGTAAGGTTTTACGCTTCTGTTCTGAAGACATTAAGCTCTATCAACCGCCATTTTTGTGAATATTCTTAATTAATCGTAACCATTTACTATAAAGTAAATAAACAGCCCTCCTAAAATAGATAATAATGGTTAACATAAACCAGCTGTGCTGGATTATGTAATACTGATATTACCTTCATCATTTATCAGAATAGACTCTGACAGATGAGCGAATAAATCATCACAGTGTGCCAGGTTGCTTTATTGGTTAGCATAACCTGCTTTTGAACTTATTTTCAACCGGCCGGGTTTTTAGAATGGAATGATTCTAAAAAAAGGAGCAAAAGATGGATACAACACAGATAATCCTTATTCTAATTTTAATTACAATTGCCTTGTGGATTTATGGAGTCGTTGACATCATAAGGGGAGTAGGCAAGGGAGATAAATACAAGATTTTTTGGCTGGTTGTCGTCTTGCTATTCCCAATTATGGGGGTCATACTCTATTATTTTCTAGGGAAAAAAAGAATACACAAAAACTTCTGACTTTACAACGTTCATGCCATAACTGCTATTTAAAGCCCTCCTTCATTACCGTTCGCTTATATGAAGAGCCCATAAAAGCTTAATTTTAAGCTTAAATTATTGAGGTTTATTGCCGAACAAAACCATAACGGTGAGAACACGTAAGATTCACCCTTAACTTTTATCTTTTACCGGACTCTACAGATTTTTATTTTAAGTTCTTCCAGATAAAAACTGTAATAGATTAACCATCAATGAAATCAAACTCTACTCACCTTCCACTTTCGGGACGTACAATTGCCGTTCCGGAAAGTCGGAAGCTTGATATTTTTGCTAATATGCTTGAAAAGCAGGGTGCAGAGACATGGAGGTGTCCGCTGGTATCCATCCATGACAACCCTAATCCTGAACCAGTTAATGCCTGGCTACAGGATTTTTCAGAGGGTGGATATGATGATCTCATTTTACTCACAGGTGAAGGGCTTCGGCGTTTAGATGGTTTTGCTGAAAGGGCAGGCGGTGATTTAAAAGAAAGGTTTATTACTGCCTTAAAAAAGGTTCGCAAAATTACACGTGGACCAAAACCCGTAGTCGCACTTCGTCAACTTGGATTGAATACAGATTTGTCAGCAGTGGAACCCACCACTGAAGGAGTGATTAGTTTGCTTGACAAAGAAACCATGAATGGCCGAAAAGTCGGAATCCAGCTTTATGGGAATGACCCTAATACAAAATTAACGGATTATCTTTTAAAGGAAGGCGCCAAAGTCAGAGCGGTAGCACCCTATATTTATGCAGATGATAGTGAGAATAAGAAGGTAATCGAATTGATCGATGCAATCCTGACTAACCATATAGACGCTATTGCATTTACCAGCAGTTCTCAGGTTAAGCGTTTACTACAAGTTGCAAAAAAACTACGAAATGAAAATGATTTCCTTATTGGCCTTAATAAAATAGTTATAGCCGCCGTGGGTCCGGTAGTAAGGGATACCTTAAAAGACAATGGTATTCGGGTAAGCCTGATGCCCGAAAGTTCTTATTTTATGAAGCCTCTGACAAACGAGCTGGTTTCAAGATTAAAATAAAATAGATTTTTTAATAAAGTGTCATATTTAAATTAAACATAACTAGTCACTTAGCCGTTAAAAATAAGCTATTGTATATTATAATTTTCAAAACTATTTTAGCCTTTGTAGTATAGCTTCTTACTACATAACAGATTCCAGCTTTCTTAACATAAAATAAAATTAGAGGATGTCAATGGAACCATCTACAATTAATTACTGGGCTATATTGGTGGCCTCAATAACCGCATTCGTAATTGGTGGGTTATGGTACTCTCCTGCTTTGTTCGCTAATGTCTGGATGAAAGAAGCAGGGCTTGATAAAGGTAATATTGAAAGTGCCAACATGGCTAAAATCCTCAGCCTTACTTTTCTCTTCACTCTGATCATGGCCTATTGCCTTGCCATGTTTTTAAACGATCCCAGCATTGATATGACAGCAGGTGCATTTTATGGTTTTCTCACTGGGTTCGGATGGATTACACTGGCCATGGCGGTTAACAGCCTGTATGAAAGCAAATCATGGAAATACATACTGATCAACGGAGGATACTGGACACTGGTATTCACACTAATGGGCCTCATTATTGGTGGTTGGAAATAAAAACCCCGCTGTTTACAAAGATTTGAATGACAATAACTGCTTTGTATTACAAAAAGAGAGAGGATGGGGATATCAGGTTCGTAGCATCGGCGATGTGTCTAACAAAGCTCTAAAAAAAGCCGGATTGCCAAAGGAACTGAAGTTTCATTGCCTGCGCCATTCTACAGCCACGCATTCCTTGGAGAATGGTTGCCATATGTATGATATAAGCAAGATTCTCGGGCATTCCTCAATGGCTGTCACTTCAAAATTCTATAATCATACCACCGGATTGAACTATCGCAGTGCATTGGAAGGGCTGTGATGGCAATTGACCTCTTTTTGTTTATCATGGTAAGGCATTTAACGCTTTTTTAATGTTTCTCGGGATTTTATACCCTAAATGTCTAAAAAATGATCCAATGCAGCATATATGGTAAAGCTACTAGGCGAAGATTGCCTGTCTTGTCCTGAAATAGGTTTACACACATTGGCACATTAACACACTAACACACACATGACAGATTACCCAAGACCTAAATTTCATCCGGGAAAGGCCATAACCAATGGGGAACGAGTAATGGTTATTGATTTTTCAGAATGGAGCAAGGAACACCAAGAGTATTACTATTACCAGCGCCGCGAATACAAGTCTTTTATTATCATGGAATCCGATGCCGAGTTAACCGAAATGCCGGAACGAGAGGATGTGAAGTTGTATAAGCAGTTTTTTGGGAATAAGAAGAAAACTAAGGAATAATCATACATCCCGAATTATTTAAGCTGAATCATTACATCCAATGAAACATAACATTGTGTGCCTTCCCGTAAGTTGTATTTGTTTTTAATTAACACTTAGTGTAAATTATTTTGTAATTTATCCATGCGAATAACGTTTAACAATAAAGACCTGAAAAAACTGGCCGAGAATGACAGACACAGGCAAAAAAAGCTTGGCAAGGTGATGGCAGATAAATTAAAGGTTAGGCTGGACGCGATACGATTTGCCGAAACACTGGAAGAATTACGACACGTACCCGGAAAATTTCACGAGCTAAGGGAAAACAGAAAAGGGCAATGGGCATGCAGTCTTGGAGCCCAATATCGGATGGTCTTCACGCCACATGAAAACCCCATACCCGTCGATGAAGATGGCATTTATAAGGGGACGGAGATCCACGGTATAGAAATTATTGAAATTGGAAAAGATTATCACTGACTATGGATAAACAACTAACATATCACCCTGAAACGGTATCTCATCCTGGTATGATGCTCGACGAAAAGCTTGAGGAAGCAGGGATGAGCGCAAAAGAATTCGCTGTTCGAACGAATAAGCCTGAAAAAACCATTAATCATGTCCTGAAGAGCAAAAGCATGATTACTCCCGAGATGGCCGTACAATTTGAGAAAGTACTGGATATTCCGGCGAAGCTATGGTTGAGTTATGACAGGGCTTATCAGGAATATAAAGCACGGCTGGATTACGAGGAGATACTTGAGAGTGGTATACCCTGGATGAGGGAATTTCCTTACAGAGAAATGGCAAGCTTTGGATGGGTCGCTGCTACAAGAAAGCCTAAAGAACGGGTCGCTGAATTACTGCATTTCTTTGGCATCGCTTCTCCTTTATCCTGGAAAAAGTATTTTCTGGAAAAAGAGCTTAAAGTTGCGTTCAGAATATCGCTTAAATCCAGCAATGCTCCCCATGCTGTCTCTGCCTGGCTAAGACACGGAGAGTTGCAAGCCCGAGAAATGATTTCGGCCCCCTATGATGCAAAAGCTTTCCGCCAGGCTCTGGATGACGTCAAAGTTTTGATTGCAGAGAATAAAGCTGGTTTTTTCAATGAATTGCAACAGATATGCTCTCAGGCAGGGGTAAAGGTCATACATAGTCCAAAACTTCCTAAAGCACCTATAAATGGGGCAACCCGATGGATTGGAAGCAATCCTGTGCTGCAATTATCCAACAGGTATAAATGGCACGATACCTTTTGGTTTAACTTTTTTCATGAAGCCGGACACATCCTTTTGCACGGGAAAAAGAATGTGTTTCTTGAAGGTGTTGAATACAATGGAGACGATAAAAAGCATGAGCAGGAAGCTGATGAATTTGCTTCTGAACTTCTGTTACCCACTGAGCAGGAAAGGGAGTTATTCGGTCATAAAGAAATTACCGATGAGCTTTTAATCAACCTGGCTGACCGGTTTCAAACACATCCCGGCATTCTGGTTGGAAGGATGCATCATGTTTTTGGGGATCACAGCGAGTTTAATGGATTGAGAGAACTGGTTTATTTGTAATAATGGAAAATGGCAGTTTGTTGCCTCATTGCCGAGGAACACCCTTATTTAACGATAGCCGCTTCTGCTGAACTTTTTGATAATTCTGACATCATTATCCTGCAGATACAGAATGTTCCGCTCGGTAGTACGGGTAGCGCCATTTTTTTTGTGGTGGTGGGTGCACATCCCTGAAATTATATGAAATTCTTTGTTCTAATGGATTCTGTATGAGTACAAGACCTCGTTGTTTGCAAGTTTTCAAACCCTTAATAGCTTGCAGCTCTCCCTTTGCTTCAAAAGCTATGACGACAAAAGTCAGCTGTAATTACCTCGCAAAATATAAGCTTCAATAGCGGAAAACGCCACTAAGCGTAAACAAAGGTAGCTGTGGATATTGTGGTGATACTGCCCCCCCTCAGGCTCTGGCTCGGAATAAGCTATCCCCGTTTACCGATCACTATAACAACCCTTTTTGGAAAAGCGATACCTTGGGGAATTCGCGTCCTAAACTTCTATAAATTGATTCTATTTGGTCAACCTCAGCCTGCGCTCTACTATTATCTGAATCCAATTCAAGTACTCTTCTGAAAATGTTTTAGTGCCGATGGCATCCGTTCAGTCATAGACGTTTCAGATTCATGGGTAAAATTCAGAGCAAAAATCAAATGTGTGGCTTTAAACCTGAATTATGCATTGGAAATTTGATTATACGGGAAATTCTTTGGAATTTGGATGGAAAGCAAGCTTTT